>CAYMDG010000136.1:0-3964 GCA_964388905.1 uncultured Bacteriovoracaceae bacterium
CAAGAAACTGCTCCATGCTGCAGATGCTCTCGGAATTTCATTCACAAGCTGAAGATAACCCGCCACTGCAGCCGACGGCCGCGGCTGACCGGCACGTTAGAGCCATACTATAAACAATTGTTTAATCATTGCTCTTCAACGAGGAGAATATGGAGATCTTCAATAAAAGTAATTCACGCAACACTGGCAAGTTAGAAATCCTTACTTCGCATATGCTTATAAGCCCTCAAAACTCATCAGCCAGAAACCTATCAATCCAAGTCTCCGTTGTACCTGTTGGATCGGAGCAACCGATTCATGTCCATGGGCCTGAGCAATGTTATTATATTATCAAGGGAATGGGTCTCATGATTATTGAAGATGAGACCAGGGAAGTGACATCAGGTGATGCGATTTATATTCCTCCGAAGAAAAAGCATGGGATCAAGAACATTGGAGATGTAGCTTTAGAGTACGTAACGGCAAACACGCCGGCTTTCACTAAAGAGTACGAAGACTCCCTTTGGCTGTCAGCTCCAGTTTGAACAATGTTTATTGTTGAGGTTTTCCTCTATTGAACCGGGCACCTGAAGAATCGCTCCAGGGGGACTGCGCGTAAGTATAACTATCCTGAAGTGAGAAACAAAAGGCGGCGATCCTAATCGCCGCCTTTTGTTTTGATGGTACCCCTATAGATCTTTAGCTGTTCAGTCTTCCGCTTTTCTAGCTGATAAACAGCATCTCCCAATACTTGGGCACCGGCCACAACTCATTGTCCACGTAATGCTCAAGGGTGTCTACCTTGTCCCTGATGTCAGCCATGGTCTTTTTGATTTCATCGCAGAAATAACCTGCCTTTTTCTCTTCTGATGCGATGGAATTTGCCTTGTCGATCTTGACCTTGAGTTCATTGACCAGATTCTGTGTATCGCTGATCAGTGTGCTTACCTTCTTGACAAGCTCTTTTTGCGGCTTAAGCTCTTTGCCCTCTCCTATCACATCAATTGCGGATCTGACAGACGTGGCGATATTCTTCTGATAGGTTACTGCAGCCGGAATGATCTGGTTCTGTACCATATTGAGGAGCGTGACCGCCTCGATGTCGATCTCCTTTATGTACCTCTCCAGGCGCACGTGGTAGCGTGATTTCAGCTCTACGGGGGAGAGCACGCCATATTTCTCGAAGAGCTTGACGGCCTTATCCGTTTTGATGTCCTTCATCGCCTCGCAGCTCGTCTTCTTGTTCGGGAGTCCTCTCTTTGCCGCTTCGTCTTCCCATTCCTTGGTGTAATTGTCACCCATGAACAGCACTGCCTTATTGGCTTTGACTTCTTCCTGGATCACGTCCAGTGCTGCCTGGTTAACCTTTCCTCCCTTTGCCTTGATTTTTTTGGCCAGGATATCAAGACTTTCGGCAACTATGGTATTGAGAATTGTTGCCGGAAAAGAAATGGACTGAGAAGATCCTACGGCCCGGAATTCAAATTTGTTGCCGGTGAATGCGAAGGGCGATGTCCTGTTACGGTCCGTACTGTCCTTGCTGAGGACCGGCAGCTTCGAGACCCCCAGGTCTATGATCGCCTCGTCGGTAGCCTTTGTGATCTTGCCCTTCTCGATGTTGTCCAGGATCTTGGTAAGCTGCTCGCCCAGAAAAATGGAAATGATTGCAGGCGGCGCCTCATTAGCCCCTAACCTGTGATCATTGCCGGCTGATGCTACGGATGCCCTGAGCAGGTCTGCATGGGTATTAACGGCCTTGATAGTGGCCATGAGGAACACGAGGAATTGTATATTGTCATGAGGGGTCTTGCCCGGATTGAGCATGTTGTTGCCGAGGTCGTCAGAAAGAGACCAGTTGACATGCTTTCCCGAGCCGTTGATCCCGGCAAAAGGCTTCTCATGGAGCAGCAGCCTGAGCTTGTGGGTCGCGGCAACCCGCTTCATGGTTTCCATGACGAGCTGGTTATGGTCTGCAGCCAGGTTTGCCTCTTCAAAGATGGGTGCGATTTCAAACTGGCTGGGAGCCACCTCGTTATGCCTGGTCTTTGCCGGTATGCCGAGTTTATAGAGCTCTTCTTCAACATCGTGCATGAAGGACAGGATCCTTTCCTTGATGCTGCCGAAATACTGGTCTTCCAGCTGCTGGCCTTTGGGCGGTGTTGCTCCAAAAAGGCTCCGGCCGCTTAAAACCAGGTCCTGCCTCTTGAAATAATAATCCTGATCGATCAGGAAATACTCCTGCTCGGGTCCGAGTGTAGCAAATACCTTCTTCGATTCATTATTGCCCAAAAGGCGCATCATGTTGATTGCGCTTTTGTTTATGGCGTTGATTGAACGGAGAAGCGGTGTCTTTTTGTCAAGTGCCTCGCCCGTATATGAAATGAATATGGTAGGGATGAACAAGGTTGTGCCCAGTCCGTTTCTGATGATAAAGGCAGGGCTCGTGGGATCCCATGCAGTATAGCCGCGGGCTTCAAAGGTAGACCGCAATCCTCCGCTGGGAAAACTTGATGCATCAGGTTCCCCTTGAATGAGCTGTTTCCCTGAAAATCTCTCGATAATATTGCCTGAACCCGTGAATTCGATGAACGCATCGTGCTTTTCTGCGGTGGAGCCTGTCATGGGCTGGAACCAGTGGCAGTAATGTGTAGCCCCCTTGTCAATGGCCCATTCCTTTATGGCGTGAGCCACTGAGTTTGCAGTATCGGCATCCAGCTTCCGCCCTTCATTGATTATCTCAATAACGCGCAGGTAGACATCTTTGGGGAGCTTCTGCTGCATTACCTTGGCGCTGAAAATGTCCTCCCCGTAATACTTTGATATCTGAACCTCTTTTTCTTTCTCGATAAAATAACTTCTCTCTGAAGCGGTAATTGGATTTATAACCTTCATTGCTCCTCCATTTAGAATAATAGTTCTGTAAAATGAACTCGGGCACTAAATCTGGAATTGTTTTTTTGTTTTCTCTCACAATAATTAATCATAAATATATTAGATCAGCCGGAATACCTATTCAATGCAAATCCAGAGTAAAAAAATTCTTTTGGGAAAAGCATTGGGGCTGTTCATATGCTATCAGCCCAATACAGCAGCTGTAAAATAGTATCTGGTACTACCCTGCCACCTTTGCCTCTCGTCTGATCCGATCTTTGTGAAATCCTCCTTTCATTTCGTCCCGCCTCTTCATTGAGCAAGGAAGATGCCAAATCCTCACCAAATCCTCAATCCAATACTGTATTGTTTTTATTGAAATAATTTAACTTGTCTGCTGATTGAATTCAACATTATTGTTTCATTTAACATGAGTTTACTCTTTTTTGTACTTCGGGAAACGGTTCCCATTGAATCGGTATTCCCGATTTCATGGCATGGATTATCAAGCCCGCAGGATGGCGTACCGGATGAGGTTTTTATGATCATTGCTATGAATCCTGCTTTGTTAGAAGGCCTTGCAGGCGTGGCCGTGTGCAGGGACCAGTTCAATGAAGCAATGTGACAAATGCCGAACAAATAAAACGTTTCAGCTCCAATCCCATCAGACAGGGCATGTTTTTCCCAATGCTCCTGTAAAATCAAGTTGCAGCTGATCCTGCTTATACCTGTTTGTTTTTGGGGTCGAGAGATATACCCTGATTTTCATTTGTCTTGTTCACTATTTCACTGGTAGAGAGTTCTTCATCAAGATTGAGGATTCTCTTGTTCTCGCTTGCACTGGAAGTTTTAATGATTTTTCCCTCCTGCTGCTTTTTCAATTCAAACTCAGGCAGGTAAATATCAAAGGTGGTTCCTTTCCCTGGGGCGCTCTTACAGAGGATAGTGCCTCCATGACTTTTCACAATACCATGAACAACCGATAATCCAAGGCCCGTACCTCTCCCATTGAATTTGGTTGTAAAATAGGGATCAAAGATCCGCACCATGACCTTATTAGTCATACCATGGCCGGTATCCCTGACCGTCAACCTTACATATGGGCCTGAAGGCA
>CAYMDG010000136.1:4064-8434 GCA_964388905.1 uncultured Bacteriovoracaceae bacterium
GTCATACCATGGCCGGTATCCCTGACCGTCAACCTTACATATGGGCCTGAAGGCACATCCAGTTTAAGGGTTGCAGTGTCTTGACCTACTGCAATCCTTGCAATGCTCACTTCGAGCTCACCTCCGTCCTTATCCATGGCATAGGCAGCATTGGTACAAAGGTTCATCATTACCTGATGAATCTGAACAGGGTCACCCAGGATCATCTTTGAATCTGGAAGGTTCTGACGAATCCTTATGTTTGCAGGAAATGTGGGCCGCAACGCCTTGAGCGATTCTTGCACTGTTGAACCAAGGTCTATCGGCTCATATTCCTTCTCGGTATGCCGGCTGAATGCCAGAATATGATTCACAAGGTCTCTGGCGCGCAAGGCTGCATTACGCACTTCACCCAGATCGCTGCGGACTACGCTCAGGTCAATCTCACCCTTGGAATGTCCCACGATATCTTTCATTGACATCTTTGTGAAGCCGATGATGGTTGTAAGGAGATTATTAAAATCATGAGCGATGCCACTTGCTAATGTAGCAATGGAATCCATTTTCTGTGATTGTATCTCCAAGCTCTTCTTCTCTTCATCTATCTGCTTTAGGGCAGTTATATCTGCCATGACCATGATCATGGCGTTATCACCACTGTAGTGAATCGGTCTGGCGGAAATAAGGGTGTCGATAATGGTTCCATCCTTCTTACGGCACTGTTGCTCAAGGCTGTCAGTTGATCTGCTGTCTTTTATGATCTCGATGCATTGATCAATAGCATCTGAACTCACGGGCAGATTCAGGTCTGAAGGCGTTTTCCCAATGGTCTCATCAGGTGAGTACCCGGTTATCTTGCTGAATGCATCATTAATGTAGAGATATTCCAAGTCCTGAACCCTGATAATGCTCACCGCATCAGGCATACTCTGCAGGGTGATCCGGTACCTTTCCTCGCTTTCCTGCAAGGATTTTTCCATGTCCATGCGTTTGGTAATATCCCTGGCCACCGTGATCACCTCCACGACCTTGTCATCACGGAAAACAGGGACACCGCTGACCTCTCCGAATTTTCTTGACCCGTCTTTAGTGATAAACTCATAAATTGAAGAATATACCGTATTTCCCGAGAGAACCTTCAATGCGTTACTGAAAGCCAGCTCCATATAATCCGGATGGAGGACATGAAGACCCTGAAAGGTCCCGCCGATCAACTCCTCGGGTTTGTACCCCAGCACTCTCTCTACATTGGGGGAGACGCTGAGAACCCTGAACTGGTTATCGTAAGAGAACATGACATCGTTAGCCAGCGAAAAATGCATGCGGTATTTTTCTGCACCCTCACGCAGGGATTCCTCAACCTTCTTCTGCTCGGCTGCCATGTTATTCAGTTCAGCGATGGTCTGACGGGCTTCGGCCAGGGCCTTTATGAGATCTTCTCTCTGCAGATTCTCGTCATTCATTCTTTATGTCCCCATGCATATATACAAATTAACTCATATGAAGGCCACATGTTCTTTTTTATATATAGTAGCTATTACTGGTTAGAACAATAGGGCCACCAAAATTATTTATGCTTTTTTAATGACTGATTCAGCCATAAGACATACTGCTTCCATTCTTGACGCATACCCCTTACTCTGTTAAGTCAACAATACCTTGAATATCGCATAAAGAAAATACGATTTTCTTACTACCAGGGGGGCAAGAGGTCATGGCATCATCAGCCGGTGAGATAAGGGTTCCCTTCACCAAGATGGCAGGGGCAGGAAATGACTTTATCATGGTGAACAATGTAAAAAACCCTGTTCATCTTGACTGGCAGGCCTTTGCAATCCGATCCTGCGCCTTGAAGACCGGCATAGGCGCAGATGGCGTCATTGTACTGGGTGAAGATACGGATACTGATTTCACCTTCCGGATCTTCAATGCCGACGGGAGCGAGGCCGAGATGTGTGGCAACGGCGCTCGGTGTGCAGCCCTTTTTGCCCATCAGCAGGGCATCACAAAAACTCCCATGCGTTTCAAGACGCTGGCAGGCACCATAGGCGCCAGGATTGATGGAGAAAACATTGCCATCCAGATGACGGCGCCTTTCGGACTGGAAACCCATATCGCAATCGATGTCCTGGCCAAACCCCTTACAGCGCACTTCATCAACACGGGTGTTCCTCATGCTATTATCTTTTTCGAATCCCTCGATAATGTCCCGGTAGCAGAGCTCGGCCGGGCCGTCAGGTTGCACAGCCGTTTCGCACCGGCAGGGACCAATGCCGATTTCGTGCAGGTGCTGGAAGGCAATCGTATCCGCGTACGCACCTACGAACGCGGGGTGGAGGATGAGACCCTGGCATGCGGCACAGGCGCAGTGGCATCCGCCATCATCTCAAAGCACCTGGGAAAGGTTGCAAGCACACCGGTGCTCGTGACCATGAAAGGCGGCGAGTTGAAGATCGACTTTGCTGAACTGGGCAACGATTATTCCCAGGTCTGGCTTATGGGCCCTGTGGATACGGTCTTCGCCGGAGAGGTCACGGTCAGGGTATAAATCATGACAAGAGGGTTCCATCATTTGCAGAATTGGACAGGAAATATCTTTCCTGATGGCTATATGGAGTAATGATCAATGCGTGAGCTTGTAGCGGTCCTCGATTTCGGATCCCAGTATGCCCAGCTTATTTCAAGACGTATCAGGGAATGCGGCGTGTACTGTGAGATACTTCCCCATGACATCTCCCACGCCGAGCTCAGAGCCCTGTCGCCCAAGGCAGTGGTCCTTTCCGGCGGCCCGGCTTCGGTACTCGACAGGGATCATCCTGAGATTGATTCCGAAATCTTCAATCTCGGGATCCCTGTGCTCGGCATTTGCTACGGGCTGCAGCTCCTTTCGGTTATCCTCGGCGGAAAACTCGAACGCGGGATAGCCCGAGAATATGGTCCGGCCACAATTGAGGTGATCAAATCAGGCGGACTCTTTGACGGACTCGACAGCAGCCTTGATGTCTGGATGAGCCACGGCGACCATGTAGCAACCCCGCCCCAGGGTTATTCCGTACTTGCCAATACAAGCTCCTGCGTTGTGGCTGCCATGGGGGATGAGAGCCGGAAGATCTACGGTGTGCAGTTTCACCCCGAGGTTGTGCATACACCCAAAGGCATAGAGCTTCTGAGAAACTTCCTTTTCAAGATTGCCGGGTGTTCGGGCGGCTGGACCATGAAGGGATTCATCGAGGAATCCATAAAGAGCATAAGGGCGCAAGTTGGTGATGCCCGAGTCATCTGCGGCATGTCCGGTGGCGTAGACTCAGCGGTTGTGGCAGCTCTCATCGACAAGGCCATAGGGAAGCAGATGACGGCAATCTTCGTTGACAATGGCGTGCTTCGCGGGGGTGAAGCCGAGGAGATCCGCACAACCTTTACCGAGGTTTACCCGTTGAACCTCGATATCGTGGATTCGAAGGATCGTTTCTTCGATGCCTTTGCCGGGGTGAGTGAACCCGAAGAGAAGCGCAAGATCATCGGCCGGACCTTTATCGATGTATTCTATAAAGAGGCCGACCGTATCGGCGGGGCCGACTTTCTCGCCCAGGGAACCTTGTACCCTGATGTCATCGAGAGCAGGTCCGCCAAGGGCGGCCCGTCTGCCACCATCAAAAGCCACCACAATGTGGGCGGCCTGCCTGAAGACCTGAAGTTCACGCTCATAGAACCTTTAAAGGAGCTGTTCAAGGACGAGGTGAGGGTGCTCGGCAAGGAGCTGGGCCTGCCTGATTCCATCCTCAAACGTCAGCCCTTTCCGGGTCCGGGCCTTGCTGTGCGCATCCTTGGGGAAGTGACCAGGGAGAATGTGAAAATCCTCCAGGAGGCGGACAGGCGGGTGCATGAGGAAATGGTGCGATGGGAAGGATATAAAGACGTCTGGCAGTCCTTTGCGGTGCTGCTCCCTGTCAAGAGCGTAGGGGTTATGGGTGATGAGCGCACCTATGCAAATGTCATTGCCATCCGTGCCGTACACAGCCTGGACGGCATGACGGCTGACTGGGTAAAGATCCCCTACGATCTGCTGGCAAGAATCTCCACCCGCATTATCAATGAGGTCAAGGGAGTGAACCGGGTGGTCTATGATATCAGCTCAAAACCACCAAGCACCATCGAGTGGGAATGAATAATATCCATGCGAACCACTTGCAACTGATTTAAATAGGTGTCACCCCCCGCGAAGGCGGGGGGCCAGATGTTCATGAGAAGACTGGATTCCCGCCTCCGCGGGAATGACAAGCTCGGATTTGTGCAATTAGCTCATGCAGCACGATATCACCGGGGGGTGTTTATATGGGCGGAGTATTCGGCATTGTTTCAAAAGATCAAGACTGCGTTAAGGACCTTTTCTA
>CAYMDG010000137.1:0-8432 GCA_964388905.1 uncultured Bacteriovoracaceae bacterium
GTGTGGTATGCCATTCCTGTTACAATTCCCCCTGCCAGCTCAAGCTCGACTCTTTCGAAGGTGCGGACCGCGGCGCAACGAAAAGGGCCATTTACAACAGCTCGCGTCTGAGATCCATGGATCCAACCCGTCTTTTCACGGACGCCCAGTCTACCGAACAGTGGCGTCAGAAAGAATTTTTCAGCGTTACCGACAGCAAAGCAACAGGCGAGTTGAACGACTCCATCATGATCGAGATTCTTTCCCACAAGATGAAAAACCCGAAAAGCGTTGGAGAGTACAAGCCTGAAGCTGAAGATTTAACCTGTTCCGAAAACCAAGAAGAACTCGGGAGCTACCTGGAAAAACACCCGAACAACGGCATGCCGTTGGGATTCCCCGCGCTCAAGCCCGAAGAATTCGATATCATTGCGGGCTGGCTGGTTCAGGGCGCCAAGGGTCCTGATGCTGCAGAGCAGGAGATGCTGGTCACACCGAAAACGAGCGATGCCCTGGCCATAAAACAGTGGGAAACCTTTCTTAACTTAAGCGACGCCAAGCACGTCATGACCGCGCGCTATCTCTATGAGCATCTGTTTCTGGCCCATATTAAATTCGGTACGCAGACTCTTGAATACTATGAACTGTTCCGCTCGAAGACCCCGCCCGGCGAGCCGGTTGATCTCATCGCCACCGTGCGCCCCTATGATGACCCAGGTGTCCCGCGGGTCTATTATCGTTTCAGAAAGATCCACTCCACCATCGTCCAGAAGACCCATATGGTTTTCGTTCTTGATGACGCCAAACTGAGCCGCGTCAAGGAGCTTTTTATCCAGCCGGAATGGTTGCAGCCACCGCATACGGTAGGCTATGGCACGAATCTGAGCGCCAATCCGTTTGTCGCCTTTGAACAGATTCCCCCGCGTTCGCGCTACCAGTTCCTGTTGGACAACGTACATTATATCATCATGACCTTCATTCATGGTCCGGTCTGTAAAGGCCAGATAGCCCTCAATGTGATCAATGATCAATTCTGGATCATGTTCCTTGACCCTGATCACGATCTGAGCGTGGTGTATCCGGCCTTCCTGAAGCTGCACAGCGACAAGCTTCGCATGCCGATTGAAGCGGGCAGTGACCTGCGCATTTTCAACGTAACGAACGATGAATATGAAAAGGCCGCCGTTGAATTTTACAAAGTCCGGCAGGATTTCTACTCGTCGCATCACTACGAAGGTCTTGGCTATGAATCCCTCTGGAAGGGAAACAAGGCCGCCGATGCGCCGCTGCTCACGGTCTATCGCCATTTCGACAGCGCATCCGTACATAAAGGGGTCCTGGGAAATCTGCCGAAAACCATGTGGGTGGTGGACTATCCCCTGCTGGAACGGATCTATTATGCGCTGGTTGCCGGATTTGACGTATACGGCACCATCAGCCACAACCTGTCGCTGCGGTACTACATGGATGCGCTGCGCGTCGAAGGCGAGAGCTACTTTCTGGATTTTCTTCCCGCAGCAATGCGGCAGGAGATCATGAAGTCGTGGTATCAGGGGGTAGATCTCAAAAAGATCGCATACTATCCTTCCGCCCTGCCGACAAAAATCTCCTTTGTGACGGACGAACCGAAGCGTGAGTTCATGGAATATATGGTGAACAGACACATTTTGCCTGCAACGGATATCGCCTTTGATGCCGTGAATTATGAGCGGGGAGAAGTTGCCTATCTCGGCTTATCGGATCAAGACAAAACGAAGAATGAATACCTCAAGGCTTTTCGTGCCATATCCAAACCCGGCACTCCATTTTTCTTATTGATGAAAGATTACAACATCCATATCGCCTATATGAGAATCCGCCTGAAAAATGGAAAAGATCTGGCAATCTCCATGGTGATCAATCAATGGCATGGTAATGTTACCCATTTGTTCAGTGAAAGTGCTCGACTCGATGTATCAAAGGACAGCGCCGATTTTATTTCCGGCCTCATCGGATCCTATCCAAACTATTTTTTTGATGTCCGTGAAGAGGACCTGCCCGACTTTTTCGATCTCCTGGCTCATTTTGATAAAAGCCCGAAAAATAATGAGAGGCTGGACAAATACGGCGTCAACAGGGCACAAGACCGGCTCTGGGATGCGTATGACTGGTTTCAAAAACGGTTCTATGAGGATGAACCCGTAAACTCCGGACTGTTCGATTTGAACCGGTACTACTACTACGCCAAGTAGTGCAGGGTATTTCCTGGAGCGCCTATTCCGGCCTTGGCCGAGTGTTGGCTTTTGCGCCGGACACCCTGGGTAGGAAGCATGGTGCTTGAAATCCGCACACGGGTATCTGTGCAGGGGTTGCTGAATCATCCTAACCATTGCCCGGTCCCCGCCGGGACCCGGCTACTTCCTTCGGTATTACCGCGGAGTGACCCAAAACGGGCATTCATGGCCCAATGAGAATCATTGTATAACCCATTGAATATTTGCATGGAATAAACACTGGTTCCATAAGAATGGGCTAGAGTGGACACGGAAGTCCCAATCGGGCAGGCTGTTGGTTTGTGGTATGGAAAAACATCTAATGATATCAAGTTAATACTTGAAGTATCCTCTTTGGCACCCTCCTTGCTCATGGATGTCAACATGTATACGGCATGCGTGTGTGCAGGATGTGATGCACGGCAAGGGCATTCATCCTCAGGATAGAGGTTTTTATCCGGCTTCATAAACATCACATGCATGCAATCCTTTTCAAGGAAAGACGAGCGGGGAGGTCCAATCATGGCATGTACAATGAGGAGCAAGGTTTTACGGGATGAGACGTGCATCAAGTCACTGGGAAGGCTGGCTGACAAGAGGGCGGTGCGCGAAGGGCTCAAGATCTGCCTGGAGCGGGCACGGATCATGACGGAGGTATTCAAGGCAAGCGAGGGAGAGCCCATATGCATCCGCAGGGCCAAGGGACTGGCCGCGGTCCTGGACAACATGACCCTTTTCTCCCGAGATAAGGAGCTCATTGCAGGCTGCTTCGCAAGCTCGGAAAAGGCATGCCCGACCTACCCTGAGCTCTACTGGAGGTGGCTTGAAAAGGCTGTTGAAACCAAGCCCGACTATGCCTCCATGCTGACCGAGCAGGGCAAACAGGAGCTGTTCGCCATCAACGAGTACTGGAAACCCTTTTCCATCCATGGCCGGGAGCGTGACTATATCCCTCCCGGAAGGTCCTGGAGGATAGGCGACTTCATCACGGGCGGATGGATGTGGCAGTGGGAGATCTCCACGCCCAACTACGAGAAGATCCTGAGTATGGGACTCAGTGGGATTATTGCGGAGATCGACAAGAAGCGCTCCGAGGTCCTGTCCGACATCTCCATTCCCACCGAGAAGCGTATGAAGATGATCGATGAGCTGACCGCCATGAAGATCTCCACCGAGGCGGCAGCACGGTGGGGCCGGCGATATGCGAAGATGCTCCAGGAGCACAAGCTGACCGTGAAGGACAAGGCGAGGCGCTCGGAGCTCGACAAGATGATCGAGGCATGCTCTCAGGTGCCGGCAGGGCCGGCCCGGAACCTGCACGAGGCACTGCAGTGCTTCATCATGATCACCTTCATCGTCAACTATATCGACCAGCCCCAGGTGGGCAACGGCATCCGCTTCGACAAGATCTTCGGGCCGTATCTTGAGAAGGACATCAAGACAGGCGTGCTCAGCCGCGAGCAGGCCAAGGAACTGGTGGAAGGGGTCTGGGTGAAGATGCAGGAGGGGGGATATGTCCAGCCGCCCCAATGGGTGAACAACGGCGGCGGCGGGCTTGGTTTCCAGACCATCACCCTGGGCGGCACGGATGAAACGGGAAAGGACATCACCAACGACATGACCTACCTGGCCCTCGAGGTAACCGGCGAGCTCCAGACCATTGCCCCGCAGATTGCGGTGCGCATCCATGACAATACGCCCAAGGGACTCTACCAGGCCATCTTCAGGTGCGTACGAACCGGATGCGCCCAGCCGGCGGTGTTCAATGACCAGGTAAACCTGCTCAGGCTCGAAGGCCTCGGATGCTCAAAGGAAGAGGCGAGGCTCTATTCCATCAACAACTGCATGCAGCCGGTCATACCAGGAAAGAACTGCCACTACCGCGCAGGGCACAGCGGGGGATTCGTGCTGCCCATGTGCCTGAACCTCGCCCTTGACGAAGGCAGGTTCGGAGGCAAGGTGGTAGGTGCGCCGACACCCGCCATCTCAGAGCTGAAGACCTATGATGATGTGTGGAATACATTCTGCGCCCAGGTGGAGTTTGCTGCCGAGACCCTGGGCATCATCTCCAATATCGCGGATGTGCTCCTGAAAGAGTACATCCCCAGGCCGTTCCTCTCCGCCCTGCTGGACGGCAACATCGAGAAGGGATGCGACATGAGGGACTGGGAATACCTGGGCCTGCGGCATCACCTGGTCTTCGGGGCCAACAATGCGGCAGACGGTCTGGCTGCCATCAAAAAGCTCGTCTTTGACGAGAAGAAGCTTACCCTTGAAGAGTACCTGAAGGCGGTTCAGAACAATTACCAGGGCGAGCATGAGAACACCTACCGCCTGATAGAACAGGGCGCACCCAAATTCGGCAACGACGATGACTATGTGGATTTCATCAGCCGAGACATAATGCTCAAGATACGCCAGGAATGCGACAAATGGACGGACATCTATGGCAAGCCTTTTATCTTGGACGGCACCACGGCATCGGCCCCCATCGGTGCAGGAATGATCCTGCCTGCCACCTGCGATGCGCGCATGGAGGCAGAGCCTTTTCATGACGGCAGCATCTCCCCGGTCCAGGGAAGAGACACCTCGGGTCCCACTGCCACAGTGAGGTCGGTGGCCAAGGTGAAGCCGCTTCAGACCGGCAACTTCCTTTTGAACCAGAAGTTCATGCCCTCATTCTTTGATGCGCAGAACTACGAGGTCATGGAGGGATACATGAGGACGCTGCGTGACATGGGCATCCATCATGTGCAGTTCAACTGCGTGGACAAGGGCACCATGCTCGAGGCCAAGGCTCATCCCGATAAATACCGGGACCTCATCGTACGGGTTGCAGGGTATTCCGCTTACTTCATAGACCTGGACAACCGGATGCAGGACGAGATCATCAAGAGGACCGAGCAGGCGTTCTGAAAATGATGTTAAGGCCATCCCTTAAGTGAAGATGTACGGGGGTGGTGGCAAAGGTCCGAAAAGCCGGCCCGTTCAAATCTGTCAACTCGCTTTTTGAGTTGATGGATTTGAACGGGTAAAATGAAGGAAAGGCGTGAACATGGGCAGGTACGTGTTTAATGGCTATTTACACTTGATCGGGATTGATTTGAGCGTCTGATGTTCTGGCCTTTTCAAAGGATCAATCTCCTGCGAAAAGAGGGAGATTGATCCTTTGAAAAGGTTGATGAAAAACGGAGCTGCCATGGTGCAACGAGCATCAGAAGAGCATGAAAGAACGCAGGGAACCATATTCAACATCCAGAACTTCGTCATCCATGACGGCCCTGGAATCAGGACCACCATGTTCCTCAAGGGCTGCCCCTTGCACTGCCCCTGGTGCTCGAACCCCGAGTCCATAAATCCGGCCATTCAGATCAAAATCTCACCGGAGAAGTGCCGGGGGTGCAAAAAGTGCTATGATGCCTGCGAGAGCGGAGCCCTTTCAATGGAGAATGGAAAGCTCCGGTTTGAGCACACCTTATGTAACCACTGCCTTGCCTGTGCCGGTGTCTGTGAAAGCGGCTGCATCACGAAAACAGGGTCACGTATCAGTGCCGATGAATCCATAGACTTGCTCCTGAGGGACAGGCCCTTTTATGAGAATACTCGTGGCGGGGTCACTGTTTCAGGGGGGGAACCCCTTTTCCAGCATGAGTTCACATCAGAGCTATTGAGCAGGCTCCACAAGCAGGGTGTGCATACGGCTGTTGATACATCGGGTTTTGCCTGCCGGTCGGCCTTTGCCGGCATCATTGATAACGTGGACCTTTTCCTTTTCGACATCAAGCATTTGGACCGGGAAAAACATCGAGGCACCATAGGCGTGGACAATGATGTCATCCTGAACAACCTTAAGGATTGCGCAGCCCGGACCCAGGTTTGGACCAGGACCCCTCTCATACCGGGGTTCAACGATGACTTCGAGGTTACCGACGCCATCGCCAGGCTTGCGCATGAAGTCGGTGCCCAGCGATGCTGCTTCCTGCCCGTGCATCGATGGGGCGAGCACAAGTATTCCCGACTCGGTCTTGCGAATCCTTATGCAAACATCCGAGAATTTTCAGAAGGGGAGCTTCAAATGTTCAAAGAGCGGTATAAAAGACAGGAAGGATTCGTGTTCTTCGAGGCGGCATAGATCAATCCATCACGCATATCTTTTATCCCCATTATCTCGAACCTGAGGATTCAAGCCCTTTTTGCACATATGGTCGGCTTCGTATCCGCAAGAAAGGATTTGACTTTTAATGAGTAATTATTATTATCGTAAACAATGGAATTGGTTTTTCCTGTGATTGCTCACCAGTGATGAAGGCATCAAGGGGGTTTCAGGTATGAAAAACAGGCTTACCAACAACATCAAGGAAGAGCAGGCTGTGGATCTCACCAGAAAGATCATTCAGCTTGAAGAAACCACCCGCGGGTATGAGCGCAGGAGCACGTTCTTCGAACTGCTCATCAGGAGCCTCCCTGGGCTTTTCTACGCCTTTGATGACAAGTTCCAGGTACATATGTGGAACAAGAATGTAGAGCAGGTCACCGGGTACATTGCCGATGAGATCCCGGAGCACAGCATCTTCGAGCTTTTTGACGGTGAAGACCTCAAGCTCATTCAGGATGCCATCCAGAACGTGTTCAGGACCGGCGAGGGCGTGGCGGAGGCGATTCTCGTCACAAAAGACCACAGGCGCATCCCCTACTTTTTCACAGGGGTCAGTGCGGTCATCGAGGGCACGCCGTACCTGCTGGGTATGGGCCTGGATATCAGCGTGCTGAAGGGGGCCGAGGCAGCGTTGCTTGAGAGCGAGGCCCTGTACCGCACATTTGCCGCCCGCATGACCGAGGGTGTGACGCTCATCCACGAAGATAAATTCGTATTCGTGAACAATGCCTTTGCCTCCATGCTCGGCTTTAGTGATCCCAATGAGATCCTCGGCCAGGATGTAATGGGTTATGTGAGCAAGGATTTCGAGATGTATTTCAGGGAACTGTTCGAGTCCATCGTAAAGGGCATGTCAAAGGAGCGTTTTTTCCAGGCCCGGTGGATGAGGGACAAGAAACAGGAGATATGGGTAGAGGGCAGGGGCAACCTTATCCAGTGGAAAGGCAACCCTACTGTTCTTCTCACGGCACGCGACATCACCGAGGCCAAGCTCAAGGAGATCTCCATGCAGGAGGAGGCCGCATATCTGAGAAGGGAAAACGTAACCTTGAGGTCATCCATCAAGGACCGTTACCGCTTCGGAGACATCATCGGCAAGAGTTCGGCCATTCAGGAGGTCTATGAGCTCATCCTCAACTCGGCAGCCACGGGCGCCAATGTCATCATCTACGGCGAGTCCGGCACCGGCAAGGAGCTGGTAGCCAAGGCCATCCACCAGCTCTCCAGCCGCTCCGACAGACCCTTTGTCCCGGTCAACTGTGCGGCCATACCCGATAACCTTATCGAGAGCGAATTCTTTGGTTATAAGAAGGGGGCCTTCACCGGCGCCAATACCGATAAACAGGGATACCTGGATATGGCCCACGGGGGGACGCTGTTCCTCGACGAGGTGGGCGAGCTGGGATTGAATCTCCAGGCCAAGCTCCTGCGCGCCATTGAGGGCAGCGGCTATTCGCCGGTGGGCGGCAATATCACGAGGCATTCGGATTTCAGGATTATTGCGGCAACCAACAAGAACCTGCTGGAGTATACGAAAAAGGGCCTCATGCGGGAGGATTTCTTCTACCGGATCCATATCATACCCATACAGCTTCCAGCACTCAGGCAGCGCAAGGATGACATACCTCTCCTGGTAGAGCACTTCTTGAGGATCTATTCCCCCGGGAAAAGGCTTCCTTCCGTCTCGGGTCATGTGCTGGAGGCGCTCCAGAATTACGACTGGCCGGGCAACGTACGCGAACTCCAGAATGTCATTCAGCGCTATCTCACGGTGAAGAGGATCGACTTCCTTGCCCCGGCAAGCCAGGAGCAACCAGAGATCTTCAACCAGGCACAGGCCTCGCTGGACAAGGGTAAAAAGGACCTCAAGCTCCATGACTACACCGAGAACATCGAGAAGGCAGTAATCATGGATGCGTTGAACCAGCATCGCTGGAACAAGAGCAAGGCATCAGAGGCATTGATGATTTCCCGCAAGACCCTTCAAAGGAAGATGAAACGGCTCGGGCTGGTGTGACCGGAAGTGGGCGCTTGTGACCCATGGA
>CAYMDG010000138.1:0-8376 GCA_964388905.1 uncultured Bacteriovoracaceae bacterium
ATCCCGGTGTAGAATAAGATAACAGGGAAGAGCACTATCCCTGCCCCATAGAAGAGGAATCGAAGCGACTGGACAGGGGCCGCTGCGGTTTCAATCGTGACGGTGAATGGAATCAGATAAGGCCAGAAGCTGGCCTCCAATGCCAGGAATGCGGCAAAGAAGATGATAACGGCCATCCCGTATGGGACCCAATCAAGCCTTCTCTTTACCCCAGTCCATAGGCTGATGGATGAAAGTGCTATGATCAGCGGGAATATCATAAGCCATATGTCTTCAAAAAAGCGATCCCGCACACGTGGATGGATGGCAAGGGTGTAGGCAAAGACGACCACAAGAACCAGAAGGACCCCTGCAAGAAGCCAACCCAACTGGTCATAGGCCCAATTGCGTATACCGCCTTGTGTCTTGAAGACCAGCCAGGCCGCACCAAGTAGCGTATATCCCATTACCAGACCCACACCGCAGAACAAAGAAAATGGAGTCAGCCAGTCGAATGCACCCCCTGCATATTGCCCGTTAACAACGCTGATCCCCTGGACCATCCTTCCCATGGCTATCCCTTGAACAAGGCTTACCATGAAGGAGCCGAGACAGAATCCCCAATCCCAGAAACGTCTGTAGCGGCCTGCATGATAACGGAATTCGAATGAGATGCCACGGAAGATCAGCCCAATAAGCATAAGGGCCATGGGCAGGTAGAAGGCGGGAAGAACTATTGCATAGACCATGGGAAAGACAGCAAAGAGGCCGGCCCCGATGAGGACTAACCAGACTTCGTTTCCGTTCCAGAATGGGGCGATGGCACTCATCATGGTATCCTTGAAATCCTCATCCCGGGTAGTGCCCGACAGGATGCCGATTCCAAGGTCATAACCGTCAAGAATGACATAAAAGAGCATGGCAAAGGCAATCAGAGATGCCCAGAAGACAGGAAGCCAGGTTGCGCCCATCACATTACTCCTTTGCCTTAGTGGTGCCGGCTGTTACTGCGTCAGCCGTGATATGAGCTTCAGCTCCAGTTGGTCCTTGGAGAAGCAGGCCATAAACAGAGAAGGCCCCAGGGAAAAAGATCACGGAGTATACAATCGCATAGCCAATGAGGGTGGTGAGAACGTTTGCCCCGGTCAGTGTCGGGGTCAGCGTGTCGGATGTGCGCAGAAGGCCGTATACTACCCAGGGCTGGCGCCCTATTTCGGTGGTGAACCAGCCCAGGAGCACGGTCAGGAATCCGGACGGAAAGGCCAGGCACGAGGTCCAGAGGAACCAGCGCGAGGTTTCGAGCCTCCCTCTGGAGAGCAGGAGCAGGCCTAACAGGCTGATGCCAAGTATGAAAAGGCCGAGGCCTACCATGGCACGGAAGGCGAAAAACACGATGAGCACGGGAGGGTGGTCCTGTCTGGGAAAATCGCTGAGACCGGATACAGGTGCGCTCCAGCTCCCTGTGGCGAACCAGCTCCCGAGGTAAGGCGTGGTGATCTCGAAGAGGTTTCTTTCGTTCTTTTCGTCAGGGATGGCGAACCACAGCTGCCTGCCAGGATGTTCCGGCTGCCAGCGGGCCTCAACGGCAGCGAATTTGGCCGGCTGGAATGTGTACATGTGCTTCCCGTTGATGTCTCCGATGATGATCTGGGTGACCATGAGCATGGCGGTAACAGCCAGCCCCCAATTCATCATGAACCGGGCCTCTTGACGGTGAACGCCCTGGAGAAGATAGAATGCCCCGGCTGCGATGATGCACATGGTGGTTGTCAGCAATGAAGCCAGGAGCATGTGAAGCCAGCGGGCAATGAAGGTGGGCCCCAGGACGATTGCCTTCCAGTCTGTGGGCACGATCCTGCCATCAATGATTTCATAACCTACCGGCACCTGCATCCAGCTGTTGTTGCACAGTATCCAGAAGGACGACAGGACCGCTCCAAAGGCCAGCATGCAGCACGAAAAGAAATAGAACCATGGCGCCACACGGCTGCGGCCGTAGAGGACAACACCCAGGAAAGTTGCCTCAAGCAAGAATGCCGTGAAGGTCTCATACCCGAGCAAGGGCCCCATGACGGATCCTGCCTTTGACGACATCACACTCCAGTTGGTGCCGAACTGGAATGCCATGACAATGCCGGTGACTACACCCATGGCGAACAGGATCGCAAAGATCTTCAGCCAGAAATTAAAGAGCCTCTGGTAGACAGAGTTACCGGTCGACAGATGCAGTCCTTCAAGCAGCGCCAGCCATATGGATAATCCGATGGTTATGGAAGGAAATATTATATGAAAGGAGACGGTAAATGCGAATTGGATGCGGGAGAGGATTAACGGATCTAGGTTCACGGTTCAAGCCTCCATCCATCTCGTTAAAGTCATACTTATCTTGATAACCTATCCGGATTCTTCCATCAAGGGGTCTATGGCCACGTATTTATCCGAGGTGTCTTTGAGGATCTTCGGGGGAAAGAGCTTGATGCAGGCAGGCAGGAAGGTAAGGGCGGAAAGGGCGATGGTCAGCATGTCCACGGCCACGAGGATGCCCATCTGGGAGATGACAGAAAATTGAGAAGGAACCAGGACAAGGAACCCTGCAGATATGGCCAGGGCATTGTATATGATGGCCCTGCCTGCACTGTTCATGGTGAAATCTATGGCCTCATCCACAGTCCGGCCGAGCTTTATCTCGTGACGATATCTGCTGAGGAAATGGATGCAGTAGTCGATCCCCAGTCCGATATCGATGCTTGCTACCGTGGCGGTTGCGGCATTGAGCTTTATTCCTGTGGAGCCCATGAGCCCGAAATCAAGGGTGATAGGGATGAGGAGCGGCACCATGCTGTAGATACCCAGCCTGAATGAGCGGAAGATCCCCACTGTTACAAAGAAGCACAGGGTGAAGGAGAAGATGAAGCTCTGGATCTGGCTTGTGACAATAATCTTATTGAACTCCTTAGCGAGCATTGCAAGGCCTGTGGTAATGACCCCTGAGACCTGGGGAATTCCCATCTCTTTGTCTTCAAACCTCTGGACCGTATCAACGACATCCTGTGTCAGATAGCTGCTCTGGGACTTCATCTGGAGCAGGATCTGCCCATCCTTGAAATCGTAGGTGACAAAGGTGTCCAGCTCGTCGCCGCCGCCGGAAAATGAATAGAGGAGCAGGTACTGGGCCACAAGGTCCTTGGAGTCGGGTATGGTATAGAACGCAGGGTCGCCGCCATGCATGGACTGGTTCATGCGTTTGATGAAATCCACAACGGATACGACCTTGCCGACCCCATCGATCCCCTTCAGCTCATACTGGAGTTTGTCCATGGCCCTCAGCACCGCAGGGTCCTTGATATCGTCTGCCTGTCTTCCCTTGAAGACAACATTGTACTGGGATGTGCCCCCGAAATTGTCGTTCAGGATCTTGTCCGCGTACCTGATGGGGCTTCGTTCCTTGAAGTTTTCCGCCAGATTCATGTCGCTTCTCACGTGCCTGCCCATCATAAAGGATGCAATGAAGACCACCAGGGAGATCGCGAAGACCCACCCCTTTTTGTGCAGGCTTATGTAGGAGAGACGCGTCAGAATCGGGCCCACAATGTCGGTCCTGGTGTGGTGGTGGGCCGTATATATCTTGTCTTCGCGGTCGGTCAGCGACAGGACTGCAGGGATAAAGGTGAGCACGAGCACCATGGCGCAGGTGAATCCGAAGGCGGATGACATGCCGAACTGGGTCAAGGGCACAACCCACCACGAGCATAGGGACAGGAAGCTGGTGAGCTCGGTGAGACCGGCAATGACGACCGGGATAGCTATCCTCATGAGGGTGATCTTCATCTCGGGCTTACCCTTTTTCCCTGCGGACGAGTCGGCGAAGACATTCTCCACCACATGGACCCCATAGCCCACGCCCACTGCCATGAGTGCCACGGGCATGGCAGTGGAGATCATGGTCAACGGGATCTTGGCCAGGGCCATCATGCCGAAGGTCCACAGGCAGGCGATACCCACAGAGAGCAGGGGAAGGAGCATGCCGCTGAAATTCCTGAAAAAGAAGAAGAGGCATATGAGGAGGACCACGGTCACCAGGGGGGGCAGGAATATGAGGTCCTTGATCATGTAATGGCTCTGGAGCGCCTCCAGGACCTTGGTGCCCGATATGAAGAATTTCTCCGGGCCTTCGTATTTTTTCAGGATACCTGCCATGGTAAAGTACATGGGGATGATCTGGATCGTCTCGATGTTGTTGTCGAGCACTATGGATATGGCTGTCCCTTTGTTGTCCTTTGTAACGAGGGCACCCTTGTATATGTCCCACGAGTCTACCTTGGCCTTCAGCGCGGCAATCTCTTCAGGTGTTTGGGGAACAGAGCCTTCCTTGACAAGCGGTGACACATTCAGGCCAGATTCGCTGCCCTGGATGTACTTCGCATTCAAGAGGCACGTAACCTTCTTTATGCCCTTTATCTGCCTAATCTCCTGGGTCACCTTGCGGAGTTTTTCTAGGGAGCTTGGATTATAGATATCGGTGTGCATCATGCCCACAACGATATTCGAATACTGATCAAAGGATTCCTTGTTCTCGATGAACACCTTGACTGCAGGGTGATTATGCCTGAGCATGACCTCAACCCGCGAATCCATCTTGATCTTCGGTATCTGGAGGGCAAAGAAGAGGGTGATTACCGCCAGTATCCCCAGGACCCAATATGGGTGATCAATACAGAAATGGACGATCTTTTTCATGGATGCCCTTTCAATTGCAATCGTTCCCTTATATCAATTCTTGCAATTTAATGAAAGGTCATTACTTGAATTAAGAAAATAATACTTCTAAAACATGGATAGGCATGCTAGAGGCAACAGTTCTTCGTGAAAACCTGCCTGAAGTTATAGCTGGGCTTCATCCAGGGTAAAAATACACAGGACCTGAAGAAAGGAATGAATATGAAGAAAGAAGAGACAATACTTTTCAGCGGCGGGATCAAAGGTGCCGAGGCAGAGTTTGGTGCCAATGCAGAGCGTTATGGAATAGAAGAAGTGAACTTCACCTTTGAAGGACACAGTATAGTCCGTGGCAGAGGTCTGCGCGTCCTGAACCATGAAGAGATGAAAAACGGCGATGTGAGCCTGGAATATATCTCCCGATTGATGAATCGCAGGTTCACGACCAACCAGGTTATCCGAAAGGTCTTACAGAGCATCTGGTATCAGGTGAACAGCGGACAGGAGATTTATGTGATCGGAGAGATCCTGGATGACAAGACCGTGAAGGGCGGTACAGGATGGGGAGCGGAGCTTGCCAAGCTCTGTAACAAGCCTTTATTCGTGTTCGACCAGAAGCGCGATTCCTGGTTTTACTGGAACCAGGTGGACTGGGTTGAACTCGAGAAAGGATATGAGCCGGTTATCAGCCACATCCATTTCACAGGCACGGGGACACGCTTTCTCGAAGAGAACGGAAAGAGGGCTATCACTGAATTGTTCGAGAGATCATTCGGGGGATAACATTCTTTGGTCTCTTGCGGAATCAAGCTTCACGCCCAGGTCATAGTATGCTGACATGCGGGACTGAAAGCTGTTTTTGAGCATGCCGTTCGTATCGAGATAATCGAAGATAAGTGCGTCCTGCTTTCCTTTGGTCACGCGCAGTATGCGGCCGATGTACTGCTTGACCCTGCCGGTGAATTTGACCGGGGTGGCCATGAAGATGGATGAGAGCTGCTTGAGGTCGAACCCCTCACCGATGAGCTGTGCCGTTGCCACCAGGACCTTTGCCTGGTCGCAGTTGAGTTCTTCTACAATCCTGGCACGATCCCTGGTATGCACGGAACCGGTGAGCAGGCATGCCTTGACGCCTCGGTGGGAGATGGCATTGAAGAGCTCTTTGCAGTGAGAGACGCGGTCTGAAATGACAAGTGCGATCCCGCTTTCCGGTGCACAGGCCCGCCTTACCACATCATCCACGATGAGCTTGTTCCTTTTTGCATCGTTGATCAGGGCCGAGATCATGTACTGGTATTCGTCCGCATCGAAGAAGTAGGCGCAATTGGTGTGGCGGACAATGAGCTTGGCTCTCATGATCTTGTCAAGGGCCTGGAGCCCATGGGAATTGATCTGGTGTGCCCTGTCGCCCAGGTAGAAGTAGATGATCTTGGTGAGTTTGTCCCTTCGGTAGGGGGTGGCAGAAAGCCCCAGCATGAAAGCGCTGTCGAATACGCTCACCGCATCGGTAAAGGTGCGTGACGGTGTGTGGTGGCACTCGTCTACCACAAGGTGGCCGATTGCAGGCTTGACGTCATCTATCACCTTATAGAGCGAGTTGATAATGGCAATGGTGAGCTTGTCGCCCAGGCGGTTGATCCCATCGCCCATTAAGCCTATGGAATCTTCCGGTATATCAAGGAATTCGCTTGAGCGTTTGTGCCACTGGTACATAAGCTCTTTGGTGTGCACGATCACCAGGGCTCTCTGACGGCGCTGGGCAATAACGGCAAGGGCCATAACCGTCTTGCCTGCACCGGGTGGAGCCTCCAGAACCCCGAACCTCCTGCCCATGACGTCTTTTACTGCTGTGGCTTGGTAGGGGTGCAGTATTGGTTTGAATGTAAAAGAAACAGGGGACAATAAGCGGGTCCTGTCCACGATGGTATAGGCAACTTCATTGAGCCTCAGGCGCAGCGTGTGGATGTAACCCCTGGGCATGATGAGTACACCGCTCTTTCTTTGAAAAAACCTGATGAATTCGGGTTGGAAGTTCCTCCTGCGGCTGCGGCTGTAAGTTTCCACCTGTTCCCATTTGGGATTGGGCATTGTCAGATCAGCCTCAATGGCCTGCACGACCTGCTCAGGCAGGTCTGCCTCAAAGATCCTGATGGCATTGTCCATATGGATCAAGACATTCATGTGCAGTGCCTCACCTCGTATAGATTTTCATACTTCCTCTCCGTCAAGGGGAGAGGGTGTTGGTGCCGGAGAGGGCCGCAGGAGCCTGAACATTACATCCAAGGGCAAGGAAGGCGGCATTGCCTTATTCCAGTGCCTGTTTCAATTCATCGAGGAGATGCCGTGCCTCATCCCTGTCTAAAGATATGTTAACCGTTCCACCACCTGGGTGGGCGAATGTAAGTGCGATACCTTTTTCTGTCCTATCAAGCTTCAAGCGTGCATTGCCGGGCATTCTGACCGTGGGCGCAAGCCAGTCGTCAGCATTGAATTCAGCGATCTGGAGAAGGACACCAAAGGCATATCTTGGGTGGATGAAGAGTTCTTTCCATACAGAACCATAATCATTGAATCCAAAGTAGGGGATGTTGCTTTTCTCAAGGGCCTCTTTTGCCATCTGGATGCTCTGAGTCTGCAGGGTTACATGGTGTACGCCACCTTGTTTATCTTTCAGAAAGCTGTCCAGGAAACTGCCGGTCCCGGTAGGGGTAATGATTTCGAGCCTGCTGAGGTCACCCAGGCAGAGGTTTTCCCAGTAGTACTTCATACCAGGGTCCTTCCCGGATGATCCGGGTACGGCACCTAAGACCTCGGCAAAGAAGCTTAAAGCCTTGTCGTAATCCTTTACAGCAATGGCTACATGATCAACGCGAGATATCATGACTCCCCCCAAGAAGATACTTTCGCTCGAGACTAAGCGAAGCAGGGTTGCTGCGTCAAATGAAATTCATTTGTGTTGCAGAAAATTATTTCTTGAAAACACATAAGGGGGGAGGCCTCAAAAGAGGCCTCCCCCCTTGGAGTCCGGAAGAAAGCTCCAGGTTGGGGAAAAGGGGTACTACTTCACGCGGGAAGCTTCAGGCTGTTTTACTGTCACTTTTGATGCAAAGCGGGCAGCTATGGCAATGAAAGAAACAGCGCCGATACCTATGAATATGAATGTCATGATTCTTTTCTCCTTTCCACCAATACTTCTTCTATAAAACCTTTAAAGCCAATGGCAATTCCAATTATCAGTCCGAGCATCGTAAAATTTGGTGCCATGCGGGTTATCTGATCCACATACATGCCGGCATAAAGGCCGAGGAATGTCATAATGACCAGCACGAAGCTCAGTGCGCTGATCCGGGCAATCCTGCTTGTAAGCTTCCTCGATAACCTGTTTTTTACGAGCCCTTTCACGACATTTTCTCCTGTGCTTGTCTTTCCTAGAAGAGCTGCGCGATCATCTGCCGCACCGGACCTGAATTTACGCCGACAAGCGCAACGATGAGTGTAAACACGGCAGTTGCTTCAACCGGGGTGAGCCCTAATACGCGATAGGTGAACCTGATGCCGATGCCCGTCATGAACATGCAACCAATTACGATCCAGAGTGCTATCATCTTCATTCTCCTTTGGTTTGTTTCTCTGATGAATGAGAAGGCAATGTTCATGCCAGGGGAGTCGATTTTATAACTA
>CAYMDG010000139.1:0-1869 GCA_964388905.1 uncultured Bacteriovoracaceae bacterium
AAGAACCCGGCATGGCCTAAAGAGATCTGGCCGGTGTATCCCACCAGGATGTTCAGGCCCACGGCAAGGATAACATGGACCATGATGATATTGAACAGATAGATGTTATAAGATGGTATATAAAGGGGAAGGGTAAAGAGAAAAATCAGGAATACCCCGGACCAGAAGAGCACGGTGCCGCTGCTGAAGAGCTCAATATCCTCAAAGTAGTCGCGCTTCATGTCCATTGGTATACCCTCACTTATCCTCTAGACTCGTTATTGAAGATTGCTGTTATAAAATCATGTGACAAGACTTATTCCATGAGAAGTGAGGATCCAAAGGCGCGATACAATCATGGATGTTACTTCATTGAAATGTCTCACACTCACAATAGTAAGTCAATATAGCACTTTGTCAAGAAAGTGATTATCTTTTCAATATTTATTGCAGTATATAAGGATCAAAAAGGAGTAAATAATTATCCCAAGGATAAAAATGTGCTATCTTGTGGGACGACATGTATCAGGCGATCCCACAGTTCATGACATTTCTGAGATACTCCTTGGTTGCGATGGTATTCCTTGCCGGGTGCGGGGGCGGGTCTGTGGTCACGGACAGTGACCCCCTCCCGGAGTCGGAATGGACACTTATGGTCTTCATGGCCGGAGACTCGGACATTTCCCAGGCAGCTTTCCGCAACATCAACGATATGGAACAGGTCGGCTCCACCAATGATGTCCAGGTTGTGGTGCAGGTGGAGTTCAGCCAGGAGTTCTCCTCGTCACTGCCCAGGAAAACCCTCAGGGGCAGGATCGTAAAGAACACCGACAACACGGTGATCACAAGCACACTGGATGATATGGGAAACCTCGACATGACCGATCCTGCCACACTCACGGATTTCATTGAATGGGCAACAACACAATACCCTGCCAGACACTATGCAATTATCCTCTGGAGCCATGGCCTTGGGTGGAAAGAATCGAGCAAGGGGATGATAAAGGATGTCACATCTGCCGGTGATAATTATATAATGTCGTTACCAAAGCTTGCCCAGGCAGTGAAAGACAGTGGGGTAAAATTGGATGTTATCGATTTTGATGCCTGCCTCATGGGCATGTATGAGGTTGCATATGAAATGAAGGGCCTCTCTGATTACATGACCTTCTCTGAGGCCCTCTTCCCTATCTATGGCAATCCTTATACGGGGATTTTAGGTGAACTGATCTCCCGGCCTGATAGCAATGGGGAAGAGCTGGCGCATATAATCATCTCAGCGTGCAAGGATTACTATAAAAATCTTGGGTTTAGTTTCACCAAATCTGCAATAAGGTCCTCTGAGCTGGAAAAGGTTTATCTCGGGGTGAATGAACTTGCGAACATCCTCATCAATACTATGGCAAGCGATGGTGAACATATCCGGACTGCCGTAGGAAATACCGAAGAGTACTACTCCTATATCTACCGGGATCTGGGAGATTTTCTTGATCAGCTGAAAATGCAGACTGCGAATGAACAGCTCCTGAGTTCAATCACAGCGCTTGATAGTATTCTTGATAATCTGGTCATAGCTGACCAAAGCTATGGACCCGATATAGACAGCCCTGTTGCCCGGTCCCATGGTTTGGCTATCTACCTGCCTGCACCGGGATTGGACATCTCACGGGATCTTCTGAAGTATTCCACCCTTTCCTGCAATCAGGGTTACTCAGTGACATGGGTGGATTTTATCGCCATGCTCAGTGCCAATTAAGATGATGTAATGTGTTGACATACATTTTGTAAAAAAAAAGCCAAGCTATCGAGGCCTGGCAGTTATGAAGAGAGTTTTGACTCTTTCTGGCTAGTAACTCTATCGACACGGTCATGAGATTACTTAACAGGAGA
>CAYMDG010000139.1:1969-8305 GCA_964388905.1 uncultured Bacteriovoracaceae bacterium
GCCAGGTCGCCCGAGGCCCCGTGTATGAAGACCCCTTTGCGTACAGCATCCTCAAGGGAAAGGCCGAGTCCATGCATGGCGGCAATGGTTCCGGTGAGTACATCCCCTGAGCCTGCAGTGGCCATGCCCGGGTTGCCGCTCATGTTCACGAATACCCTCCCATCAGGACACCCGATGAGAGTATGGGCGCCCTTGAGCACGATGATGGCGCCGAGTTGACCTGCGGTTTTTCTGATAGTCCCGATCCTGTCACTGTCGATATCCTTTACCGGCATGCCTGTTATCCTGACCATCTCGCCCAGGTGCGGGGTGAGGATGGTGGGTGATTTCCTTTTTTTAATGCAGGTGAGGTCCTTACTGATAGCGGTTATGCCGTCACCGTCAATGAGCAGGGGTTTTTTTATCCCGAGTGCCAGTTCTCGGGTGAGCGTGGAGGTCTCCCCATCGAGTGAAAGCCCAGGGCCTAGAACCACGAAGTCCATCTTGTCGGAGATTTCAAGAAGCCTGGCTTTGTTCGTAAGGGAGATGCTTCCTGATGCGGTTTCCTCCTGGGGAAGGAATACGATCTCGCTGCCCATGGAGGCGATGAAGGGTGTTATGGATTCCGGCGTAGCGAGACGCGAATACCCGCCGCCTGCCTTCATGAAGGACAGTGCTGCAAAATGCGGCGCGCCATAGTATCCCTTTGCCCCTGCAATGAAGAGCGCTTCTCCGAAGTCACCCTTGTGGCCGGCTGGGTCCCTTGGAGGGAGAGGCGGGGGTTCATTGAGTGCGATCTTGAGGCTCTCGGCGTCGTACAGGCTTGGCGGAAAGGAGATATGTGAGACAAAGAGCCTGCCGCAGTGATGAAATCCTGGCATAAGGAGGTTTCCGATCTTGGGCAGCCCGAAGGTCACGGTATAGTCGGCCCGCACGGCACAGCCCAAAATCTGGCCTGTGTCACCGTTTATGCCTGAAGGGATATCCAGGCTGACAATGATCTTCTTGCTCGAATTTACTACTTCGATGATTTTCTTGTGGAGCCCCTCAATTTCTCGGGCCAGTCCGGTGCCGAAGATGGCATCGATAATCACGTCGCAGCCTGCAATATCCTTTCTGAGTGTCCTTGCTGCTGAGACTTCGATAATCTCCATGGGCATCTTCCGGATAATCTCAAGGTTGATCAGGGCAGGGCCCGTGTATTTTTTTGCATCACCCAGGATGAAGACCTTTACCCTGCCGCCTCCGGAAAGTATCTTGCGCGCCACCACAAACCCGTCACCACCGTTGTTTCCCATGCCGGCAAGAAGGGCAAAGGACTTGCCCGCAATACCGCACTGCGTCTGCAGGACTTTGTAGGAGGCAAGGCCGGCATTCTCCATGAGCAACAGCTCGGGGATGCCGAACTGAAAAAGAGCAGCCTTGTCAAAAGCCCTCATCTCTGAAACGGTACTGACCTTCATCAAGTCCCTCCTCGCATAACCATCTCTGCAAGACATTCTTTCATAACCTTATCGTAGGTATTCATCCTAGAGTTTAAAGAACATCCGATAATTTGCCCTGATAGCCTGCAAGTCTTTCTTACGCCATACATTAATTCCCCTCCATACCCTGGATCAGAGCAAGGACATTATGTCCGAGGACCCGGTGATTATAACCGCCTTCGAGAATGGCGAAGTATCCCGCACCGATGCGCCTGGCCGTCTCCCTGACAAGCCTGCCCATCTGCCGGTAATCATCCGTGCTCAAAACCCCGCCCCAGTCCTCCTCATGATTGTCGAATCCTGCCGAGATGCCGATGATATCGGCCTTGACATGCTCAAGTTCGCCGGCAACCTCTTTGAGGTATGAGACACGCTCTGCGGAGTTGGGATTGTGGACCTTCACATAATCCTTCTTGCCCAGGATGTTTACCGTGCCGTCGCCGTAATGGAGATCGAAGTCAAGCACATAGGCGTCCTCAATGGCACCGGTTCGCTTCATGTGCTCAATGGCGATAGCCATGTTGCTGTAGAAGCAAAAACCCCAGGCAGAGTCTGAAGAGGCATGGTGTCCAGGCGGCCGGATGAGTGCGAAGCATGGCTCCTTCATGCCTATCTCTGCAGCCTGGATGGCACCGCCTGCTGCCAGGGAGGCTATCTCATGGAGGCCCATGTTTTTCACCCGTTCCATATGTGCCGGTGTGTGCACTGCTTCGATGTCTTCAAGAAGGGCATTCTGGGCCGTGATAAGCTCAATCTCGCCGCTGATCACCTCCATGACAGCCTCAATTCTTCCTTCCTCAGCTGCCGGGTCGGAGGTGTACTCCTTGTAGAAGTCCTCATGGAATATGACTTTCATATGTCCCTCCTTTTATCATATTGTATCCGAAGTATGTGCCTTCATGCAAACACACACCAAAGATACTCATTTTTTAAACGTATCTTGCCGAGGTGTATTTGAGGATTATAATGGTGAAAAGGCCGTTCGTGAAGAGAACAGTTTTGGACTGAGAACAGGAGGGAAGGGTAAAATGAGAATAGCTGTCCTGACAGGTGGAGGAGATTGTCCCGGATTGAATGGTGCGGTTAAATGGGTGACCAAGACAGCGCTCGATCCCCTTCTTGAAGTGAAGAGATCCATCAAGTTTGATGTGCTCGGCATCAGGGATGGGTGGAAAGGACTCGTGGAGGTGGACCCGGACAATCCCGAAAGCATGGCCCAGCATATCATGAACCTCGATGAGGAGGTTGTCAGGACCTGGGACCGCTATGGGGGGACAAACCTCGGCACGTCACGTACCAACCCATTCAACCCGAAAAAGAACCGCTCTGAGAAGGTCATTGAAAATATCAGTAAGCTCGGGATCGATGTCATCGTTGCCATAGGTGGGGAGGACACGCTAGGCGTTGCCTACAAGCTCTACAAGCAAGGCATCAGGACCATCGGCATTCCCAAGACCATCGATGGCGACCTCATCGGGACCGAGTATTCTTTGGGTTTCGACTCGGCCGTGAACATAATCATGGAGGAGATTGACCGCCTTCGTACCACCGCTGGGTCCCACAACAGGATCTTCGTGGTGGAGACCATGGGCAGGCATGCCGGATGGCTCGCGCTTCAAGGCGGTGAATGCAGCGGTGCTTATATCATCCTGATCCCGGAGCACCCCTTCAGCATCGAGCGGATCTGTGAGCTCCTTCAGGGACGCAGTGGCCGTGAAATACAGTACAGCATCATTGTCGTGTCTGAAGGCGCCAAGCTGGGCGGCGACAAGGAGTTCTACAAGGACGACAAGCTTGACGAATTCGGCCACAGGTCATTGGGAGGAATTTCGGCTTATATTGCTGATGAGATTCAGAAGAGAACAGGTTTCGAGGCCCGCTATGTCACGCTGAGCCACCTCCAGAGGGGCGGATCGCCTTCTGCCCGGGACAGGCTCATGGCCAGATGGTTCGGGATTGCAGCCATAGACATGATATTGAACGAAGATTATGGGAGGATGGTGAGTTACCTCCACGGCGAGATCACCTCGGTGCCAATGAAAGAGGTAATCGACAGGCTCAGGATTGTGGATGTGGACAAGTACTACGATACGGACCGATATAACGGGAAGAGGACGATACTTTAATACAAAGGTTTCATCTGCTGGGTTTTAAGTTTACAAGGATGAATCTCCTTCTCCCTGAGACATTCGCCTAGCACGTAACGCCTTAGACTTAAAGCTTGTTTGCTATTCTCCGTACACCACGGTAGTGAACTTGGTATATATCCCGAAGAAATAACTGTTTATTTCTGTGTCCATATGGTGAACCTTGGATATGCCGCCATTTTGCATGGCTGCTTGGACACTGCAGTCTCCTAATGCTACAATCCACACATAGGAAGCACAGGATGCCTTTCCGACATGGGTGGTTCCCTGTGCGTCAGTGTTCAGGCCTAAAGAAGGCATTGGCGTCTTGATGTCGGTGTAGAGTGCGGCACATCCTGAAAAAAACAAGGCAATCAACAGTACAATGGCAAGTTTGAACGGTTTATGTCGCATGGTTCTCCTCCGGTGCATTGAGTATGTTTTAAGCTCTGAGTCCTGATCCGTGCTGTATCATCTGAATCAGCGTGCTTTAATAACCACCCAACAGTTCGGTTGAATGGTGACCTTCTTTGGTTGATATAGGTGTCCCGCATTTCAGTGTTGCCGGATCTTATCGTGTATGTGCTCGAACTGTTGGAGCTGTTTACGGCACCATCGGGAAAATACAAGGTGCGTGTGTTCCCAACCGGAGTAGCGCTGAGATTATAAATAGTACCTTCAGCAGATACCTTGGCAGTGGTATCTTTTAATGCGATCGGGTCAATCAGGAAGTTTTTGATGATGATCTGACTCTCCTTGTTATCCCATTGCACAAAGAAGAGTGGAACACCCATTGCGTTCGTTTCCCAGATCTTATTGCTGTCTTCATGCGCAACGGGATCGAAAACGATCCCACGTTTGATCGTGTTGAATAAGAATTTGCTTATACCGCTAAAATCTACAGCTTCAAGAACACTATTGTCGGATTCCATTATCTGATCAGGATTGACGCTCAGGCTCAGCGGGTTGCTTATATCTGAAAGATTAGAATCTGAGAGCGTACTCATGGAGAATAGAACGAGTGGCAATAATAGTATTGTCATGAGTAATGCTGGCAACCTCTTCATTCTTTCCCCATAAATTTCCCATGAGCGATCTATATTATACGCAAAAATTATGCAAAAATCAAGCATTACAATAAATGTTGAAAAACAGATAGTTTTGATTGAGTTTGCTGGAAGTTATTCACGGTGTGGGAAATGAATTTCCTCAAATGTCACATACTAGGGGAAAATACCCGTCAGCCGACATAAAGTTTTAAAATCATTGCAATACGCCCTTCGCTTCGGACTTTCCTTTCTCCTCATCAACGAACAGGAGCACTATACCACCTGCTATGAAGAGGATTGCAATGGATGAGATGCTGATGCGAGGTGAGAGATCGGGGCTTGCACCCAGTGATCGGGCCAGCATGACTGTTGTCCCTACGAGTATGGGGCCGATTATGGCCGCGAACTTGCCGAGCATGTTGTAGAACCCGAAATACTGGGCAGCCTTGTCCTGTGGTATAATCTTTGCGAAAAAAGAGCGTGACAGGGCCTGGACCCCGCCCTGGACTAAACCGATGAGCACGGCCATGATATAGAATTCGGTGCGGTTCTGGATTAAGGCGCCCCAGACGGTCACGAACAGATAGACACAAATACCAAGCAGGATTGATGGCTTTGTACCCATGCGGTCTGCAATGCGGCCGAAGGCAATGGCACACGGGAACCCTACAAACTGGACGAGCAGCAGCGCCAGGATCAGATCCTCCTGTTGAAAGCCTAAAGAGAGTCCATAGTCCACTGCCATCACGATAATGGTATCCACACCATCGATATAAAGCCAGTAAGCTATAAGGAACAAGGAGATGGTCTTCAGCTTCCGGACCTCTGAAAAGGTCTGGCAAAGCAGATGGAATCCTTTGCTCACCAGCTGTGCGGTCCGTTCTTTATCCCCGGTTCGGGCCTCACGTACAAACATTGCAAGGGGTATTGCAAAGACGGCCCACCAGATACCCACGGTAATGAACGACAGCCTCACTGCCTGGGATGCATGGCCCATACCGAACACAGAAGGTTTGAGTACCATGAACACATTGAGGGCAAAGAGCAGCCCTCCTCCCAGGTAACCCAGGGCATAGCCGAGGGTTGAGACGCTGTCCATCCTCGGCTCATCCGATACGGTCTTTAACAGAGAGTCATAGAAAACATTACCGCCCGAGAAGCCCATGAGGGCCAAGGCATAGAGCATTGTTGCAACCAACCATTGCCCCTTGGCAACAAAAAAGAGGCTCATAGTCGCGGTAATCCCCATTGCAGCGAAGGTAAAAAGGAAGTTCTTCTTGGTAGAGCTTTGGTCCGCAATGGCACCAAGAAAGGGAGCGGCAAGGGCTACGGTAATCCCGGCCAGAGAGTTGGCAAGGCCCAGCCTGGCCGTGCTCAGGGCAGTATCTGTCCCGGCACTCCAGAACTGTTTGAAGAATATGGGGAAAAAGCCTGCCATTACCGTTGTGGCAAAGGCCGAGTTTGCCCAGTCATACATGGCCCAGGCAAGGACCGCTTTTTGGGAACCCTGTCCCATTGTTTCTTTCCTCAATCCTTGGTGTTCGATCTTAAGACCAAAGAGGCCCTGACCCCTTTTACCAAAGTAGGGACAGAGCCTTTTTGGGTCTAGAGAAAGAACGTGGTGTTATTGGGCAGTGTCCTTTTTCTCTGTGAAGCGGTATGCCTTTTTAATTACTACCTGCTTGGCCGGCACATCCT
>CAYMDG010000140.1:0-8231 GCA_964388905.1 uncultured Bacteriovoracaceae bacterium
ACCCCTGCAGACAGGAAAGTCCTCTGGATTCATACGGCTTCAGTGGGCGAAGTCAAGGCTGTGGCCGGCCTGGTCAGGGCCATAAGGCAAAGGTGGCCCGAGGTGTTTATATTCATGTCTCCCATGACCGCCACAGGCAGGGATATGGCCCGGAAAATGCCTGAAGTGGACCTTGTCTTTCCCTTTCCCTTTGATCTTTCCTGGGTGATGAAGAGGTATCTTCTCAGGCTCATGCCATGCGCCATCCTTGTTGTGGAGACAGAGATCTGGCCGAACATGCTCCTTGCTGCACAGGATCTTGCCATACCGGTTTCGTTCGTGAATGCACGAATGTCCGAAAAGTCTTACATGGACTATCAGAAAGTGTCATGGCTCTTGAATGATATACTCAAGGAGGTGAGGGTCCTTGCCATAGCAGGGCCTGATGCCCAGAGGTTTTCCGCCTTAGGGGCGCTTGAGGTGGAGGTGCTGGGCAACCTGAAGCTCGACGCAGTGCCCGCATCCGGCAATGCCCGGGGAGTAGCTCTACGGGAGAGCCTCGGGTCGGGATCGAGGCCCATTTTCATAGCCGGGAGTGTACGTGAGGGGGAGGAGGCCTTGGTTGTGGATGCCATCATAAGGGCGGCGTCTTCCATTAAAGGACTCTATTCCATCATCGCGCCCCGGCACCCGGACAGGATCGATTATATCGCAAAGATGGCGGATGGGCTCGATATTAAATGGGGGCTTCGAAGCAAAGGGGCGCGGGACGTGGACCTCCTCATCATCGACACCATGGGCGAGCTGTTCAGTCTCTATGGGATCAGCGATGCTGCCTTTGTGGGGGGCTCTCTGGTGGATCTCGGCGGGCAGAATATCCTTGAGCCAGTAGCCTGGGGGGTCCCCACCATACATGGTCCGCACATGGACAACTTCTCCTGGGCACTGGATGCCGTCAAAGGCAACACCTTTGTGGTAAGGGATGCGCGTGGGCTTGCAGAGGCAATCATCAAAATCGTCAATGACCTTGATGGCTCACGTGATAAAGGGAAGAAGGCCCTGGATGCCCTTTTGAGTGAGCAGGGTGTAACCAATCGCTATATCCGGGCACTAGAACCGCTGCTTTAAAACCGGATTATGCGCCTAAGAAGCGTAATAATCTGATCCGTTCAAAACGTCAATCTCGCAGCCTTTGAGGAACGCTAACTTTATCAGCCCTGAAGGCTGCGAGATTGACGTTTTGAACGGACCTAATCTTTAGAAACAATTCCATGGTCACTATGAGTTTTATGCTTAAGGCCACCTGACATCCAGGAGCGTTTCCATTCAAATTAGGCCAGCCATCTCCTCGTCTTTTCCCTTGGAGATGGCCGGCTAAAAGCAGATTCGTTTATACGAAACCCCTATACATGCCTGCGAGCAGGGGGCTTCATAAATGCAATGATGAGAACCGAGATCGATACCACGGCAGCCCCCACGAGGAAGGGAGCGGAATAGGTCCCGGTGGTGTCCTTGAGCCATCCGCCTACAAACGGCCCCAGAAATCCGGCAAATCCCCACGATGTGAAGAGAAGGCCGTAGTTGGTGGCCTGTGCGGTGGGCCCGTAGTACTGCAGGCAGGTCGCCGGGAAGAGTGTGAACATGGCCCCGTAGTTCCATCCGATGAGTGCCGCCACAGCCCACAGTGCCCAGTAGATGTGCCCTGAAGGGTACAGCAGGGCCATGGCTGCCACCTGGAGGACAAAGAAGGTCACGAAGCTGATCTTTATACCTATCTTGTCTGCGATCCACCCTGACAGGATGCGGGTCGTGGCGTTCGCCATGGCCAGCCAGCTTGCGGCCCCTGCCGCCACCATGGGATCAAGACCCTGGTCGATACCGTGGCCGGCGATGTGACCGATCACCATGAGGCCGGCAAAAGAACCGCAGAAATACGCGGTATAAAGGAGCCAGAACTGGGATGTGCGTATGGTCTCGGCATAGGTGTAATCGCGGTCTTCCTTTTGTGCCGGATTCGCTGATTTCGGTGGCTCCCAGCCCTCAGGCTTCCATCCCGCAGGGGGGACCTTGAGGCACAGGGCTGCAGTGACCGCCATGATACCCATGGCTATGCCCACGTAGATGAATACCGAGCGCCAGCCGAAGTTCTTGATTATGTAGGTGGCGAGCGGCGCCATAATGAATGACCCGAGGCCCAGGCCCACCACGGTGAAGCCTGTGGCCAGCGCCCTCCTGTCCGGCCACCACTTGGGCGCGGTGGCGATGGGGGGGAGATACACGAGGCCGCCCCCGAACCCGGCTATGACACCATAGGTGATGTAAAGCTGGAGCTTTGTCTGTATGAATCCGGACATCACGAAGCCGCAGCACAGGATGATGCCGCCTATGAGCACTACGATCCTGGGGCCGTACTTGTCGCTGAGCCTCCCTGCGGGATAGGTCATGAGTCCGAAGATGAGGCAGGCAATGGCAAAGGCCAGTGCAATGTCAGCTCTGCTCCATCCGAATTCAGCATTGAGCGGCTTTATGAATACACTCCAGGCATAGAGAAGTGCACCGCAGGTGGTGCTTCCCAGAACCCCGCCCAGGAGGGGAATCCAACGTTGTATGACTTTCGTTTCACTCATAGAAACCATCCTTTTTATATTTAATTTTCCATTCCTTACTCTTCAATGCAATTCAGGGTTGGTTTTCCCTGAATGAATCTTCCTGAAGCGAATAGCTGTCGTGAAGGATATCATGGGGTGGGTTTCAGGGAAGATGACTTGTCAGGAGTTACAAGGGAGGGCAGGTGTTCTGCCCTCCCTTGCGATACTCAACCTCACTGTTTCGGGTAGCCGATGATTTTCGTAGCGGCCTGGATATCTTGCAGCGATGCAGGGTCATCGATGGTGGAGGGTACCTTGTATTCCTCTCCGTCAGCGATCTTGCGCATGGTGGCCCGAAGGATCTTGCCGCTTCTTGTCTTGGGAAGGCGAGGTACCACGACCACATCCTTCAGGCAGGCCAAGGCCCCTATCTCGGAGCGTATCATGGTAACCACTTCCTTGGTGATCTCGTTGTTGGGCTTGCTCACGCCGGCCTTCAGCACGACAAAGCCAATTGGAACCTGACCCTTCAGCACGTCATTCACGCCGATGACCGCGCACTCTGCCACATCCTGGTGCTTTGCAACCACCTCCTCCATACCGCCGGTGGAGAGCCGGTGACCCGCAACATTGATGACGTCGTCCACCCTGCCCATGATGTAGATATAGCCGTCTGCATCCATGTACCCGCCGTCGCCGGTAGCATAATAGCCCGGATACTCGGTCAGGTATGATGACACGAAGCCTTCGTCATTCTGCCAGAGTGTGGGCAGGCATGCGGGCGGCAGGGGAAGCTTGATGCCGATAACGCCCTCCCTGCCTTTGGGCAGCTCTTTTGCGCTTTCATCAAGGATGTGCACGTCAAACCCGGGTGCCGGTTTTGTGGGGGAGCCTGCCTTTACCGGCAGCTGTTCGATACCCATACAGTTGGCTGCAATGGCCCAACCGGTCTCTGTCTGCCACCAGTGGTCTATGACCGGGATATTCAGCAGGCTGCTTGCCCAGTGGTAGGTATCCGTGTCGAGCCGTTCCCCTGCCAGGAAGAGGTGCTTCAGGCATGAGATATCATATTTCTTGATATAAGACCCCTCAGGGTCTTCCTTTTTTATGGCACGGAAGGCCGTGGGCGCGGTGAAGAGCACCTTCACCTTATACTCTGAGATAACCCGCCAGAATGCCCCGGGGTCGGGTGTCCCCACGGGCTTCCCCTCGTAGAGTATGGTGGTGCACCCATAGAGCAGCGGGGCATACACGATGTAGGAATGCCCCACGACCCAGCCCACGTCTGAAGCCGCCCAGTAGACATCGCCGGGTTTCACGTTGTAGACGTTCTCCATGCTCCACTTGAGCGCCACGGCATGGCCCCCGTTATCCCTCATAACCCCTTTGGGTTTGCCGGTAGTGCCTGATGTGTAGAGGATATAGAGCGGATCGGTAGCCTCAACCATGACGCAACCCGCAGGCGATGCACCCTTCATGGCCTCAGCCCAGTCGATATCCCTGCCGGGTATGAGGTCGGCCTTTACCTGGGGCCGCTGAAAGATTATGCATTTTTCAGGTTTGTGCGATGACAGCTCGATGGCCTTGTCAAGCAGGGGCTTGTACGGAATCGCACCCTTGGGCTCGATGCCGCAGGAACCCGATATGCAGACCTTGGGTTTGGCATCTTCGATCCTCACGGCCAGCTCATTGGGGGCAAACCCGCCGAACACCACCGAGTGGATCGCCCCAATGCGTGCGCAGGCAAGCATGGCGACCATGGTCTCAGGGATCATGGGCATATAGATGATTACCCGGTCGCCCTTGGTTACGCCCAAGTTTTTCAGCATACCGGCGCACAGCGAAACCTCGCTCAAGAATTCTTTATAGGTTATCTTCCTGACGATTCCTGTTACCGGGCTGTCATAGATGATGGCCACCTGGTCTCCACGACCGTTTTCCACATGATAGTCGATGGCATTGTAGCAGGTATTGAGCCGCCCGCCGGCAAACCACCGGTAAAATGGTTTCTTCGAATCATCAAGGACCTTGTCCCACTTTCTGTCCCACTGGATTTTTTCAGCTGCATCCGACCAGAAGCCATCCTTATCTTCCAGGGAAAGCCGGTAGGCTTCATCATAGGATTTATACAATTCAAGTACCTCCTTAATGCATCTTTTGTATTACTATATGACTATCATATAATTACTAACGTAGGTCCATTTTAGTGTCAACCGGGAAAAGTGATCCGGGAAACATGCAGTTACTAATATAAGGTATTATGGATTGTAAATTTAGTGAAAAAGATACCTGGTTCACACCAGAGGCAACTGACAGGAGTTCAGGGCATAGGTAATACTTGCAGGGAAGATGACTGAATGATTTGATGCCGGATTATCTGAGCCGGCCTCATTTTCCGTTGACAACATATGAAATGCCCTTTATTACTAAGAGCATGAGTGACAGATCATTATGCCCCATATGTGCATGGAGAGCCGACTGTAATAAGAAATTCAAACCTGGTGCTGGCATCCACTGCCCTGATTTCAGCCGAGACATGGCCATCAAGAACTCGGACCTGGATGATGAAGCAGCAAAACAGTCCGGAACGAAAGATGCCGTTAAGAAACCGAAAAAGGGCCTCTGGCCCATGTAAGGGCATTCTTAACCGCTACAGTCCGAGAAACTGCACATAGGATAACTTGTTTTTCACGAGAAGTGCAGCTGCTTTTCCCTGGATAACCGTAATATCAGGACAATAGCTGTCAGGGAAGGTTGCCAGTTCATTTTTCGTGAAACCATCTCCTGTCTGGGTATAGGCAAGCACCTGCGAATACTCGAACAGATTCAATCCCGACACAATCCTGGTCGTGCCCTGGCTGTTTCTGAAAGTGATGATCTTTGATCCAATTGTAACCATTCTTGGTTTCAGGTAGTAGCGGATAACGGGTTCCCCTCCTGAATAATCTCGATCTACCGGCAAATCCTCGATGAATTGGGGGGCGTTTCCGGCAATGGTATCATCGGTCCATAGTATGGACTTGCCGTCGGTGACTACCATCGTACCCTTTGGATTGTAGGTAAAGATCCTGGTTCCTTGTGAGGGGGTCATTGACTCTGAAGACAAGGCGCTGATGACATCAAGGTCAGCCGGGATCTGTGGCGATGATCCGGTCACCTGCGTTGGCTTGGACCATAGGTATGGGATGGTGCCATATATCCTGTCGAAGGTCAGGTTTGTAGAGACCAGGCCACTCCCCAGCGGGACTACCGCCTTGCTCCATCGTTCGTTGGTCTCTTTTCCTGAGAGCATGAATGTCCTGCAATCGTTCATGAGCTTGGTCAAAACAATTATCGATTCGCCATATGGGTATATCCTGAGGATCTCGTTGTTCCCTGGCGCCTTCCACATCGGCGTCGGCTTCTCATCCTTGATTTCATAGACTGTCTTGTTATCGCTCACATAGATCCTGCCATCAATAGCGGCGATGGATGTTGCAATGAAGGGTATCATGATTTTCGGGGCACTCTCCTGGCCCATCGGTGTTTTGGAAATTTGAGGATCGGCAGGCTGAGGCTTTCCGGCTCCGGGAAAAAGCGCATCGATCATTTCGTCAATGGTTGCGGACAGAGCGGATGGGTCTTTGAGATCCTTGTGAAAGGCCCTCACAGGTTTGGTGTCTAATAATGCATCATAAGAGATGACATCGCCCAGCTTGCTTATCGTGATAGAAATTTTCTGATATTTCTCAAGCGCGATCCCCTTGGCAATGCACCGGGCGATAACACTCTTTTCTATTCCTGACTTCAAAGAGGTCAGCTCCTGAGGGCCTGTTATCTCAACTGCTGCTTCCATACTTAAGACGAGGGTTGGAACAATAAGACATACCATGAAAGACAAAGCCGGAAACATTTTTCTCATGCAGGCTCCTTTTTATGAAATCTACGATTGGCATTTATTATATCACAGATATATTTGCCGGCAAAGGAACTGTAAAGAGGCGTCGGATCAAGATATGAATGATCATTCATTTTTCCTTGACCTTGACCATGACTTTGGATATATAATGATGGTTGCCAAGCAAATTATATTCTTTAGAAGAAGGAGGCGTTACATGGCTGAGGAAACCAAAGAATTCGGAGAACAGTTGTTCCCGGTACCCCCGAAGGTAAGGGAAAAAGCTTACATCAAGAGTAAGGCAGAATACGAGAAGATGTGGAAGGAGTCTGTTACGGACCCCGAGAAGTTCTGGGCAAAGCAGGCCGAGAGGATTGACTGGTTCAAGAAGTGGGACAAGGTGATGGATTATTCCTTCAAGGACAATATCTTTGTGAAGTTCTTTGAAGGCGGAAAGCTAAATGTCAGCTACAATTGTCTTGACCGTCAGCTTGCCACGAGAAAGAACAAGGCCGCTATCATCTTTGAAGGGAATGACCCCTCCGACTGGAAGGTGTTCACCTATGCCGATATGTACCGCGAGGTCAACAAGTTCGCAAACGTGCTCAAGAAGAACGGCGTCAAGAAAGGCGATCGTGTTACCATATTCCTGCCCATGATCCCGGAGCTTGCCATTGCCATGCTTGCATGCACACGCATCGGCGCCATCCATTGCATCGTGTTCGGCGGATTCTCCTCCGATGCATTGAAAGACCGCATCCAGGACAGCGACTCAGCGGTGCTCATCACCTGCGACGGTACCTACCGCGGCGCCAAGGCTGTGCCCCAGAAGGACAATGCGGACAAGGCCTGTGATATGTGCCCCTCCGTCAAGAAGCAGATCGTGGTAAAGAGGACCGGCACGGAAGTGGCTTGGAAAGAGGGCAGGGACCTCTGGTGGGAAGAAGAGATGAAAACAGTTCCCGTCTACTGCGAGCCCGAGTGGATGGACGCTGAGGACCCACTCTTCATCCTGTACACCTCCGGTTCCACCGGAAAGCCCAAGGGTGTCATGCACACCACGGGCGGCTACCTGGTCTATGCATCACTGACCCATCAGCTGGTCTTTGACTACCATGAGGAAGACACCTACTGGTGCACCGCCGACATCGGCTGGGTCACCGGCCATACCTACATCGTATACGGACCGCTCGCAAACGGCGCTACCAGCATCATGTTCGAAGGCGTTCCCAGCTACCCGAACTATGACAAGTTCTGGGCCGTGGTTGAGAAGTACAAGGTCAACATCTTCTACACCGCACCCACCGCCATCCGCGCCATTGCAAAAGAGGGCGACTCCTGGGCCAAGATGCACGATCTAACCTCCATCAGGATACTCGGTTCCGTGGGCGAGCCGCTGAACCCCGAGGCCTGGAGATGGTACTATGACCTCATCGGCCGCGGCGAGTGCACCATTGTCGACACGTGGTGGCAGACCGAGACCGGCGGCATTTTGATCACCCCGCTGCCCGGCGCCATTGACATCAAGCCTGCCAAGGCGACAGTGCCGTTCTTCGGCGTCGAGCCGGCGCTGCTTGATGACGACGGCAAGGAGCTTACAGGTGTAGCCAGGGGCAACCTCGTCATCAAGAAGCCGTGGCCAGGCATCATGAGGGGCGTATGGGGCGATCCCAACCGCTTCAAGGACACCTATTTCGTGCAGTTCCCGGGCTACTATGTTACCGGTGACGGCGCAGAGCGCGACGATATCGGATACTACAAGATCACAGGCCGAGTGGACGACGTTA
>CAYMDG010000141.1:0-1388 GCA_964388905.1 uncultured Bacteriovoracaceae bacterium
CCCGCGGCATTCTTGATGTCGGTGACGGTATGAAGGACAAAGAGCTCTGCATCAATAAGGCAAGAGAGCTGGTATGCATAATCTACAATAAATGCGCTGTACTTTGCATAATCGATGTAGCAGAGAACCTTCTGTGGTTTCTTAACTCTGGTCGTCTTCTTCATAAACTACCTCCTCAATGCTGTTGTTGTTATACCCTCTTGTGAAACAGATTCTATAACACTCTTGAGCTCCTTGAGTTTGAAGGGCTTTGCAACAAAGGCATTAGCCCCACGGTCAAAGGCCAATTTCTGGGCCTCGCTGACGGAAAAGCCCGTAATCAGGACAATGGGCACCTTGGGGTACTTTGCCTTGATCTCTCCCATCAGCGTGAAACCATCCATGCGAGGCATGTGGATATCGCTCACCACAACCTGGATGTGCTCAGAGCTCATACATTCCAGGGCATCGTACCCATCGCGCGCCGTAGTGACCCGGTATCCGTACATGCCCAGGAAATCCGCTATCACATGGGTCAGGTCCTGGGAATCATCAACGATCAGGATATGCTTCGAACTAATCATTGGCCCCCTCACTTGTCAAATCAATAATCTCATAATCCCTCAAAGCCGGGTATCTTTTGGTGTCGGCGTTCGTGAGGCTGGCCAGCTTATCCATTACCTTCTTGATGGTAAATATCTGCGTTTCCATGACATGGAGCGTCTCTTGTATCTTGGTATTGCGCTCCAGCTCCGGATTGAGTTCGAGCATCTCGATATTGCCCAGGATAATGTTGAGAGGGGTATTGATCTTGTCCGAAAGCGTCACCGCGGTCTTGGCAATGGCGCTCAATTCATGGAGTTTCTTCTGTTCCGTCCCGTAACCCTGCATCTCAAGCGCCCGGCGAACCCTCAAAACCAGTTCGTTCTCGTCACAGGGCTTGAGGAGATAGTCGTACACCCCGAGTCTCAGCGCCGCCACAGCGGTCTTGAGGGAACCATAGCCCGTAATCACGATAACCAGTGTCCGCGGCGATATAACCTTGATGTTCTCCAGCAACTCAAGCCCGCCCATGCCTTCCAGCACAAGGTCGGTGAGCACCAGATGAAAGCTCTTGGTATAGAGGACTCTAAGCGCTTCCTCTGCCGACCCCACTTCATCCACCTCGAATCCATTGGTCGTAAGGATATTTTTTAGTGAATAGCGGACGATCTCTTCATCGTCCACGACAAGTATCCTCTTGGTGCTCATTCCTTAACCATCCTCAATTGCATGTGCTTGTGCACGGATTCCCTCAATTCTTTGATTCTGAAAGGCTTCCTCAGATATGTTACACCGGTGGCCTCAAGGAATTCCTTAACCTGGAAGTCATAGGTGTCACCGGTAATGAACAAGAACCTCTTTTTTAA
>CAYMDG010000141.1:1488-5314 GCA_964388905.1 uncultured Bacteriovoracaceae bacterium
TTCGGCTTGGTGGTGAAAAACGGATCAAATATCTTTGTCTTGACGCCTTCAGCAATACCTGGACCGGTATCCTCAATAGTGACATTCACAAATTCATCATTGATGAACGACCTGATCCAGATGGTGCCGGGGTGCTCATCAATGGCATCGATGGAATTGTTGATGAAGTTCACGAGCACCTGCTCCATGCAATTCATGTCTGCCTTAATGTACAGCGGCTCATCAGGATCCTCGTTGATGATTTCTATACCGCGCTTCTTAATGATGGGGCTATAGAGGTTCATAGTCCTCTTGATAACATCACGCATGTCGAAGATGTTCTTCTCCGGGGGTTTGTTCCGGGAAAACTTGAGCAGGGATTCCACAATGCCCTTGGCGGCCGAGGCCGAGTTGATGATGATGGAAAGCCTCTTTCTGTCCTGAGGGGTCAGATGATCCGGGTCCATGAGGTCGGCAAATCCAAGGATAGGCGTGAGCTTGTTGTTGAGCTCATGGGCTATCCCGGAGGTAAGAAGCCCGAGCGAGGTGAGCTTCTCTGTCTGCATGGTCTTCTGTTCCATGCGCTTCTTGGCAGTGATGTCACGCATAATTACGAGAATCTGGTCGGTGTCGATAGGCTTGACAAAGAACTGGGCTATGACATCCGCCTTATCTCCCACTTTCACATTGAGATCAAACTCGGTGGAATTACCGGTAACTGCCTGGGATACGGTATCAAGGATCAAGGAAACGCACCTTTCATCGAAGATATCCGCAATGGTCATTGGCTGCCTTGTCAGGAGTAACTGCAATGCCTTGTTGAGAAACAGTACACGGCCTGCCTTGTCGATAATGAATATCATCTCCTCGGAAATATCGACAACCGCCTTGTACCTCTCGGTAACACTCCGTAAAGATTCGTCTCTTTCACTTAGGAGTTCGGTCAAATCCGAGTTCTTCCGGTGGAAGACCTCATAGAGCTGCACCAGGGTAAGCATCTGGCCGATGAGCAAACCCATGAGCTCAAACACCCGGACATAATGGACATTGAAATAACCCTTGCATGAATGGGAAAGATTCATGACGCCCAGAGTCTGGTTTCCTTCCCTAATGGGGACGCACAGCATGGAACCAATGGTTACCTTGGCGGAATCCATCTTCTTGAAAAATTCACAGTCTTGTACATCATGGACCAGGATGGTCCTTCCATCCTGCGCACAGTTTCCGGCAACGCCCTCTCCGAGTGCCATGCTCACATGGGGGTTGGCGTCGTTTATTGCTATGCCGGAAGCGGCCTTGAGCACTACCGAGCCGTTCTCCACCATGAAGATGGAGGCGTTCTCACACCTTGACTCTTCGATGAGCACGCCTGTTACATACGCGAAGAAATCGCTCTCCGGGGAGCCTTTAGAGACGAATTCGGTGATCTCGAAGATGGAAGAAAGTACGCCTACCGTTTGTTCATAGAAGTCAGAGGCCTTACCGAGGAGATCGAGCAGGATCGCTTCACGAGTCGAGGTAAGCTCTGTGGATTCGCCCCGTAGAATATGCAGATCCTTCACGGCAAACACAATGCCCCTTACCCCAAATTTTCAAATATATCCGTGTTCGTTCTATACCTTTGTCTAATAGTATTTACAAGATCTTTATACTCATCACCAAGGTGGTTTCTGATTCCGACCTCCTGCTCAAAATCTTCTGAGATCAAACCCCTCTCATGCTGCATGACGACCTGATCCGTCAGGTAAACAAGTGCGGTTGCTCTGCTCACTGGTTCATGATGATACCGTATCAAGGCTATGACTTCCGGCGGAAAATGCCAGCGCTTCGCGATAATTTCGCCGATTATGGTGTGGTCCATGGAGAAAACATCGCGCTCTAAAGCCAAATCGGGCCAGCTACCGGTGAATTCGCAAAGGGGAAGATAGTGTTCAGGTGTTCTGCAGATCAGTATCATCCTGCCGATATCATGGAGAAGCCCCCCGGTGAAGAGACACTCCTTCTCGGCTTTGGAATTCCCGAGCAGTCCCGATATATAAGCCACTGCATAGGAATGCCTCCAGAGATGCTTCATTGAAGGGGTCTGGGAGCCGAAGGTCTCCATCACGGCCATAGACAATGCGATGCATTTAACCATGTCAAGACCGATGGTGCGTAATGCCTGCTGGATTCCCACATGCCGGTCCGCATGACGGTAGAACGATGAATTCGCCAGCTTGATCACCTTGGCTACGAGGGCGGGATCACTGGATATTACCTGCTCAATACCCTCTATGGAGGATTCTTCCTCCTGGAGTACATTAAAGAGCCTCATCCGGCTGGACTCAAGCGTCGGAATACTCTCAATATGCTGTTCAATCTTCTTGATAAGACAAGCCTGTTGCATCCCACCCTTTAACGGACTTTTTTTAAAATATCTTTAGAGGGAATTCTGTTATACATGAAAGCTCATGAGGCACTTCTTGAGATTATTTCGCTAATGCTAGCACCCCCTGACGGTAAACGAAAAAAACACTCATGAAATGTAGATAATTATCCGTTAGTATGATGATAGTTGTAAGTTCTCTTCATGGAATTATTATGTGAGGACAAGGAGAGCGGCTAATACGATGGGTGCCACGCTTGTGAAGAAAACAACTCGGGTCCTGATTGTGGATGATGAACAGGAGACCCTTGATCTTATTGAAGAGTATCTTTTAGGGCACGATTTTGATGTAACAACCGCCATGAGTGGGGAACAGGCAATTGCAATCGTTCAGAAAGACCTCTTTCATATAGCCATTGTGGATCTTCACCTGCCGGGCATGACAGGTTCGGAATTGTTGAAATCCATAAAAAAAATCAGGTCCGATATCCAGGCTGTCATGATTACCGGGTACGGCACCATTCGTGATGCAGTGGAATGCATGAAGCTCGGCGCCTCGGATTTCATTACCAAGCCGATTCTGCTTGACCACCTCCACCTCACCATCCAAAGGATCCTCGAAGAGGTCAGGCTCAAAGAGGAGGCCGAGCTGGCTGACTATTACCGGAACCTCTCCCGTACCGACGAGCTCACGGGTATGTACAATTTCCGGCACCTCATGAGCGTACTCAAGAACGAGGTTTCAAGACACCTGCGTTACAACAGGACAATGTCTCTGGCAATGATCGATATCGACGATTTCAAGAAGTACAACGACGCCAAAGGGCATGAATCGGGCAACGAAATGCTCGTGCGCCTGTCCCATGTGTTCAGGCATAACACGAGAAACTGCGACATCCTTGCCCGTTATGGCGGCGAGGAGTTCATTATCCTCTTCCCCGAAACCTCCATTGAAGAGGCCGTGGTGGTGTCAGAGCGTATATGCTCAACGGTAGAATCAACCCTTGAGGTCAGCGTCACCATAGGCCTTTCCAGCCTGCCCAAGGATTCCATCGATCCGCACGAGGTCATCAAGCTGGCGGATGCGGCCATGTACTGGGGCAAGACGCACGGCAAGAACCAGATCGTCATTTACAACGATTCGATATCCACCTGCAAGTAGAGGTCCCCTGCCTTTCTTGACGGGCTTGACCTGCCCATACCCAGGACTCTGAGCATCGTGCCTTGCTGCGTGTTCCTGGGTATTTTCACCCGGATTTTGTGTTTCACAAAGCCGGGCCTGTACTCCAGGGTTATGTATCCCCCGAGCACGGCAATGCTTGAAGGGATGGCAACCTTTTCGTGCATGTCCATGACTGCATGGAACATCCTGTTCAATCCCTGCGATGCCAGGCGTATCATGGACCTCCTCAGGATTGCACTGGGCGTGCCTCCCACAACAAAGGCCTCATAGGCAAAGACCTTGCTCACGTTCAATATGCG
>CAYMDG010000141.1:5414-8177 GCA_964388905.1 uncultured Bacteriovoracaceae bacterium
GCCGTGAGAACCCCGCCATAGACCGCCCCGGTATCTATCCCGATCTTATCCGGCTTAACCATTGGCCTGGCAAAGGGTGTGTGCCCGAAGATCACCTTTTTCTCCATGCCGGTGGGTGAAAAGATGAACTCGTCCCTGATCCAGAGAAGGTCATACCTGTCCTGCTCTTTCATTGGATTGCCGGGCTTGATGCCTGCATGCACATAAATATACCCGTCATCCTCATGATACAGCTTGAGATTCGAGAAAAAATCTCTATGAGCCTCAGGCAAGCTTCGGGCCACCTGGTCATTACCGGTAAAACGCTCGGGTTTGATGTAGGACTCAATGGTCTTAAGGCCGCCATTGGCAAAAAAGATGGTCTTATTCGATCCGAACTCCAAGAAGGTGATAAACATATCCTCATGGTTGCCACGCAAAAAAACACAGGGCACCCTGCGCGCAAGATCAATAAGGTAATCGATAACCTCTGAAGCGGATTCGCCGCGGTCGATGTAATCACCAAGAAAGATCAGACTGTCCTTCGGACCAGGATCGACAAGCTTTATGAGGTCTTCGAGTTTATCGAGACATCCATGAATGTCTCCGATGGCAAACGTCCTATCCATGACGTGTGTTTGACTGCCAGGGCTCATATACGCACGCGGCCTTACTGCCTTGCCTTCCTGAGCTTAAGGATCTCAATCTTAAGCTCGGGTATCTTCTCGCCTGCAATCCTGGATGCGGGATTGGCCTTACGGGCTGTCTGATACGCCTCCAAGGCCTTATTCAGGTCATCCAGCTTTGCCCGGGGCTCACGTGTGGAAGCCCTGGACTCATAGGCATACCCGAGTGCCATGGCCACGTCATGGTCCTTGTTGTTCTTGAGGAACAAGGTACCGGCCTCGATAACCTTGTCCTGGTCCTTCAAGCCGACAGCGGCGCTCACAAGGCCCTTGAGGTGTTCCTTCTTCGATGTCTTTTTCGCGAGCGTTGAATAATACGCATATGCATCCTTATACTGGCCCAGCTTCAAAGACAGGCCTGCCGCAGCCTGCATCGAATCCATATCTGTCTGCTTCATCTGGAGCACTTTTGTATAGGCGTCAAGGGCGCCCTTGTTATCTCCGAGTTTTTCGCGGGCAACACCGAGGTTGTACCAGACCACGCTGTCTGAAGGCGAAAGTTCGGCCGCCTTCTGGTAGTACATAACCTGCGCCTTTGTATCACCCAACTTGCCCATGACCATGGCAAGCTGGGCAAGGGCGTCCTTGTCATTGGGGTAGCGCTGAATGTAGCGCTTTAGAAGATCGAGCGCCTTTTTAAACTCTTGCGTTTTCAACGCATTTTGAATCAACGGGATGAGGATGTCCCTGTCCTTGGCAATATCCGAAGCAGACTGGTACACATCAAGGGCCTGCTGTTTCATTCCTGCCTGTTCATAGGTCTTGGCCAGGTCGACAACCACGGCTTCGTTTTGCTTATCAAGCTCAAGGGCCTTTTTCAGGTATACAAGACGGTTTTCAAGATCACCCTTTTCGCCTGCGATATAGGCCATGCGGCGGTAGACGACCGCATCCGCCTTGCCCGCATCTATGATTTTCCGGCACATGGCAAGGGCCTCATCGTAGTTCTTCAGCTTTAGGTAATATGCTGAGAGATTCAAGTATGCCGCCAAATTCGCAGGATCGGCTTCCACAACTCCCTTATAGATCCCCACCAGCGCCTGGTAATCTTCTTTAGCACTCAAGACCTTATCAAGCTCGTCAAGGAAGGACATATTCTTTGGAAAGGTTGCATGTGCGGAGCGCAAAAGGGAGATCTTTTCCTCATCACTCTTGGCTGATCTAATCTGATTGATAAAGTCCTGCTCATTCAAATCCAACTCAAGGGGGACCTTGGCGATCTTCCGGTCGAGGTAGAAAATATCAATGGGGACCGATTTGATGCCGGCGGCTATGAGCTGATTGCGGATCTCCACCGTATCGATGGGTTCATTCATGTCGTTTGGTTTACCGAATCCTACAACATCAGCAGACAGGTATGAATCGAAGAACGTATTTGCATGGATCTTGGTGATGATGACGGTCTCACCACCCTTGATCTTGAGTGACTCACCCGCTCTCACCACCTTGCGGGCCCCTTCCACATTGACCTCCATGGAGGTGAACTGCGGGGGCTTCCGGAAGATGAACGAGATGGTGGCTTCCCTGAGCTGCCCCACCTTACCGCCAAGGGGTACAATAAGGAACAGGGTCATGGCAATGGCGATCACCACAATAACCGCGATAAGTATATTTCCCCTGCTCTGCATGCGCTCCATCTTGTTTTGATGCGATTATTATCAATATCTCTTAAGGTTGTCCATTGTCATTTTCCACTCTTGACAAGCACGGGGTTAATAGTATTATATTAAACTGTAATTCTGTCATGTAATGAAGGAGGACTCAGGGTTACTCTACGGAACCGGTTGGCCATGGATGTCATCCGAGTGGCGTTGCACCTATAGAAGCCCTTTTCACCTGAACCTCCATATTATTGTTTAACATGATATGCTGCCGTTAATATTTTAATTTCTTTTCCCTGAAATTATCCCTCCTTTCATAAAAGTTCATTTTTATATTGGAAGGGGTGCGGGGTGGAAAGAGGTATGGGCATGGTGGAGTTGCTTATAGCGCTTGCATGCTCATCAATACTTTTTCTCGCTCTCTATCAATTCTATCAGGTTTCGGCTGTTACGCATAAAGAAATGAGAGAGGCCTGGTATTGCATGCAGTCGATCCG
>CAYMDG010000142.1:0-8020 GCA_964388905.1 uncultured Bacteriovoracaceae bacterium
TTATCATCTCACAAGACAATATCAACCGGGTCCTTGCACATCTTTTCACAAGGGCTTTTGAATGGGATATCTATGAGATGTTAGGTCCGATATTGGGAAGTAATTTCGAGGGGTTTAACAACAATTCAAGTGATAAGCAGGAAACCATCATGCGTTTCAGTGTGCCGCCGGTAATTGACCTTCGTTCTTCGCAGTTAAGAATACAAGCGGATGATGTATTTCTTGAATATCGGCTGAACGGCGAGCCCCAATGGGAGGCATCAATCGACCTTGATCTTTATCTGGAGGTTGAGGTTATAAATAATGAACTCGCATTCCTTATCAGCCCCAACACTGAGAAATGTCATTTCCATATCATGAAGGATAATGTTGGAAACCTCGGGTTGTTTGACCACTCCAACTTGGTCAATGATATTATTGTGAAACTGCCTGTGATGCTCGGGGGTTCTCTTGGCGGACCCATCTTTACCATGGATCTGAAATCATTTGAACCACTTTTGGTGCTCAATAATCTAGAGAATCCCATTAATGTTTCAGCTAACAATGGGTATATTTATATTGACATGAATGCTCTGGACGTCGACCTGTCGTTGCTGAAGGGTGTACTTGCAGCTCCTGAGATATAGTGAGAAGATTAAGGTGAAGGTAAGTATAGTTGTTTCAGGGAGGCAATTGCAAAACTTAAATATTGGTGTCACCCGCGCGATAGTGTGGGTTCAGAAGTTCTTGAGAAGACTGGATTCCTGCTTCCGCGGGTATGACAATCCTGGACTTTCGCCATTGGCTCCATGGTTTAAATCAGATTCAGATTGCAGGGGGAGTTTTTTATTGATATGTCAATAATGACACTTCATTATTGATAGAGGGGAATGGAAAATTTGCTGCGGGGTATAGGGTTGAAAGAATCATCGGGCAAGCTAGTCTAGAATTTTTGGGGGAGGCATGAAGAAGATTATCAATTTTTGTGTATTTCATCCATGTTGGGTGATTGCTGTTGTTACGGTTACTACCCTCTTTTTCGGATGGCAGATACCCCATGTAAAAATAGATCCCAGGGTTGAAACAATACTGAAGGAAAACAACCCGGTAGAGAAGATTTATTCAGCCAACAAGAAAGAGTTCGCCCCCTATGCCGATATCCTTATCGGCATGCTAAATACGGACGTATTCAACGCCGATTCTCTGAAGAAGGTCCAGGCCATCTCAGAAGAGGCGAGGCAGATCAAGGGTGTTAAGAAGGTAATGAACATCCTTACTATAAAGAATATCCAAGGGAGCGAATCCGGCCTCCAGGTCACCCCCATGGTTCCGGAGGGTAAGGTTCCTACCTCTGCACAAGACATTGCAGAGTTCAAGAAAAAGGTCACTTCCTGGGATGTATACGAAAATATTTACATAACGAGAGACGGGAAGGGAACTGCCATCACCCTCGTCTTAGACGACAATGTAGAGACGGACAAGATCGTTCCCATCTACTACAAGCTTCAGGATATCATAAAAAAACATGAGGAACCTGAAAAGATCTTCATATCAGGGACCAAGGTTGTGGAAGCCCTCCAGGGTGACTATATGATCAAGGACCTGACACTCCTCCCGCCACTGGTCTGTGTCGTTTTGCTGGTGACCTTATTCCTGTTTTTCAGGAATTTCAGAGGGACACTGCTGCCATTAATTAATATCTGTCTCGCCGGTATATGGACCATAGGGCTCATGCCGTTGGTCGGTGTCCCCTTGACCGCTATCTCGACTGCTTTGCCTGTTGCTCTCATGGCTGTGGGAGTGGCGTATGGAGTTCATGTCGTTGAAAATGTTTTTTCCGATGCCAACGAGGGGAAGACAGGAAAAAAAGGGATTAACAGTGCCCTGAACAGGATAACCATTCCTGTCATCATGGCAGGATTAACCACGATTGCCAGCTTCCTTTCACTATGCACGACCGTTGTCCGTCCCATGACGCATTTTGGTTTGCTCTGCGCCTTTGGTATAACAGTTTCCATGGTACTTGCCCTCACATTTACCCCTGCCGTCCTTTCCGTTCTTGATGCAAGGGGGAAGAAACACATCTCTCACCACCATACAAAAGCAGATCTCGTAGGTCCGCTCTTGAAGAAGCTCTCCTATATAAGCATACATAAGAAAGGGTGGGTATTCGCTATCTCCTTTCTTGTATTTGCAGTATCCATATTTTTCAGCCGGCACGTAAAAAGCGATTTCAATCTCGTTGAAGATTTTCGAGAACGGAGTCCTATCAGGGTTGCAGACAAGATTCTCAATGAGAAGTTCGGAGGAACATCCCAGTTCAATGTGGCCATCAATACAAAGAATGCCGATGATATCAAGGACCCTGAAGTCCTGAAAAAGATGGACAGGCTCCAAAAGGAATTGAATGGGCTGAGTGGTGTAGGAAAGACCGTATCCATTGTGGATTTCATCAAGCGCATGAACCAGTCCATGCACGACAGCGATCCTGCATTCTATACCATACCTGATTCCAAGGACCTTGTAGCCCAGTACCTGCTTCTCTTCTCCTTTTCCGGTGGCGGCGACGATCTGGACAGCTTTGTGAACTATGGTTTCCAAAACGGCCAGATCCTGCTCCAGATGAAGAACCAGAGCGGATATCTGGCACAGGATGTGGCTGACACGGTTGAGAGGTTTGAGGAAAGAGAGCTTACAGACAACAATAAGATAACCGGGATCATTACCACCGGTATGGCCATGCTAGCAAAAGAGTTTAATCGGGTCATTCTCACAAGCCAGATCCAAAGCTTCATCCTTGCCTTCACATTGTGCTTTTTCATCACAACAGGAATATTCCGTTCCTTCAAACTCGGCGTCTATAGTATGATCCCTCTCCTTATTCCCATTACCCTTGATTTCGGCATTATGGGTATAAGCGGTATCAGGCTCAATGCTGCAACGGCAACCGTGGCGAGCATTGATATAGGTATGGGGATTGATTACTGCATTCATTTCATCAGCAGGTACCGGCATGAAATCAAACTCGGCCGTTCTGTGGACCAGGCCATTGACATTGCCCTGAACACCTCGGGCAGGGGTATCATTTATAATGCCTTGGCAGTTTCAGCAGGATTCATGGTCCTGATTCCTTCCCAGTTCGTCATTGTATCCCAACTTGGGTTGCTTGTTGCAATCGACATGCTCACCATCTCGTTCTCGGCACTCACATTCCTGCCTGCATGCATAAAATTGTTCCCACCAAAATTAGTGAAAAACACTGCAAAGATATCCAAGACCGAAGTGCCGCTGAGACTTGTCACAAGAGAAATAGCTGATGATGGAACTGCAATGGACAGCTTTAAAAAAACAGGCCATTCTGATAAGATTATGGAGATGTAAAAAAGTTAACAACAAAGGAACGGGAGGGAATGATGAACAAGGGGTTAATCCTTGACATAGCGCAATTTGTAGTGGGTGGAATAGCGATATATATCTATTTCCAATGCAGCACTATTCTTGAAACAGTTCTGCTTGTATGCGGCCTGTCAGTTGTCCTTATCCCTTTGCAATATGTAAGCAACAAGTTGCATGGGGAAGCTGAGTGAAGTTCATCTGAAAACCAACTTAATGGAGGTTCAATAATGAAATGCAGGTATCTGGGTTTTTCACTCTTTGTAATTATTACTTTTTCATTAACCAATTCATTCCCGGTCTATTCGGCCGATATGACGGCCTATCAGATCGTCAAGAAGTCTGAAGACCTGTTGGATCAGGCAAAAGACTCAAAGGCTGACATGCTCATGATCCTCATGAATAACAAGGGTGAAAAGAGGGAGAGGAATCTGAGCTTCTTTGCGAAACGCTATGGAAACAACAAATCAAGATCCATCGTCTTCTTCAATTCGCCTGCCGATGTCAAAGGTACGAGCTTCCTTGTGTGGACCGATGAGCAAAAGCAAGATAAGCAGTGGCTCTATCTCCCTGCCCTCCAGCGGGTAAGGCAGATCAGTTCAAGCGGAAAGGGCGAGAGCTTCATGGGTACGGAGCTGACCTTTTACGACATGGGCAGCCAGGATATCGATGATTACACCTACACGCTTACCAAAGAGGAAAATTTCAAGTCAGAGCCATGTTATGTTATAGAGGCCACACCCAAGAAGGTTGAGTTCTACAGCAAGGTCGTTGTGTGGATAAGAAAGGGCAACTTCGTCCCTGCCAAGGCGGACTTCTTTGATCCCAAAGGGCAGTATCAAAAGCAGGGCCTCTTTGAAAATGTTAAGAACATCAAGGGGATCAATACGCCGACCCATCTTGAGATGCATAATGTGCAAAATGGCAGGACCACGATCATTGACCTGAACAACATCATTTATGATTCTGGACTGAAAGACGATATCTTCACCGAGAGATACATGACAAGGGGAAACTGATCTTTGAGAGTAACAAGGGCGGCCCTGGTATCAATCATCTGTCTCCTTTTAAGCTCCTTGAGTGCAGGGGCTTTTCAGTACGAGGGAGAAAATGGCAAGGTCTCACTCACCGGATATCTCGAGGGGAGGGCCATATATGCCTTTGACCGGGATTCCCCGGAAGAGAATCCATCGAGTGAACTCGGACTGGAACTGAAAACAGGCTATTCCACCTGGTTGTCCGGGAAGCTGCTTGTCAAGGCAGTAGATGACGGCAAGGTCATCAATCCGCAAAACGGAAGACTAATCAATGAGTTCGACCTTATCTACCAGGATAAGAATCCTTTTTTAAACGTCGATGAAGCGTATCTTGACCTCTATACAGGCAAAGTTGATTGCAGAGTGGGTATACAGAAGTTTGCCTGGGGCAGGCTCGACGAGATCAATCCTACGGATAATCTGAATACCGAGGATCTCACCGAAGGCGGCACCAATGACGAGGTCGATCGTAAGATAGGCGTACCGTCGGTAAAGATGAATGTGTATTCCGATCTGGCGAATATGGAATTCGGCTGGGTGCCTGTGTATGTGCCTTACCGCCTTCCTCAGCCCGATGAACGGTGGTTTCCAAAGGTCCTAAAACCGCCCAAGATCATCAGGACGAATACAGCTGTAGGGGAAGTGCCCGTTCAGACCTCATATCAGGATATCGACCTCCCTGCGATCACCATGGGCAACGCCGAAGCGGGGATCAGGGTCTCCAAGTATGTGGCAGGCTGCGACGTCTCATGCAGCTATTTCACCGGCTATGACATGATGCCCCTCATGGAGGCCCCTGTGGACCTCACGGTCGAGATGAAAAATCCCCTGGCCCTGGATTATGGCATAAGCGCCCAGGCCCTTATGGTTCCACAGATTCATCGGATGCAGGTCTACGGCTTTGATTTCACGACAACAGTCAGTTCATTCACCCTGCGTGGGGAATATGCCTACTTCAAGGACAAGTATTATAACCAAAAGCTCGACTCCGTACTCCCGGAGTTGGTGACAAAGGAAAAGCAAGATGAAATATATAAGGAATTCAATGAGAAATACTTCGCTTCCGGGGGAAAGGAGAGGGTCCAGACATTTCATATAGATACCAGAATCCCCTTCAAGGAGGATTCCATGAAATATGGCCTTGGGCTCGATTACATCTACGGTGATACGAGTGTGAGCGTCCAGTTCATCCAGGAGTTCATACCCAACTACGATGAAAACAAGCCGGTATATTTCAACAAATACGGTGTAGACACTTTACTGACGTTCCTTTTTAAGCAGTTCTTCCTTCAGAACACCATGGAGCTCAATATCCGGACCGCATACGACATTGAGTTCCGGGATTATATTATCAAACCGTCCCTGAAGTATAACTTCACGGACAACCTCCAGGGAACTATCGGTGGTTTATTGATCAACGGTAAGTACGATGACTCTCTCTTTGGGCAGTATAGAGACAATGATGAGATATTTGCCAGGTTGAGGTGCAGCTTCTAAAAAAACTTCAGTGTCAATAATACTCTCTTCTGGTGCCGCCTGCCAGACATCTTTTTTGGCAGGGGCACTTTTTTTATTTATTGATGTTATGCATGGAGACATTGAGAATTATCGGGATGCTATTCATATGAAAGAAGCGATGACATGCCTCATAGCGAAAAACCTTCCAAGTGTCATTCCCGCACAGGCGTGTAGGACATCCGGTGAGTTTCGTAATTGATTGATGCAAATGCAATATTCAAAAATGGTGTCACCCCCGCGAAAGCGGGGGTCCAGAAGTTTTTGAAAAAACTATATTCCCGCTTTCGCGGGAATGACATTCTAAGAGTTATGCAATTGCCTCGATTATGATGTAATATCTAGCTCAGCGTAAGTAGATAAGACCTTAAGTTGGTCTTTGCTTTTTTCAGGCCGAGCTTGTCCCTGATATTGTTGCGGTGGAACTCTATAGCACGGTCCGAGATATTCAAGATCTCCGCAATCTCCTTGGTGGATTTCCCTTCACGGATAAGGTTCGCAACCTGGATTTCAGTGGGGGTAAGATTGAGATACTGAGATGAGAGTTTTTTCAAAAAGGGTGATATAATGTCATGAAGGTTCGACTCCAGGATTTCAAGATAAGTTCTCTGCTTCTCATCCAGGGTGCCCATTTTTATTTTTTCAAGATAGGGAAGGGCTAGCTCCTTGATGTTGGATAGAACCTTTTCCTCAAGCTCACTTTTATCCTGCTCACCACGCTTGAGGAGTACCTTCAGCGCCGTATTTGCCTCTTCCAGGTTGATTGACTTAAGACTCAATTCCTCTTCCTTCTGAATCAAGTTTTGCTCGGCCAGTTTTCGTTCTTCCACCTCTTTCTTCAACCGGATGTTGGCTTTAACAAGTTCCTCGGTCCTCTCTTCCACCCGGTGCTCAAGGCTCTCATAGGCCCTCTGGAGCTTCTGCTCGGTGATTTTGCGCTCAGTGATATCAATGAAGGAACACATAAGGCAAATCGGTTTGCCGTCTTCATTTTTCACCATGCTTGCGGTGATCTGCAGGGCAAGGGGCTTGCCGTCTTTCCTCTTGGCGATGATCTCGCCAAACCAGTTTCCCGATTCATAAACGGCCTGGAAAATATTGGCAGCCTCCTCCTCGGATTGGGCAAACGAGAGGGCGGATTTACCAATGACCTCTGACGGGTCTTTGCCCCCCCAGAGCTGCATGAAAGAATCATTGACATAGGTGATGTTGCCTTGGAGGTCACCAATCACAATGCCGTTGATGGACGATGCAATGGCGAAATCCTTTATCCTGAGCTCTTCCTCCATTCGCTTGCGATCGGTTATATCCAGGAATGAGTCCATTGCACAAATGGGCTCGCCTTTTTCGTTACGCACCAGGTTTACCGAGAGGTGAATAGTAAGGGGAGATCCATCCTTCCGATAGCCCGAAACCTCACCGGACCAGCTTCCCTTCTCCCAGACCGCCTGGTAGATCTCAAGGGCCTCTTCGGGTGATTCCGCCAGGCTGAGCGCAGAGGTGCCGATTACCTCCGATAGATCCTCGGCGCCCCACATCTTAAGCGATGCCTCATTCACATAGATGATATTGCCTTCCAGGTCAGTGATGCCTATGCCGACTATAGAGGATGCGATGGCAAGATCTTTGATCTTGAGCTCCTCTTCCAGGCGCTTACGATCAGTTATGTCCACAAAAGAGTCCATCAGGCAGACAGGTTCGCCTTTTTCGTTGCGCACCAGACTCGCTGATATGTGTACGGTTATGGGGGATCCGTCCTTCCGGTAGCCTGAGGCCTCACCTGACCAGCTCCCTTTTTCAATGACGGTCTGGTAAATTTCAAGGGCCTCTTCCTCTGACTGTGCCATGCTTAGTGCCGAGGTGCCGAGTATCTCGGAATCATCTTTGGCCCCCCACATCCTAAGGGCTGCTTTGTTCACATAGTTAATGTTACCCTCAAGATCGCTGATGCCGATGCCATCAATTGACGAGGCGATGGCAAATTCCTTGATCCGGAGTTCCTCTTCCATACGCTTTCGCTCAGTGATATCAACAAAGGAGTCAATAGTGCAGATGGGCTCACCCTTTTCATCGCGCACTATGCTTGCGGTGAGAAG
>CAYMDG010000143.1:0-3397 GCA_964388905.1 uncultured Bacteriovoracaceae bacterium
CCTTCACGAATCAACCTGTCATAGGTGAGTTTTGTCTCTCTGGGACTGTTCTTATCGATCTGACTCTGGATTGTTTCGAACAGTGCCTCTCTCACATATATCTTGTTGTCATTAGCCATTATTTCCCCCGGTTCTTAAAACGAACTGATGTGGTTTTTCCTGATCAGTAATCCTGTGTAGCCCACGAGTGCGAAGGTTGCACCGGCCCAGAAAGTGGCGGAAGGGCCGGCTACATCCCAAAGCCAGCCGGCCAGCATGCTCGCGACAAGCATGGCTATGCCCGTTGCAAGGCTGAAGATGCCGAAGGCGCTTCCCCGGATGTTAGCCGGCGAGGTATCTGCCACGAGTGTCGAGAATATCCCCTGGGTCAGGCCCATATGGAGCCCCCACAGCGCTGCCCCGAAAGCTACTAGGGCATATCCCGAAGCAAGGGCGAAAACTATGTCTGAGGCAACAAGCACGAGGCAGCCGGCAGCAAGCATCCCCATGCGGCCCAGTTTGTCTGAAAGAACACCCACAGGGTAAGCACACAGCGTGTAAACAACATTCATCAACACCATGAAGAAGGGAATGAGAGAAGCCTGTACTCCGACCCCCTGCGCGCGCAGGAGTATAAAGGCCTCGCTGAAGCGTGCAAGGGTGAAGATGCTGCCGAAGGCAACGATGAACCAGTACGAGCGCCCCAGCATTTTTATATCAGCAAGTTTTATGGGTCTTTCCTTTTTTCCGCCTTCCCTGTGAGCAGGCTCCTCGACGCCGAACGCAAGTAAGCTCACCGCAATGATTCCCGGCAGCACGGCTATCCAGAACACGGCCCGGAAGTTATCCGATGTTGCGAACATCAGCACGCTCGCCAGCAGTGGGCCTATGAACGCGCCAGCGGTGTCCAGGGACTGTCTGAGTCCGAAGGCTGCGCCGCGCTGCTCGGCCGTGGTGACGTCGGCAAGGAGCGCATCCCGAGGTGCGCCACGGACGCCTTTGCCGATCCGGTCGAGAAAACGGGCGGTCAAGACGAGACCCACGCTGTCCGCTACGGCAAACAGGGGCTTGGTGAGAGTACCGATGGCATACCCTGCTACTGCAAGAACCTTCCTCTTCCCCAGCCAGTCGCTCAGGAACCCGGAGAACACCTTGGTAATGAGCGCTGTGGACTCGGCGATCCCTTCAATGATACCAAGTGACAGGGCGGATGCACCGAGTCCCACAACCAGAAAGACCGGCAGCAGGCTGTGGATCATCTCGGAGGAGATGTCCATAAACAGGCTTACGAGGCCGAGCATCCATACTGACCTTGGGATTCCCCGGAATGCGTTCATACCTTTCATTACACGATACCCGTCAGTGCTCACTCATGTATTGGCCATACAGAAGGATACGGGGCTTCGATCTTGATCTGTGAGTTCAGCGTGGGGTGCATGAACTCCATTTGCTTGTGGTGCAGTGCAATCTCGCCGGTGGGTGTCCATTTTTCTCCGCCATAGTGAACGTCACCGAGGATAGGGAACCCGGCGGCTCCGAACTGTGCCCTGATCTGGTGGTAGCGGCCGGTCTCAAGGATGACCTCAACAAGGATTAATGTATTAAAACGATTAATGATGCGGTAGGTCAGCAGCGACTGCCGTGATCCGGGCTCTTGTGGAGAAGCGAGCACGGACCTCATCCGTGAGTGCTTCAGGTGGTGCATCAGGGTACCGTGCGGCCCCGGCAGGTCATTGGTGACAACGCCGTGGTAGACCTTGATGATGCTCTTGCCTCGCATCTGTTCGTTCATCCTGCTTAAGGCCTTGCTCGTTCGGGCAAAGATCACTATACCGCTTACCGGCTTGTCAAGACGGTGAACAGCATGAAGGTAGACCTCGCCGGGCTTGTCTTTGGCCTGTTTGATCCAGGCCTTGGCCTGTGCCTCCAGGCTGTCCGAAGTCTTTCCTGATGGCTGGGTGAGCAGGCCTGCCGGCTTGTTCAGGGCCAGCAGGTGGTTATCCTCATAAAGAATCTCTAATGTAGCCATGGCTTGGCTATGTCATCTCCTAAGCAGGGATGCCTCTTCACAGACCCACCTGCAGTAAGTTCCGCTGGGTACCGGCAGCACGGGCCCCTTGCCTTCCAGCAGCATCTCGCCGCTTTCGTAATGTGATGGAATCTGCGAAGGCGTTGTGCCGGTCAGGATGTTCTGAAGCACCCGCGGGGTACAGGTGGGGGTATGTGAAGTAAGCAGGACGAACAGGGGCGCCTCAGATAGCAGGGTCCAGCATTTTTTCACTGTTGCAATGAGCTCATCCTCGATCTTATAGACCTCTTCATTTTTGCCATGTCCATAGGTGGGAGGATCCATTATCACTGCATCATAACGCCGCTGGCGCCTTATCTCTCTTTCCAGAAAACGGTTCACGTCTTCTACTATCCAGCGGATGGGGGCATCGGTCAGGTTGTTGAGCTCCGCATTCTCCCTGGCCCATTTGACCATGCCCTTTGATGCATCCAGGTGGCAGACCTGAGCCCCGCAACGTGCAGCCGCAAGGGTCGCCCCGCCGGAGTAGGCAAAGAGGTTGAGCACGGAGACCTGTGTCCTGCCAATGACGTTTGCTTGTGTCAGGACGGAGTTTATCCATTTCCAGAGGCCGCGTTGTTCGGGGAAGATCCCAAGGTGTCCGAAGTCGGTAGGAGAGAGCCTGAAGTTCAGTCCTTCGAGTGTTATACGCCAGGACGCCGGAAGTTCGGTGCGGACCTGCCAGCCTTTCCCGGGTTTGCGCTCAAAGGCGGCATCGGCCTCTTCCCACGCCGCCGTGTCTTTCTGCGGTTCCCATATGGCCTGAGCGCAGGGCCTGATAAGCTGGTAACGACCGAAGCGTTCAAGCTTCCTGCCATTACCGCTGTCCATAAGCTCATAATCGTATGCCTGGGGTTGTTTGGTTTTCATGGCTTCCTTCGATGATTGTTAGCATCACTAAGCACGGCCTGTATAGGAATTATTTCATGGATTTGGGTGTGATAATCTCCTGGCCGTAAACTGCAATCCTGATAACTTTGCCCTGTGAGTCTTTGGCAGGGAATAAGCTGATGGCAAATGACCTCCCCTGGTTCTCATCGGAAAAACGCACAGGTTTGCCTGAACTGATGACCTGGTCAAAGTAGGGTTTTCTCCTGAGTATTACATCTCTTGTAACATGGTCAGCAATAGGGGACCGCACTATTTCTTTTACTGTTTTGCCCATTATTCGTGCTGCAGAATCGTTCAGGGCAAGAACAGTGCCTGACGGATCCAGAAGGATTAATGAGTCCGTACAGGCGTTCAGCAGTGCTTGCGCTGTTTCTTCACGCTCCCTGAGTGACTCCAGTATCTCGATGCGCTCGGTGATCTCCCTGGCTACTGAGATCACCTCCACGACCTTGCCATCCC
>CAYMDG010000143.1:3497-7934 GCA_964388905.1 uncultured Bacteriovoracaceae bacterium
GCTTCTTGCTTGGACTTGGATACAGCGTTTTCCAGATCTGCTATTGTCCTGCGTGCCAGATCCAGCTCTTCTATGAGCTGAGCTCTCGTCTTGACCTCATCTTTCATGCCGGGTATTCCCCCCTCCGGCATAAATGGTGTTGAAAGGGTTCACCTGAATGCCCCGCCCTCTTTCCAAAAGAGGGAACATGGTGAAAGACAAAGGTGTCCTTGGTAAGGATGAATAACCCCTTGAAGTGTATTCTCATAAGATACCCATACAATCAGTTTATTTTGTATACCCATAAATAATAATGCTCAAAAAATCATGTGCAATATTGAAAAGCGCAGCATATTTCAATCAGTAGTCTTTAAAAGAAGTCCTACCCGGTCATTTTGTCTTGCAGATTAGCCCTTTCAAATAGCCTCCTTCCGGGAATGAGAGCAGGACGGGGTGGTCGGATGACTGCCCCAGCCGTCTTATGATCTGGGCTTCACGTTTGGCATCGAGAGCAGCATCCGCAACGATCTTGCCGAAAAGCTCAGCAGTGATATGCCCTGAGCAGGAGAAGGTAAAGAGGGTGCCGCCCGGATTCAGTAGTTTGAACGCCAGCAGATTGATGTCCTTGTATCCACGGCTCGCCCCTGCCACCTGTTTTGCAGATGCCGCAAACTTGGGCGGGTCGAGGATAATGAGGTCGAACTTTTTATCCGCATCGCGCAGGCTTCTCAGCACCAGGAACACATCGTCCTCCATGGTCAGGAACTTCTGGTCCATGCCGTTCAGCCCTGCGTTCGTCAGCCCCAGCGCTAAGGCGTCAGGTGATGATTCGATGTTCGTCACCTGGAGTGCGCCACCCTTGAGGGCCGCTATACCGAAGGCCCCTGTATAGGAAAAGCAGTTGAGCACCTCGGCCCCTTTGGAGAACGCCTGAACGGCCATCCGATTTTCGCGCTGATCCAGATAGAATCCGGTCTTGTGGCCTCTTCTGACATCAACCTGAAAACGCATGCCGTGTTCCCTGATCTCGAGGAGTTCCGGAGGGTCTTCTCCCCAGATGGTCCCTACGCTGGTCTCAAGCCCTTCCAGGGCACGTGTGTCCGTATCTGAACGGTCAAAGATGCCCTTGGCACGGGTGATGTCTGCAAGTTGCCTGATGATCTCATCCTTGAAGAACGCCACGCCTGACGAGAGGAATTGGCAGACAAGAAAATCATTATAGCGGTCTACAACAAGGCCCGGCAAACCGTCTGACTCCGCATTAACCAGGCGGCAGGCAGTAAGGTCTCCACCTTCAAGCAGGTGTGAACGTGCCGCAATTGCATATTCAAGCTGTTTACGAAAAAACAACTCCGTGACGGCCTCGCCTTTTGTGAAGGACCAGATGCGCACGCTTATCTGCGAGTGGGGGGAATATGCGCCTGTTGCGATCCATGTGCCATCGGAGGCACATACGTTAACGGTCTGGCCTGGAGTCGGATTGCCCTTAACCTCTGCTACCGCCCCGGAGAAAATCCAGGGGTGGTGTCTTTGCAATGACTCGTCGCGGCCAGGTTTGAGGATTATGGTACCTATCTTTTCTATGTGCGAGTTTTTATCCATAGCCTCACACAATAGCATCTAAGGGCTGCAATAGATAGGCCCAAGGCATCTAAAAGAATCACTTCTTGCGGGCAAGGCCAGGCGTTTTTGTCTGCCCCCCGGCCTTGCGGTCAGGATGATCCCGATGGATAAATTGCCTCAACCCCTCAATGGTGTCAGGGTTGAAGATGGACTTGTTAAAGCACTCGGCCTCGATCCTGAGTCCCTCGGCAAGCGGCAGGCCGAAGCCCCGGACGGCCGCTTCCTTGTCGGTGCGCATGGCAGGCTGGGGAAGGGTGCAGATAAACTCTGCCAGTTCCACGGCGCGCTCAAGCGATCTTCCTTTAGGCACGACCTCATTGGCAAGCCCGATCCGATATGCCTCATCCGCATCGATTACCCTGCCTGTTATGATAAGCTCCATGGCCCTGCCGAGCCCGATGATACGGGGCAGGCGCTGGGTGCCTCCGTCCGCCAGGCCGATGTTCCATCTCCTGCAGGTAACCCCGAAGGTGGCGTGTTCCTCTGCGATGCGGATGTCTGCAAAGCATGCCCATTCAAGGCCGCCTGCATAGGCGGCTCCATTGACCGCTGCTAGAATAGGCTTATAGATGTCCGTCCATCTGCTGGGGCCGAGGTAGCCTGGCCGATCCCCCCTGCAATGTCCAGCGACCTCTGCAGGGTCTGTGGACACGATATCCTGGCCGTCTTTGAGATCGCCCCCCGTACAGAAGGCCCGCTCTCCTGTGCCAGTGATTATGGCCACCTTGGCATCAGGATCCTCCTTGAAGCGTCCCCAGGCATCAATGAGTTCGCGGTGCGTGACAGGCCCGATGCAGTTCATGACCTCGGGTCTGTTGAATGCGATGACGGTCAGTTCACCTCGCTTCTCGTACCTGATCTGTGAATAATCCACTGACAACCTCCTCTCTAAGAACAGTTGCAGGTATCTCCGGTGATCCTGCACTCCTCGCCGCTGTATTCGATCTCAACCGTGGAGTGATCCATACCGTGGGTAAGCATGAGGTTTCTTATGTGGTCTTTGATGACGATGATATCTTCTCTTGTTGCACCCTGGTCCACCACAACATGGGTGGTCAGTACGTGATGCATGCCGTCCAATGACCATATATGGGTATGGTGGGTGCAGGTGACATGTTCTAGCGAGCGCATGTCCTTTTCAATGGCCTCAATATCAACCCCTTGGGGTACCCCCTGCATGAAGACCCCAAAGGTTTTGCCCAAGTTTTTCAGGACATTGAACAGGACATATGCCGTGATCAGGCAGGACAGCAATGGGTCAAGAAAAGGTATATCCCGGATGAGGAGGATGAGGCTGACGGCAAGGACGGCGGTCCATCCGAGCACATCCTCTAAAAGATGCCATGTAACCATCTTGGCGTTTATGCCGGTGCTCCCCTTGAGCCTGAGAACCGCTGCGCCATTTACCGCAATACCCATGAGAGCGAAAAGGACCATGCCTGGTGCGTAGGAATGCTGGGGATCAAATATCCTTGGGATGGCATGGATCAGGATGAACACGGAGCCTAATATGAGCACTGTCGCGCTGATCAGCGCTCCCAGCAGGGAGAACCTGCGGTACCCGTATGAATAGAGCGCATCGCCTTTTTTCATGGAGAGACGTTCCAGGAACCAGGCTGAGCCCAGTGCGAAACTGTCTCCCAGGTCGTGGATGGCATCGGCCAGGATGGCAAGGCTGTTTGTCCACAACCCGCCGAAGATCTCGATGATGGTAAAGACAAGGTTCAGAAAAAATGCGAGCCTGATATTGCCCAGATCGGCGTGCTGGTGATTGTTGTGCTGATGATGGTCATGCCCCATGGTTTTTCAGCGCCCCTTTGAAGTCACCTTCTCTTTGCAAGATGGTATTTAAGGCGTTAAGGATTCTTTCCGTCCCCATCTTTCAGGGCGCACTCTTCACATGGATATCTCTGTCTAAAACACCGTATTCAGGCCGGCGCTCAGCGTGAACCCCTTGTAGTTGAGGTCTTCATCCGGGTGATACCAGTTTTTCTTGTCCTTCATACTGAACAAAGTCAGGTCAATATTCCCCTTGGTGCTCTTGGAAAAGGTCTTCTCCATGCCGCAGCCAAGGGCTATCTTCTGGCGCCCCCCGGAATAGTAGGGGGAATCCTGCTCGAAGCCGTTCTTAGCAATGGTCAGGAAGCTCAATCGGGATATAACCGAAGTGGTGGAGTTCAGGAAGCATGTTTCTTTCAGGGTCGCCTGCCATTCATCGCCGTAGTTTTTCTCGCTGCTTATCGGTGTTGCTGCAGTGGTGTAATATTTGCCCTTGGCGCGGAAGATGCCGGTAAGGTCTGCATCCATCTGCCATGACGGCCGTGCGTAGGTTGCACCAAATCCCAGGAGCGTGAGTGCACCTTCTTTGTAATAATCGTCGCCGCCCACCGTGTCTTTGCCGTAGCTTGCATATTCGCCCAGGATCCTACCCTGGAGTTCTTCCGTGAGGGCATAGGTGGCTTCGGCGGTCACGGTCAGGACATCACCGGGGTCAAGGTCCTGGATCATCTCGGAGTAATCGAATTTCCCTCTCCACTGGTATCCCAGGCCGAATCCGGCTGCCAGCCGTTCCCATTCCTTGGACACACCCAGATAGGGATTGATGTTGAACCCCTCACCAAACGAGGTGATGGGCAGCAGGTCAGGGGGCAGGGCGGTAAGGGCGAGCTCATCGGTCTTGAAGTCGGTGTAGCCGGTGGGGAGATTGAGCCCGCACCCGAAAAGGAAGTCAACCGGAGGCCGGCCGAGAACCTCATAAGAGAGGTTTATCTTGGTGTCAAGAAAGCGGCTCAGTGATACCGAGTCTCCCTCATCGGGCTTTATGGAGGTGTAGGC
>CAYMDG010000144.1:0-7933 GCA_964388905.1 uncultured Bacteriovoracaceae bacterium
GTAAGTGCTCTGTTATAAGATATAATTTCATGCAGACTTCATCTCTTACTCGTTTTGCTTGGCTCTCAATTGCAGCAGCTATTCTAACCATTGCACTCAAATCCGTTGCATATTGGCTGACGGGTTCGGTTGGTCTACTTTCAGATGCAATGGAATCCTTCGTAAACCTTGTTGGGGCATTCATGGCGTTAGCTATGTTGACAATAGCTTCTCGCCCAGCCGATGAGGACCATGCCTACGGACATAGTAAAGCAGAATACTTTTCAAGCGGTGTCGAAGGAACATTGATTCTGATTGCCGCCATAAGTATCGGTGTTGCGGCTTTTCCACGGCTTATTACACCAAAACCACTTGAACAGATTGGGCTAGGATTGGGGGTTTCAGTTGTGGCCTCACTCGTAAATCTATCTGTAGCTCTTGTTTTGCTTCGGGCCAGTAAACGCTACCACTCAATTACGCTTGAAGCTAATGCACATCACCTGTTGACAGATGTATGGACATCAGTGGGGGTTCTACTTGGTGTTGGGGGCGTGGCGCTCACTGGCTGGGAACGACTTGACCCAATTGTAGCATTTCTTGTCGCCGGAAATATCACCTGGTCTGGATTTCATATAGTACGAAAATCTGTATTAGGACTGATGGATACGGCCCTGCCGGTTGAGGAGCAAAACACGATACGAAGCGTATTAGAACCTTATATCCAGAATGGAGTACAGTGTCATGAGCTTCTTACTCGCCAATCAGGTGCGCAAAAGTTTATTTCATTTCATGTGTTGGTTCCCGGTATATGGACAGTACAGCGCGGTCATCAGTTGTTGGAAAAAATTGAAGCTGATATTCGCCATGCAATATCAAATGTTACAGTGTTCACTCATTTAGAGTCACTAAATGACCCTGATTCATTGGAAGATACGAGTATAGGCCCCACAGAAACTCAGCCGAATGAGTCTCCGGCAAAGCATCTGCAGCAACCATCAGATGAAGATGATATCCTTCCATCCAAATGAAGATTTATAGTCAGTGTTAATGCGATTTTGAAACCAGTCAGAAGTTTAACGACAGCTTGTATCTGGTTTGCTTTGAGTGCAGGTGATGCCGACTGTTTCACATATGATGATTACTGCAATAACACCTCGGTTTTAAGATGCCTCGAAACCGTTGATAATGATCAGAACTATTCATATTAGCTCAAGCGATGATTATGCAATAAAATTATCGGCTTCCCGGTCCTTAGAAACCGTTGATTATGTCTCGAAAGCTATGCAGATGTTGAATGCTAATAATGTGAAGCTTTCGTGCCATACGTTATGGTCAGGGTTAGAATTGCACTAGGCATAGATCTTATTTAAAAACCGTCGGATATTAAACCGCACACTTGAAGGCCCTGCCGGGGATAAGGCCCATGGTGAGAGGGCGTACGGGGAGCCGGTCCTTCTCAAGGCCTGATGCAATTTCGTTCAACAGGCAGATCCGGTAACCAAGCGAGACGGCAAGGTTCAGAATCTCTTTGAATTGTACCTGGTACACCATGCCCTCCACCTCGGCGTGTACCGGCAGTACCTGAGGTTCAGGGCTCTCAGCGCGGCCTTTGATGGCTGCCATGACACCGTCTGCACCCACTTCTTCAATACACGTCATGTTCGAGGGGACCTCGATCATGGAGTTCTCTGCAAAGACGAATGGGGCCGGTGCCCTGGTGCAGCTCAGGTATGACAGGTTATAGGTTGCAACGACCTCAAGCGAGCGTTTGTCCATCATCCAGCTGGGCGCACCGAAGGCCTTCGGCGGTGATCCCGTAATCTGGGAGTAGGCCCCGGCCATCTTGGCAAACCATGCCTCTATGGAGTTTCTGCTCATGAGGAAGAGCCAGTCCTGCCAGAGGCGGTGGTCCCAGGCGTGGCAGGCGATCTCGTGACCGGACATCATGAGCCCCCGGATCGTTTCCAGGAAATCAATTCCGATCATGGGCGCTCTCAGCAGGGTGCCGTAAAGCGCTGTCTTCCACCCATAGAGGCCGGGCGCGTTGGTGCGGATCATCTTTTTCAGAAATGATGGCCGTAGCAGCTGAAGCACGGCCAGGCCGGATCGGTCAGGGCCGAAGCTGATGAAAAAACTCGCTTTCAGGCCGTACTCGGCCAGGATTTCAGCAATGGCAGGGACACCTTCCTTCATGCCGCGGAAGGTGTCCACGTCCACCTTAAGGGCCAGATCAGGCATTATGAGGCTGCTATCTCTTCAAGGAAGCTGTCAAGTGTCCGCTTCAGCGCCGAATCAAGGCCCACCTTGGGTTCCCATCCAAGTCGTTCCATGGCGTTTTTAATGGAAGGGACCCTGGTCTGGATGTCCTGGTATCCGGCGCCATAGAACTCGCCTGACGGCGTTATGATGATCTCGGAATAGGTCGTGTCCTTCATATGGTCCGGGTGCTGCTTGAACATCTCAAGAAGCCTGTGGGCAAGATCCTTGATGGACAGGTTATTGGCCGGGTTGCCGATGTTGAAGATCTGCTTGCTCGCCTTTTTCCCCTCGTTGTGTAGGATCTTCATGAGCGCGCCGATGCCGTCGTCAATATAGGTGAAGGACCTGCTCTGCATGCCCCCGTCCACCAGGGCGATGGGGGTCTTGAAGACCAGCGATGCGATGAACTGGGTAACCACCCGGGACGAACCTTCCTTTGCCGTCTCCAGGGAATCCAGCCTCGGGCCGATCCAGTTGAAGGGCCGGATCAAGGTGAAGTCCAGTTCGTCCCTGGTGCCATAGGCCCAGATGACCCTGTCCAGAAGTTGCTTGGAGCAAGAGTAGATCCAGCGCTGCATGGGGATGGGCCCCAGTATGAGCGGGGAGCTGTATTCGTCAAAGGCCTCATCAGTGCTCATGCCGTATACCTCTGAGGTTGAGGGGAAGATCACGCGTTTGTTGTATTTCACGCACGCTCGGATGATGCGCAGGTTTTCCTCGAAGTCCAACTCGAACACGCTCAGTGGACGCTCCACATAGGTCTTGGGGGTGGCAATGGCAACCAGCGGCAGAACCACGTCGCATTTCTTGATGTGGTATTCGATCCATTCCTTGTTGATGGCGATGTCGCCCTCGATGAAGTGGAACCGGTTGTTGTTTATTACACCTTTGAGCTTGTTGTCTCCCAGGTCCATGCCATAGACTTCCCAGTCCGTTTCCAGCATGATCCGCTCGCTTAAATGCGAGCCGATGAACCCGTTCACACCCAGAATAAGCACCTTCATTGTACGATTTCTCCTTCGTGATCTTTGAAATACTTTTGCAGGCTGGCATCCTTCAATGTCCTGCCGCTCACCTCTATCTCAAGGGGCCTTATACATCCATAGCCGGTCCCGATCAAAACAGTATCTTTGTGAATATCGATTTTGCCCGGCTCCATGATGATCTCATTGTCCGGCACAGCCCACCAGAAAATGACCATGTCATCGCCGACAAAACCGAAGGCCCCGGGGTAGGGGCGGGTAACGGCGCGGATGAGGTTATAGATTTCCTCACAGGGCCTGTCCCAGCAGATGCGGCCGTCTTCGGGCTTCCTGCCGCCATAGTAAGAGCCTTGGGAAAGGTCCATGGGAGTCTTGGGGATGTCTCCGATGATCATGTGCGGCAGGATTTCGGCAAGGAGTGCATCGGCAGAGCGTTCCAGTTTATTAAAGAGGGAAAGCGCTGTGTCATCATGGGTGATATCAACTTCTTTCCGGGCCACGATAGGGCCGGCATCAGGCTTTTCAACCATTTCGTGCAGGGTAACGCCCGTGGTTTGTTCCCCTTTGATGATAACCCAGTTCACCGGGCACCGGCCACGGTATGCAGGCAGATATGAGCCGTGGAGGTTATAGGCTCCGAGCCTCGGGATGTTAAGGATCGCGGGTTTGAGCATGTGCCGGTAATAGAAGCTGAAGATGATGTCCGGTTTGACCGACTTGATCCGTTCGATCCACCCGTACTGGTTGGGGTTTCTTGGAAGGACACAATTGATGGCCAGTTCATGGCACAACTCACTCACCGAGCCGAACCAAATATTCTCGCCCGGGTCATCCTCGTGGGAGAAGACCAGGGGGATCTCAAAGCCTGCATTCCTAAGATTCCTGATGCCTACGAGCCCCATGTTATGGTAGGCGAACACCACGGTTCTCAACGGTACACCTTCCTTATGGTATACGGCGGGCGTTTCTTCACTTCCCGGTAGATCCTGCCCACGTATTCGCCCATGATGCCGAACGCCAGGAACTGTGCCCCCACAAAGAAGAACAGCACGGCAAACAGGGTGAAGATGCCTTGCGCTGCCCACTCGGCCCCGAATGCGAGCCTGGCCACGGCAAGAAATGTGCCGAAGCCCATGCCCAAAAAGGCCAGGATGATCCCGGTATAGAGCATTGCCTTCAAGGGGAAGTCTGAAAAAGAGGTCACCAGGTCGAACTGCAGGGCGATGAGCTTTGAGAGCGAATACTTGGACTCACCTGCAAAGCGTTCTTCATGCCTCACCTCGATCTCGGCAATGTCCTTGGCGAAGCTGGTGGCGAGAGCAGGGATGAAGGTGGAGTGTTCCTGGCTTGCAAGCATGTAGTCCACCACGTGCCTTCTGTATGCCCGGAGCATGCACCCCCAGTCGGAAAGGTGCACGCCGGTGATGCGGCGGGCAAAGGCATTGACGACCCTGCTGGCTGTCTTCCTGAAAGACGTGTCCTGCCTCATCATGCGTACCGTCCCCACCACCTCGTAGTTGCCCGTCTCCATCGTATCCACCAGGCGCGGTATCTCTTCGGGGGGGTTCTGGAGGTCGGCGTCTAAGGTGACCACGATCTCGCCGGTGCTGGTCTCGAACCCTGCGAACACGGCCGCATGCTGGCCGTAGTTGCGGGAAAGCTCTACAATGATGACGCGCCCGGATGCATGGCTGCGGAGGATCCCCAGGGATCCGTCCTTGCTGCCGTCATCAACGAGGATCACCTCATAATCCCTGTTCATTGATTCCATGGCAGGCATGAGCCGCTCGAAGAGTTTTGGGAGCACCTGCTCTTCATTGTATACCGGTATGATTACCGAGATCCTGGGCTGGTTCATGCGCGTGTCGCCTCCTGCCCTAGGGCACAGGGAAAGCTTGGTATATACATGGGAGGCCATTGCAGAACTCTCCAGTCGTCATTCCCGCGGAAGCGGGAATCCAGTCTTTTCCTGACGTTGCGGAGGTTGAATCGTTTCACCTGAATATCTCCTTGAGTGCGGTTATTACCCTGTTCACCTGTGGTTCTTCCAGAGAAGGATATAAGGGAAGGCTTAAGATATGTTCCGCTGCCGCCTCGGTCTCAGGCAGGGTAATCTTACCGGAGAGCTTCCTGATATATTTCAAGGTGTGGCATGCCGGGAAGTGAAGACCGTAGCCTATATTGCGTTCTGCAAGTTCGGCCATGAGCATTTTCCTGTCAACGGATCGTGTCTTGACCACAAAGAGATGCCAGGAATGGACATGGTTGTAGGCAGGCACACCCGGCAGATCGAGACCCTTGACCTGGGATAGGCCTTCCAGATAGCGCAGCGCTATATGGGTCCGTCTGGCATTGATCTCATTGATCTTGTTCAACTGCACAATACCGAGCGCTGCCTGCAGGTCGGTCAGGTTATACTTGAATCCCGGCTCCTCGATGTCATAGGTGGGGTCTGATGCCTTGCCGTAGCGCTTCCAGGCATCGCGTTCTATGCCGTGGAATTTCAGCAGCTTCAGCTTATCCATCAGCACCTTTGATCCGCCGGTAACCATGCCGCCTTCTGCTGTTGTGATGTTTTTGATGGGGTGGAACGAAAACACGGCCAGGTTGCTTGCCCCGATATGTGACCCTTTGTAATAGGTGCCGATGGCGTGGGCGGCGTCTTCGATGATTGGTATTGTTCCGCAGGTCTGAGCGATAGCATCCATGTCCGCCGGCGCACCGGCGAAGTGAACGGGGATAACGGCCTTGGTCCTGCCGGTGATGGCCTTTGCGATATGGTCGGGTTTCACCAGCAGCGTGCCGTAGTCTATATCGACAAATACGGGCCTGGCGCCTGAGAGCACAATTTGGTTCACGGTGGAGGCAAAGGTCATGGAAGGAGTGATGACCTCGTCGCCCTTGCCTATACCCATTGCCTTGAGCAGAAGGTGCATACCTGCCGTTCCCGAGCTGAGGGCAAGTGCATGGGCGCAACCGGTGTACCGGGCAAAATCTTCTTCAAACCGGGCACATTTGGGGCCGGTGGTCACCCATCCTGACTTTATGACCTCGGTTACGGCCTCGATCTCTTCGTTGCCGAAAAAAGGCTTGCTCATGGGGATGAAGTCATCCATTTTTATGTATCTCCCAAAGGTTGTAAAGGTTCATAAAAGGCGCCACAGCTCAGTGGGCCTCACGGTTTCCCTATTGACCGAGACAGGATTGCGACCCATTGATTTCGGGATGCGTATACTGTCCATAATCCTGTTGTCAATGTGTAAAAGCATCCGGCCTTTCGTTTCCAGAAGGCGCCCCAGTTCATCGTCTTTCTTTCTCCGCAGGAAAAGGACATAGCGTGTCTTGCCTGCGACAAGTTTCTCTATGAACTTCTCGCGGTCAGTCACGTTCTCCGGTGCAAACCCGCCGTAGAAGGAACTCATGGCCAGTGCGGTCTCGGTGAGGTCAAGGCCCATGACCGTTTCGCTGCCCACCAGCCTGCCCGCCTCCTGGAAGAAGGGCTTGTAGCTTTTGAAGGTGTCTACCTGATAGAAGAGCAATGTCGACCAGGCAACAAGCAGCACCGACCATCCTGCCACAAGCCGCTCCGGCAGGGTCAGCGGCAATCTTTTGAACATGGCGGCCAGCATTGTCATGGAAAGGAGAAATACGATTATGGCCGCTGGTATCGATCCGCCGAGAATTACATATACCAGGGGCAGGGCAAGGCCGGCAAGCCCCACAAAGGTTGCGGTTATTCCGAGCCAGCGGTGCTCCCACTGCGAGGCTGTCTCTTTAAGCGTCTTTTCAAGCCAGACAGAGGCCGTAACCGCCATGGCCGGGTACATGGGGAGCAGGTAGAGGCCTCGTTTTGTGGAGGCAAGGGAGAGGAGCAATAGCCCGCCTATGAACCAGCAGTAAAAGAACCGCAGCCTCACATCGGGTTTCTTCAGGAAGACCAGCGCAGGGACAAGCAGGATGGACCACGGCATACCCTCGGTGAAGATGACCGGGATATAGTGGTAAAAGGGCCGCTCATGACCCCCCTGATAGATGCCCACGTCAATGAATCTGCCGAGGTTGTTGTACAGGAAGAAGGTGTAGAGGAAGTCCGTTCCGCCTTGTTGATACAGGATAAAAGCCCAGACAGAGAGAATGGCAGCCAGGAGGATTATACCGGGCAGCACCCAGGCCCGCTTAATGACGGCGAAATCCTTCTGCCAGAGCACGAAGAGGACTACCGCTATCCCCGGGAGAGCGAAACCGATGATGCCCTTGGTGAGAAAGGCGCCTGCCAGGCACAGCCAGAAAAGAGGGTATCCCTGCTTGAAGGAGCCCAGGTAGGCAGACAGGAACGCGAACAGTGCCCCGGTGATGAAAAAGGCAAGGGCGGTGTCCACGATCATCTTGTGCGATATGGTGAAGAACCCGATTGTGGTGGCAAGGATCAGTGATGACAACATGGCGGTACTTCGCCCATAGAGGGATCGTACCCCGAAGAAAACCACCATGAGAGTGCCCAGGCTGAACAGGACGGAAGAAAGCCTGCCGAAGCCTTCGTTGCCTGTGCCCAGGGCCTTCCAGAAGAGGCCGGTAACCGCATAGTACAAAGGCGGCTGCTCCAGGAACGGGTCTTTTCCGATGTGGGGGATGAGGTAATCCCCGGTTATGGCCATGGTGCGGGAGATGTCTGCCACGCGCGGCTCATCGGGCGTCCACAGAGAGTGGTCGAA
>CAYMDG010000145.1:0-7907 GCA_964388905.1 uncultured Bacteriovoracaceae bacterium
CGCTGTTCTCTATGCCTGTCATGGGAAGCAAGCAAAAAGACCGCTGTTACAGCGGTGAGGACTGCGACTATTGCAATACCTGCTGCCTGGTCATTCCTGTGATCATCTTCGGGACCGTAGGCATATGCTGTTGAAAAACCGAAAAAAGACAATATCACCATTATAGCTATAGTCTTATTGATCATGTTGTCCTCCTTATCTCTTTTGCTGAGCTCCAGGACCGTCTAATTTGCTCTTCATCCTTGTCATCTAAGACGTACAAGCGACAGAAAAAGTTTACATGATCAGAATGCAGGATATTATTGCATGCCTCAAGGAACTCACCCTGATTTCATGCCAATCATGATCGGATCTTGTTTTTACAGAAAATCCATAAGAATTACTCAGACAGTGTCGGAACAGATCTGATTCATGATATGATGCGACTCAAGGGAATGAACGACATTGCCCATAAGGAGATGTTATGTGCGATACGCTTGGAATCGGGCCGAGTTATACCAGCTCAGGCATAAGCATCTTTGCTAAGAACTCCGACAGGGAGGCCGACGAAACCCAGCTCGTCCTTTCCATACCCCGGAAAACCTTTCCTGAAAGAACGGACCTGCGCTGCACATACATCACCATCCCCCAGACCGGTTCAACCCATGCCATAGTACTGTCCAAACCATTCTGGCTCTGGGGGGCGGAGATGGGGGTGAACGAAAAGGGTGTGGCCATCGGCAACGAAGCCCTGTTCACCAGGGTCAAGACCGAGAAGGAACCCGGACTCATAGGCATGGACCTCGTGCGTCTGGCCCTCGAGAGGTCCGCTACTGCCGACGAAGCGGCAAACATCATTATCGAACTCCTTGTAAAATATGGTCAGGCAGGCCCCTGCGGATACCGGGACAAGAAATTCAGTTACATGAATTCCTTCATCATCATGGACAGACAGGGCATCTTGACCCTGGAGACCGTAGGCCGTGACTATGCCGTCAAGCATCATACCGGTCATGCAGTGATCTCCAACGGTATCACCATCACCGACGATTGGGACCGGTCTTCGCTCCCCACGGGTACTGATCTGAGTACATATACAGACCCGCTCACCACCTTTTTTGCAGGCAGCAGATACCGGAAAGGTCAGGGTGATGCCTCCATCCTCAAGACAAAAGGCGCCATCAGCGTAATCGATGTATTTCAATTGCTGAGAAGCCATTACAAACATTCACCGGCGAATGGGTTTAATCGTGATGTGTGCATGCATGCATCCGACCCGCTCATCAGGAGGTCCCAGACCACCGGGTCCTTGGTGGTGGAGCTGCACCCCAACGACAGGATCAGGATATTCGTCACTGCAGGTTCTGCGCCATGCCTTACCCCATACAAGCCGTTCATGCCTGCAGCGCCGTTTATGGATGCCGGCAGGGGGGAAGGGTCTTATTCTGAAGATTCATACTGGTGGAGGCACGAGGCATACCATATCAATGCAATGTTCAGGTATGATTCCATAAGGCCCCTGGTGAAGGACCGAATCACGGAACAGGAGACGCAGTGGACAGCATGCATGCCTGCCCATGAATGGAACAGCACGGAGGTGCCTTTGAAGGATACTTCCCATAACGCCTTTGCACACTCTGAACACATGGAAAAGGCCGCACTCCATCAAATGATGGGGATGAAAAGGCAGTCCTTCAGGATGTCAAACCTGTTCTGGAGACGCATGGCAAGACGATCCGGAATTCCTGTGGTATGATGTTGGCCCGGTGTCGCGGTTAAAGCCACATCTAGGATTGTTTCTTCTCGCTTGAGACCCTCCTGCCCAGGATTTCATCCAGCGATTTTTTCATGGTCTCGAGTTTATATCCAGGAAACACAAAGGGTGATTCGCTTTCGGAAGAGAGGGCAGGGATGATCTCCCCGGTCTTTTGAAAGATGGACAGGGTATATACCTTTGCCCCCTTGAGCTTCAGGGTTAAAACAGGGTTCACGAGTGATGCCTGCATGGCATCGTCCAGGTATTTTTCGCAGTATGTCCTGCTCAGGCCCGAGAGGAAGGGGTCAATGATGGCCTTGTCCACGGTCTCGCCTTTTCCGTTCTTCCAGATGTACAGTTTGACTGTCCCCTTGGCAGGCTCTTTCTGTGACTTGTCGGGAGGCAGCTCTTCCTTGTTTAGAACCGTTGATGTCCCTGCTTCAAGGATCTCTATCGAGGTAATCAGCTCAGGTGCAAAACCAAGAACCAGCATGTCCCTCAATTCGGCAACGGGGGCCAGAAACAGCCGTGGCAGGTCGCCGCTTGCAAGATATACCTTGTTGTCGCCCGGGAGCCTGATATAGGTATGCGAATTGGTGGGGGCGGTCTTGCCCGCAGAAAGTTCACGTCTTATCTCGTTGCCGGAGAATGCTTTGAGTACGACCTTGCTCTTGTCATCGAGCTGGTAGCGTTCATATGACTTGGCTTCAGATACGAGGTCAGTAACGGTAAGTCCTGAGAGTTTGTCGAGCATCTCAGAGACCTTGGTCTGGTCAGCTCGCCAGTTGCTTGGAGAGATGTGCCAAGCCTTGCCTTTTTTGTACAGCGCGGTGGTTTTCCCTGCGCGGGTTATCTCGATTGTGGTTATGTCATCTGCCTTGAGCGCCTTGAGCTCAGGCAGTGTGTAGTGGATCCGGTCCGTCTGCTTGAACACGAGGTACAAGATGGATGATAGGATGAGCAGCCCGAGGAGAATGTATTCTTTTTTCACTTTCATACGTTACCCCTTATCCTTAAAAGGCGGCTTCGATGCGTTTTTTCCGGTTGTGACGCCTGAACAAAACAAGCATACCAAAAAAAACCACAATCACAGGAAGGCCTACAATATTAAAAAACTTCGCCGCAACCTTGACCTTCTCGTCCCTGACATCAAGGGGATTGAAGGTCTGCACCTTGCTCCGCATGAGTGCGATATCTTCCTTGTTGTTCAGGACGTCGATGATATTCATTATGAGGGTTGTATTGGTATTGTCGGCCTGTTCGGATATGAGATTGTCAGAAAGCATCTCGGAAGAACCGATGATAAAGATCTTGGCCGGTTTCGAAGCTGAAATGAAACCACCCTTCTGCTCAAGCTGGTTCGTTGTGGGCGCCTTTGGGGCTTCATTACCCTTCATGCTATCTGGCTTTGCAGAAGGGTTTGTTGCATCATCAGCGGGCTTAGCGGGGATCGGATTGTGGGCAAAATAACTTGGGAAGCTCCCCTCAATGATATAGGCAAGCGGTCTGCTTGCCATTCCCTCGCCGCCGGCAGGGGGTTTGATGAACATGGGGTTGAGCATTATCTGCCCCTTCATCTCCCATGATTTTTCGCTAGAGGAAAAGAGTTTTAAGGTCTTGAGCTTGTTGTTTTTAATCTGCTGGTCATGAAGCATAAGGGGTGAAATCTTGTATGCTATGAACTGCTTGATGTTTTTCATGAAATCGAGCTGGCTGTTGATCTGGCTTGCTTCTATAATCGGGGCAAAATAGATGGCCTGCTCTCCGCCGCCATATTGCTCGGGGAGCCTCTGTTTGAAACAGTTTTCATCAAGCACCAGTGACTGATTTACCTTGACTCCGTAATGATCCATCAGCTTTTCAAGGCCGGTATTCACCGGTACAAGCTGGCCTTGCTGCTGATAGGGGGAAGCTGCAGGGGTGGGCTCCATGAAGGAGTCGAGGAAAAAAGCGAGATTTGTGCCCCTCATGAGCGCCTGGTCGATCTGGTATAGGTCGTAATCACTGAACTGTTCGGTAGGACGCACAATGAGAAGGGATGAAAGCCCCTCGGGGATGCCTTGCTTGAAACTGATCTCTTTTATGGAATAACTCTTGGATGCGAGGTTGGAGAAATTGCCGAGCGATGCTGTGGATGCGGGTCCGCCGTACAGACTGAACGTACCCTTGTCTGTCAGGTACCCCAGATTCTCATTGATGCCGATCAACGACTCTATGCCCTGTTCAAGGGCTTCTTCTATTGTGCGCGTATCAGTGAGCTTGTACTGGGTCCCGAACAAGGGAATGTTGTATGCCTGAAGGACAGGTATCATGAACGATTTTGAGTTATATTCCGTAACGAGCCCTATAATGCCTGAGCCTGCGAGGATTTTGCCGTCTTCCAGGGCAGGCCATTTGAGCATCATCAGGTTGTAGTTCTTGGACAGGCTAGTCATGTCGGCTTCTGTTGATGGCTCAGAAAGGCTGTAATCGAGTCTGCCGTACATGCGTGTGTTCAGTTCATCCACCACCTTCTTTACATCAGTTGAAATCTTGGGCAGGTCCTTGATGCCCATTTGGGGAGCAATGGTCTGGAGGGAAGGGGAGAGATAGAGTCGCACCTTCACCTTGTTTTTCAGGTTCAATAATGCGCTGATCTTGCTGTTGAGCCTCTGGATTGAAGTGGTGAGCTTGTATTCCAATCCATCGGTCGAGGTAATGGTAGGTATGCGCTCCACCATGTCGCCATGGATGATAACAAGGCCCATATAGGCCTTCTTGAATTTCATCTCATCCTTTTCAACCACCTGGATCTGCACAGGGCTGATGCCATAGTTTTGGGCGAGCTTACGGTTTGTCTTGGTCCTGGCCGCATCGATCTCGCCTTCAGCACTCACGTCATAAAACCGGTAGTTGAAATAGGTATTTGCTTTAAGAGAATATTCACCCAGCAGGTCTTTCAAATACTGCTCCACCGTGTTGTAGGGCGAGGGCAGGTTTGATGTGAAGAATACGTTGATGGTTAAAGGCTCCTTAAGAGTGGAAACCACGTTTTTACTCACCTGGGAGAGCGAGTATACCCTGTTTGTGGTTATGTCGATCCTGAAGAACAAGGTTGCGGCCACGAGGTTAACGAGCACAATGGCTGCTAGGTAGACGGTAAATTTCATGTACCGTTTCTGTTTCATCATGGCCGTTCTCCTTACCTTTTTTCCTGCATGAGAAGTTCTGCGCCATAGAGTGATATGAAGACGACGCTTATGAAGTAGATTATGTCACGGGAATCGATGATGCCCTTGGCGATGTTCTCGAAGTGGAAGCCTGCCCCGAGATAATGGATAAAGGGGAGTATCGTATCCGGGAAGAAAAAGAGCATCTTGTCCACGAGGCTCAAGGCAAAGCAGATGACCATGCCCACAATGAATGCAATGATCTGGTTTTTGGTCGTGGCTGAGGCAAAGATGCCGATAGCGCTGTATGCGCTTCCCAGAAGCACTGCACCGAGATACCCCCCCATGACAGGGCCCCAGTCAAGGTCGCCCATGAATGATGCCCAGACGGCATACGACAAGGTGGGCATCATCATGAGGGCCACAAACACGACGCAGGCCAGAAACTTTCCCATGATCACGTCGGACAGCCTCACAGGCAGGGTTAAGAGCATCTCGAAGCTCCCTATGTGCAGTTCCTCGGCAAAGAGCCGCATGGTAACGGCAGGAATCACGAAGGGGAAGATCAGTGGCAGCATGGAGAAGAAGGTCCTCAAATTTGCCTGGTTTATGAGGAAAAAGGTGGAGAAGAAAAACCAGCCCGAGATGACCAGGAAGATGCAGATCACGATATAGGCGATGGGTGATACAAAGTAGTCTTTGAGTTCTTTTATGAAGATATGTCTTGCCTGGGCCATATTATACCTCCTGCGTCAGCTCCCTGAAGATCTTCTCCAGGGACTTGCCTTCCTGATGGAGTTCCAGCAGGATCCAGTCAGTTGTCTTGATGGCTCGGTAGATTGCCTCCCGGGGGTCATCCGGGGTGCTCATGGTCAGCTTCAGCCTTAATTCGTCCGCCGCCGAGGGTTCCTCCTGAATGCGCAAGACACCCTTCACCCCGGTTATGACCTCCCGTACCTGGGCAATGCCTGTATCCTTCAGGGTCAGGTATACGGTCTTATCAAGTCCTGCGCCCATCTTTAGTGTCTCGGTGCTGCCGTCCGCAACGATTCCGCCTTTGTCGATGATGACGATTCGGTCGCAGGTTGCCTCTGCCTCACTAAGGATGTGGGTGGAAAGGATAATGGTCTTGTCCTTCCCTATGGAGCGTATGATGTCTCGGATCTCCACGATCTGATTCGGGTCCAGGCCTGAGGTGGGTTCGTCAAGCACAAGGATCTCGGGGTCGTCGATCATGGCGTGGGCCAGGCCTACCCTTTGTTTCAGTCCTTTTGAGAGCTCGCCTATGGTCTTGTGCATGATGCCCTTAAGTCCACACAGCTCAGCCATTGTCCTGATGCGTTCGGCCTTCTTCTTACCATCAAGTCCCCTGATGCCTGCCACATAGTCGAGGTAATCATACACCAGCATGTTGTGGTAGAGAGGGGCAGACTCGGGAAGGTAGCCCATGAGCCTCTTTATTGAGAGCATGTCGTCTTGTGTGTTTAAATCCTTCACGCTGATGCTGCCTGAACTCGGCTCCAGATAGCCCGTGAGCATGCGCAGTGTCGTGGTCTTGCCGGCACCATTGGGGCCTAAGAGGCCCATGATCTCACCCTTGCGGATATCCAGGTCTATGTGGTTCACCGCACAGAGATCGCCGTAAAATTTGGTAAGTTTTTCAACATGAATCATTGCTATTCCCCCTGCATCACGAAAGAACATGGGTGTTTAATAAAAGAATGACCAGGTGTCTCTGGTGATTTCATAAAGAAGATTTTTCAGGCTTTGTCAATACTTCAATGAAAATGAAACCTCAAAGAAGAATAAGAAGGGAACAGATCTTTATGAGCAAAAGCCCGGAAAGAGCTGCCCCGTGTTTTTTTTAAGGCGTCGGCTCAGAGAGCGTTATTGAGAAACCACCGTCAAGGATCCTTGTCCGGCTCGTGTCGATGGTGAACGTACCTGCAGAACTCTCTACGGTCTCGGAGATTGTGAGGCCGTCATACTCAATGGAGAAACCGGTTTTTGTAAGCAGCACGGTATTATTCACGGTCTTTGTTTCTTCAAAGTAATTCGTAAGATGAACAGGACCGAACAGCAGGCTGTCGACATTGGACTGGGGATCATTCTCCCAGCAGTTTCCGAAGGTGAGCAGAAAGTCGTCGCCTGTACCCAGGATCTTGTTGCCATTGGTATCTTTCCACTGGAGAGACCTGATGCCCTTGTCTGTGCCCGAGAGCGCTTCGCATGCTATGGTCTGCTTATGATCGGAAGACTGTTTAATAGCATCTTTGTTCTCCTTGATGGTAATGACGGAATCCATTGCCAGGTCAATCTGTGATGTAGTGAGTGCCATGACCGACCAGGCTAGGGCTGCCTGCTGTTTCCAGGTCTCATTCTGTGAGCCTATGAGCTTTTCGAAAGCATTCCAGGATAGAGACAGCGGGGCATCATAGTTGTGGATTATACTCACCCCTTTGGATGAGAAGGTTATGGAGATAAGATTGGCCCCCTTGTCAATGATCAGGAGTTTCCCCTCGTTGGGAAATTCATTTCCCGATGACTTGACGGCTTCTTTTACCTGAACCGAAAAGGTATTGGAAAGATCATCCCACAACGTTGTGCTGATATTGATCATGGAGAGATAGTTGATGGCATATGCGCCTGTCTTGGGGGTATATGTGCCGGTGAATATTCCTGAGACGCCTTCACTGATCACTACGCTTTTTGCATATGCGGTGTAATAGATCCCAAGTGTGTTGCTGTCCAGGTTGGTCAGTTCGAAGTTATAGACATCAAGCGTCTCTTCGGAGGTGCTGCCTGGTTTTGTTCCACCGCCCCCTGTGCTGCTTCCTCCACAGTATGAGAGCAGGACACACAGAAAAATGGAAACAACGGCTATAACCGGCACCATACGATCTTGCACATGAACCATAAAATCCCTCCCTCCATATGAGACCTCATACCTTCTGAGGTTTCAATAGTACACCGAATCTGTGTATACCTTACATTCAAGAACCCAGCAAAGTCAACGCAATGAG
>CAYMDG010000146.1:0-6230 GCA_964388905.1 uncultured Bacteriovoracaceae bacterium
TGCGGGAGATGTCTGCCACGCGCGGCTCATCGGGCGTCCACAGAGAGTGGTCGAAAATGCCCACCAAGAGCAGGGCAAGTGCAAGTATCAATAGTAGAACGTCTTTTTTCTGCATAGCGACATGATCACAATTCCTTACATCATAGGAAGGATCTGTATAAATAACAAGAGCATTTCCTATGACCCGTCCCTGGTATATGAATTTGGGGCCTGATAGTCGACTGCATTATTTCAAACGTTAGAGTTAAATGCAAAAAGCCTCAGATTGTCATTCCCGAGTAAGCCTCGAACCCAGTCTTTTCAAGAACTTTTGGCCCCCTGCTTTCGAGGGGGGTGACAACTTATTTTTGTGTTTTGCAATTGCATCGTTATACCAACATATTATTCAGTTCATGCTTTGCCTGATCCTAAAGAACATTAATTTTTGGTAATGTTACGGCAAGCCCCTGGCAATCGAGTTTTTCTATATTATTATCCAGGAAACCACACATACCCTGGGGCGATAAAGGCATGGCCGACAATCGGGAAAGATTCTTGAAATGGGCTCTTGCAGTAAGTATTGCAATCATGTTCCTCGGCCTTGCAAACAACAGGGCGCTGTGGGATCCGGACGAGGGCAGATATGCAGAGATGGCCCGCGAGATTCTTGTGCTCCACGACTGGGTCACCCCCCACCTGAACAACCTGCTCTACTTTGAAAAACCCATGATGCACATGTGGCTTGAGGCCATCAGTTTTATGATCTTCGGTATTTCGGAAATGTCTGCTCACCTTGTGTCTCTGCTCTGTGCGCTTGGCGGGGTATTCCTTGTGGGCCTCATGGCGCGTAGGTTGTGGGGCCTGAAGGCTGGCCTTATTGCATCATTATGCCTTATGACATCAGTCGAATACTTTGTCCTTTCAAGCTCAATAGACATCAATATGACGCTCACCTTGTTCATCACATCGGCTTTTGTCTTTTTCTGGCTCGGCCACACCGGGGGAAAAACCCGATATTTCCTTCTGTTCTGGTCATCAATGGCCTGCGCCACCCTGACCAAGGGGCCCATCGGCACCATCCTGCCTATGGGGGCCATAGTGCTCTATATCCTCATCACCCGCCAGTTCGCCTTGATCAGGCAGATGAGGCCGGTTGCCGGGACCCTGATCTACCTCGCTATTACCCTACCATGGTTTGTGCTCGTGAGCCTCAGAAACCCTGACTTTTTCTCGTTCTTTTTCATAAACCAGAATCTCCTGAGATACACTGCATGGGGTGAGCACAACAAGCCCTTCTACTTTTTTCTGCTGGTGATCCTCGCGGGCTCCTTGCCCTGGACCTTCCTGCTGCCATCAGTCGTAAAAAAGCTGTGGAAGGAAAAGAACAAACACGAAATACTTTTCATTACCATCTGGTTCGCCCTTATCTTTGTATTTTTCACCCCTTCCCATTCGAAGCTTGCCACCTATGTGCTGCCTTGCTTCCCCCCTCTGGCACTCATGGTTGGGTATGCATTCCATGATGCGCCGGTCAAGGGAGGGGTACCCCTCTCCCTGGCAGGGTTCACCTGGGGAATATTTGCCCTTGCACTGATGATTCTTCCACCCATGGTATCCTTCGGGTTCGTGCAAATACCTGCAAAAGAAATGGAACCTCTCATGGAGATGGGTCCCTTGCTAGGGGTATTCATTACCCTGGGGGTTGTGGCTGGTATATGGATCGGTATGGCATACGAAACGGTGGCAGGTATTGTCATTATAGGGATAACCGTGATGATAACGGCCTTGAGTTTTTCTCCCCAGTTGGACAGTATGCGCTCTACAAGATCTCTGGTTCAGGGCCTACCTGCCAATGCAAAATTATGTGCATATAGAAAGTATTACCCGAGCTCAAGCTTTTACCTGAATAGACAGGTATCCCTTGTGGAGTACACTGGCGAACTTGAGTTCGGTGTTAAACACAACCTGAATAAGGAATATGTGCTTACGGTTGATGATCTATCCAGACTCATGACAAGTTATAAAAACACATACTGTCTTGCCCCTGCACGTAACCTTCCAGTCTTGCGTAAAAAAATTCCAGGTATCGTTGTAGTCAGGCAATCGGGCAATCAGTGCCTTCTGAATATCCCTTAATACTTGGGTCTTCATTATGCTTGATTGAAGAACGAAGATTCGGGTAAATCCAGATCATGGGCACATCAGTCTCAGAATGCTCAAGGTGTTCAAAAGGACAGGTGCAATGAGAATACTGCTGGTGGAAGATGACAAGACCATCGGGTCATTCATTGCAGGCGGCCTTCGTGAAGCCGGTTTTGCCGTTGATCATGCTGTTGACGGTGAGGAAGGCCTCCATAGGGCGCTTGTTGAGCCCTACGATGCCGCCATCGTCGATATCATGCTGCCAGTGCTCGACGGGCTGAGCCTTATCGAGGAAGTGCGACGCAGCGGGATCAACATCCCTGTCCTCATCCTGAGTGCTAAACGTTCGGTGGATGACCGGGTAAAGGGCCTCCAGAAAGGCGGAGATGATTACCTGACCAAGCCGTTCGCCTTTTCGGAGCTCCTGGCCCGTGTCCAGGCACTGATCCGCAGGTCCGGCGGTATAACCGAACCTCACCAGCTCAAGGTCGAAGACCTTACCATGAACCTCATCACCCGTAACGTCATGCGCGGCCAGGAGAAGATAGACCTCCAGCCCCTGGAGTTCTCTCTGCTCGAATACCTCATGCGCAATGCCGGGAATGTGGTCACCAAGACCATGATCATGGAACATGTCTGGGACTATAATTTTGACCCGCGCACGAACGTTGTTGAAGTAAGGATATGCAGATTGAGGGACAAGATCGATAAGAAATTCAGCGCCAAGCTTATCCATACCCTGAGAGGGGTAGGCTATGTCCTTGAAAAAAATACGTAGCCTGTGGCGTTCGCTGGCATTCCGGCTGGCACTCTATTATGCCGGAATACTCATGGCAGCGTGCTGTGCCGCCTTCTTTGTCTTCTATGTCATCGCCGAATCTGTCATCGAGGGCAACCGTGATCAGGAGCTCATGGGAGAACTCTCGGAGTTGATAACCTCATTACGATCAGAGGGACTTCAAGAATTTAAAGATGCAGTCAATGCCGAGACGTCATCTGAAGGGGTGCAGAATATCTTTATCCGCCTCTTTTCTGTAGACGGCAAAGAGATCTTTTCCTCGGATATGTCCTCCTGGGGTGCCATGGGGATATCACCTCAGGCCCGCAGGCAGCTTGCAAAGGGTTCTCATTTTCTGGAGAATCGTGTTGTGCCGGGCCGGGAGCATAGGGCACGTCTCATTTATGGACTGACCGGCCGTGGCTTGATCCTGCAGGTAGGAGCATCTCTGGAGCACGATGACAAGTTCATGATTCTGTTCTGGGCGGCATTCGGCATCTTGATGTCCCTTGTAATACCCTTTGCGACCTTTTCCGGTTGGCTCATTGGACGAAGGGCACTCATGGGGGTGGAACAGGTTACCAGGACTGCGCTGGACATATCAAAGGGGGATCTTGGACAGAGGGTCTCTGTGGATTCGAGTGCCGAAGAGATAAAGCGTCTTGCCGTCACCTTCAATGCCATGCTCGATCGTATCGATGCCCTGGTTGAGGGCATCAGAACTATAACGGACGATATAGCCCATGATCTGAAGAAGCCCATTGCCCGGATCCGGGTTATATCCGAGAAAAAACTCTCCAACAACCGCTGTGCAGGCCCGGATGAGCAAGGCCCTGCAAGTATCATTGAGGAATGCGATTATCTCATGCAGATGATCGATACCATGCTCGATGTATCCGAGGCCGAGGCCGGGGCGGCACCCCTCGACATGAGGCAGATCGATATAGCAGGCATTGTGCGAAGCGCCCATGAGCTCTTCTATCCGTTGGCGGAAGACAGGGGCCAGAGCTTCACGCTGGATATACCTGGAACATGCCCGGTGCTTGGCGATGTGCACAAGATCCAGAGGATGATTGCCAACCTCCTGGACAATGCGTTCAAATATACCCTTCCCGGCGGGGAAGTTGCAGTTTCCTTGAAAGAAGACAAGGATAAGGTGGCGATATCCATAAAGGACAACGGGGTAGGTATCTCTGCGGATGATCTGCCCCATATATTCGAGAGGTTCTTCCGTTGTGACAGGAGCCGTTCGGAAGCGGGCGTCGGTCTCGGCCTCACCCTGGCCAGGGCCATAGCAGTGTCTCATGGCGGGGATATAACGGCTCAAAGCTCCCCTGGAAGGGGAAGCACCTTCACCGTCATCCTGCCTGCACAGAAACCTTGATTCGGTGCATATCGGTGATGTGGATGCCCTTTGAGCCCAGGAGCCGGTCCGTCTCCTCCCAGCGGCTGCAGGGTATGAAAATGACCGTCTCGACACCTGCAAAGTGAGCGAGTTCCGCAGGCCGCACCGAAACGGCGCATGGGATGCCTTGTTTTTCCATGAAGCTAAGGGCAGGGAGAAGATGCTTCTTGGCTGCAAAGGTTACCATGCAGGCCATATCCCCTTCCAGATAAAGGGCAAGCTCCCTCATGGCCTTGACCGCATGTGCCGTGGCCTCCGCGGCCCTAAGTATCTCCTCTTGGGAATTCTCCCAGCCGGGGCTGAACCGGATGGTCCCGGAGGCGAGATCAGGAGGGAGATGAATCGCCCTCAGGGCATGGGAAGCCTTCTTCGGAAAAAATGACGTTCTGGCTGAGACCGTGATGCCGTAGAGGTCGAGCCATGCAGCCAGGGCATCCGCCTGGATGCCGGCAAAGGATATGCCCGATATGTGGGGCAGGCGTGGTGTTTCCGCGCCGTTTATTTTCATGTCCGGGATTTGGTCCATCAAGTTTTGTTCGAGGGTGTCTCTCAGGTATGCAATGTGCCGGGCATTCGTTTCCATATCAAGCAAGGCCTTTTCGCAAGCAAGGCCGAACCCGATGATGCATGGCATATTGATGGCGCCGGGCCTCAGCCCCTTCTCCTGGTCCGATCCGAAAAAGACCGGGGAGATGGCTGTGCCTTGTTTCACGTACAAGGCACCGGCGCCTTTCGGACCGTAGAGCTTGTGCGAGGAGATACTCAGCATGGTGACGTTCATGGCATGCACATCGATGGGGACCTTGCCTGCAGACTGGACGGAGTCGCAGTGCAAGGTTATCCCCCTGCCGTGTGCGACACGACCGATGGCTTCCATGTCCCGGATGGCCCCGGTCTCATTGCATGCGTGCATGATGCTGATGAGGAAGGTATCGTGCCGGATGGCCGATTCAATGCTGGCAGGGTCAATAGTCCCGTGTTCATCCGGTCCGAGTTCGGTCACCTCGAACCCTGTTTCTTTAAGATGGCGCACAGTATTCAGCACTGAAACGTGCTCCATGGCGCCGGTAATGACATGCCCTTTGCCTTTCCGTGCGGCGGCAATCCCAAGTATGGCCAGGTTATTGGCCTCTGTGCCGGAGGAGGTGAAGATGATCTCCTGTGGGGAGGCTCCCATGAGCCGGGCAACCCGTGAGCGGGCCTGGTCGAGGGCGGCCCTTGGCTTGTCGCCGAAACCAAAGGACATGGAAGGCGTTCCGAAGTGATTGCCGAAATAAGGCAGCATCAACCCCAGGGCCTCGGGGTGCAGAGGCGTGGTGGCTGCATGGTCCAGGAAGATGTCGTGGGTATGTGTCATATTCTTGAAAGTTAAGGAATGTCCAGGGCAACCCTGATCTTGAAGACCTTGCTGGCCGGGAGGTTGAGGATTTCAGTATCCAGGGCCTGCTCCATTTCACGAATGATCTCGCTAAGGCGCTCTTTGCTCGGCGCAATGAGGGTGAACCAGCAGTTGGGTTGTCCGTCCCTGAGGTAGTTGTGTGTAACCTCTTCATACCTGCCTACGAGCTCTGCAAATTCTTCGAGGCGTTCTGTCGGGACATCAACGGCACACAGAGTTGACTGCCAGCCGATACCCCTGGGATTAATGACAGCCCCGATCCTTCTGATGATACGGACGGCTTTAAGTCTTTTTATGCGGTCAATCGCCTCTTTCTCAGAGATGCCTACTTCTTCGGCAACGACCTTAAACGGACGCTCGGCAATAGGGAGCGTATTGTTGATGATGCTGAGGATCTTGCGGTCAATCGTGTCCATATGGATCGTTCACCCCGGGTACCAGCATATGGAATCCACTTCCATGGCGTCGCCATGGACCTCATAGGCCCTGGCCCGGCAGCCGCCGCAGACCGTGACAAACCTGCATGA
>CAYMDG010000146.1:6330-7838 GCA_964388905.1 uncultured Bacteriovoracaceae bacterium
GGTGTCACCAGGGAGCCGTTGGTGGCCAGTGTCATGCGAAGGCCCAGGGAGGTTCCGTAGGTGGCGATCTCGAACACATCACTGCGGGCAAGGGCCTCGCCGCCCGAGAGGATGACAAGCCGTGTGCCTCCTTTGGAAAGATCGCGCAGCAGGGCAAAGCCTTCATGGGTTGCAAGCTCGTCAGGGCCGGGTATGTTTGTGGCCGAGGCCCTGCAGTGCATGCAGTTCAGGTTGCATGCCTTGGTGAGCTCCCAGGCGAGGATAGCAGGCAGTTTCATGTGAGCAGTTCGGCCAGCCTCGGCGCAAAGTAGGTGATGATGATGTCCGCGCCTGCACGCTTGATGGAGGTGGCTGACTCCAGTATGCACGCGTCTTCGTTCATCCAGCCTCTCTCGCAGGCGGCCTTGATCATGGAGTATTCGCCCGAGACCTGGTATGCCGCCAAAGGGCAGTCGAATTCATCGGCAACCAGACGGATGACATCCAGATAGGGTAGGGCAGGCTTCACCATGAGCATGTCCGCACCCTCTTCAATATCGTATGCAGCCTCGCGCATGGCCTCGCGCACATTGGCCGGGTCCATCTGATAGCCCTTCCTGTCTCCGAAAGAGGGTGCTGACCCGGCTGCCTCACGAAAGGGCCCGTAGAAGCACGAGGCGTACTTCACGGCATAGCTCAGGATGGGGAGGTGCTCGTATCCGTTTTCATCGAGCGATTCGCGGATGATGCCCACGCGGCCGTCCATCATGTCGGACGGCGCTATGATGTCCGCACCTGCCTTGGCATGCGAGAGCGCCACGGTTGAAAGGAGTTCCAGGGTGTCGTCGTTGCTCACCTGCCCGGACTCATCCAGGATGCCGCAGTGGCCGTGGTCCGTGTACTCGCACAGGCACACATCCGTGATGACCATGATCTCGGGTGCCGCATCCTTGATGCGCCTTATTGCCTGCTGGACCACCCCGTCTTTATGATGTGCCGAGGTGCCGGTAGGGTCTTTCTTTTTCGGTATGCCGAAGAGCAGGATCGCCGGGATCTTCTGGGTGGAGAGGTGTTTTGCAAGCTTGGGCAGCAGATCAGGTGAATACCGGAACTGGCCGGGCATGGCATCAATGGGCTCTTTCAGCGAGGAGGCCTCTTTTATAAAGAGGGGATAAACCAGGTTATCCACATGGACACGCGTCTCCCTGACCATCCTTCTGAGTGTATCCGTTCGACGAAGCCTGCGGGGTCTGTTTTCTGGGAACATGCCAATCCTCCGGGTATGATAAGAATGGTTAAATTATATATCGTTATGCTTGAAGTATGCAAGCTAGGGAATAAAGAGCAGTACGGGCACGACCCCCATTTCCTGGAGGTGCCCGAGGAAGTGAATGAGGATGAAGGCCAGGGGGAACCACATGACACTGAAAAAGGTCCGCCTGAAGAGCCGTGCATTGACCGGATATTCCTTAGGTTCATGAAACAGGGTTATTTTCGGGATGAATGACGGCACCACGGAACAATACTGA
>CAYMDG010000147.1:0-7810 GCA_964388905.1 uncultured Bacteriovoracaceae bacterium
TCTGCAAATCCCAGTTCCAAGGCCTTGTCTATAATATCATCCCTGGTGAGCATAGTTTTCTCCTTTTGCTCGCTAAAGATAATAAATCGAAATTCATACCCCTCAATGATAGGGGAAAGACGGTGAGTGTGCAAGTAGGAAAACGAGCGCTCGCTCTATTAAACCCATAAACGAGATCAGTTGTCTTAGGAGGGTGTTTGCTCAGGTAATGGATAATGTTGTGAAATACCTTGGGCATTGATGGACTGAGTGATTCAATGGCCCAGAACCCGTTCATGGAGAAAGAAGCAAAAGCATAACATTTCATATTGCTAAACATACAGGGCGTAAACAGTAATTACCAATGAAAAAGCATCACTATTGAATACCAATATAATCATTATCATAATTGTTATTCTTATTGTCCGATACCGTTCTTATGTTTAATTGGCGATAAATGAATCTGCTGAGCTACTCGAGGTCATGGCTCCACCATGATTAAATTTTTAAGAGGATCCTTATGGATCCAGGAGGGACAAAGATGAAGGGATTCAGTATAAGTCTGCTACAGAAGTTGATGCTTGGCGGCATGTGTATCCTAATAATACCTCTGATGCTCGTGTCTTACTTTTCCTGTACAAAGGCCTCTCTATTCCTGGGGACCTTTTCAAAGGAGCATTCAAGGGCCATGGCAGAGCAGTTGGCCGGTTATACGGGAAAGCTCCTTGAGCAGGAACTGAAACTTGCAAACCAGATAGCTGCAGAAAATACCGTTATCCAGTCTGCCTTGCATACCGGCGGAGCACAGGCCAATTCCCATGAACTCCACACCATGTTGTCAGGTTTCATGGGAAAAGCCCCTAACGACTATGAAGATATCTATGTCACTGATATCTCGGGGAATGTCATTGCTGCAGGCACGGTGCTTTATGCGCCAGAGAGGTCTTTTGCTAAAACTGCGACCTTCAAAACAGTCCAGCATCTAGGGGCCTGCATCGGTGAAGTGACGAAATCCGCAAATGAAAAAAATACGGTGGTACCTGTTCTTTCTCCCATCGTTTCTCAGGATGGGCTATTCCAGGGCAGTGTTGTCCTTCTCCTTAAGCTTGATGGACTCATTGATAAGTTTTCAAAAACCAAGATCGGTGAGACAGGGTATGCCTTCATGATCGATAAGACCGGATTAGTCATTGCACACCCCAAGACACAACATATCCTGAAGCTCAACCTGGCCACCCTGCCTGATTTAAAGGATATTATATCAAAAATGATCGATGGCTCTACCGGGGTTGATGAATACCGGTTCGAAGGAATCGACAAGATAGCAGGCTTCGCACCTGTGCATCTAACCGGTTGGAGCGTAGGCACAACCCAGCCCAAGAGTGAATTCCTTTCTCCGGTCAAGGCGATCTGGACATTTATTGTGATTATTGCCCTCGTCTCCATCGGGCTCACCCTGCTCATGGTGTTCGTCTTTGCCCGGAATATCACCACTCCTTTATCTCTTGGTGTGGCATGTGCAAAAAAGATGGCGCAAGGAGACTTTACCCAGAAGATCGATATAAACCGCAATGATGAAATCGGTACGCTGGCAGCTGCCTTGAAAGAGATGTCAACCAGACTCGCACAGGTAATCCAGGCAGTGAAGAATACATCCTGCCAGGTGGATTCAGCCACCAATGAAGTGGCATCAGGTGCCCAGGGGCTTTCCCAGTCAACCCAGGAACAGGCAACAGCAATAGAGCAGATTGCTGCCACTTTGGAAGAGATGTCAACATCCATCAAACAGAACGCGGCAAATACCGAGGAAGGTCTTCTCAAGGCAAAGAATACCCTGTCAGCATTGGAGAAAAACATGGAGCTCGGGGGCGACATGAGTTCTTCCATGTTCAGGATTATGGAGGCATCGAGTCGTATCGAACAAATTATATCCACGGTAAACGAGGTAGCTTTCCAAACCAATCTCCTCGCCCTGAATGCCGCCATAGAGGCTGCACGTGCCGGAGAGAACGGCAAAGGATTCGCCGTGGTGGCCGCAGAAGTAAGATCCCTGGCACAGAAGACAACTATTGCAGCTCAGGAGATCAAAGTTCTTATCCAGGATACCGGGGAAAGAATCAGTTCAGGAGATACCCTGGTTAAGCAGTCAGGAACATCCTTGAAAGAATGCATGTTCCTCATGAAGGAGCTTACACAAGCCATTGATGATATCGCTACATCCACCAAGGAACAGGCGAGCGGTGTAGATGAACTGACCAGGGCCATATCCGAGATCGACTCCACCACCCAGAGAAACTCTGCTATCGTTGAGGAGCTCGCAAGTGCTGCTGATAACCTAAATATGGAGACAAAGGATCTATCAGTTATGGTGGAGATATTCAAGGTGAACTCTGAGGAAGCCTTCGAGATGTCGGCCAGGCAGGATCATGATGCCGACACCGACCATATCATGGAACAAAACAGGAAGATACATGCCTCCAGATATTATGGAACCAGCATAGGAGAAATCCAGTGATAAATAGGGATACAATGACAGGGACACGCAGAAATACCGCCAAAAACATTCCTCCATCAGGTATATCCAACACCTGATTATCTGTTGGGCAAGACCATGGACTCATCCTCCCAGGTCTTGCCTTTTTTTGGATGTAAAGGGGCTGAATAATGATGGACAGGGATTTTTCAGGGATGAAAGAGGACGTGTTTTGACCTTGGGAAAAAAGGTCTCCCTCATCTCCATCCTTATCATAGCTGCCACAATCCTGACATACAACGGCATCTTCAGGTTTATTGTTCTGAGCAGCTTCCTTGAGCTTGATGCGGAGCATGCCCGTCAGGATACCGCAAGATGTGCGGCAGCACTGGCCAGGGAGATCAAGCATCTGAATACATTTACCCATGACTGGGCGTCCTGAAATGACACCTGCCGGTTCCTGAAGGGGACACAGGACAATTTTGTCGATGACAATCTCCAGGATCAGGTCTTTGAAGACCAGAAGCTGAACCTTCTCCATATCTATGATGAGAAGGGCCACCTGGTCTCTTGAGGATCCAAACCTTCCACGGGAAATGGATGCCATCATCCAGTCCATAAATGGTAACGTTCATATCAGGCTCATAGAGGCATCTCCCGTGCTGATGCATTCTTATTCACTCATCAGGGACATCCATGGACACACAGAGCTGCTCATGAGGGCATCTATCCACCGCGATATCATGAACAAAGGCGCCTGGGCATATAAACTCGGACTGCTCATGATCATCGGTATAGGTCCTTAAGATCGTCTTCATGTCAGGGATGATGAAATTCATGATCTTAAACCCCATCAGGAACCTCAAACTCAATGTCTTTGCCATCAGAGAATCCGGGACTGCGGCGGAGTCTTTCGAGACTGAACAACAAGACGAGATCGGCACCTTGTCCCAGGAGTTCTTCGCCATGATGAAAAAGCTCAACGAAAGCCAGGAACGGATTGACCTTGCACTGAAGGGAGGCGGGCTGGGTTCCTGGGATGTAGACCTGAGAACCGGCCACATCTTGATAGATGACCGCTGCGCCGAGATCCTAGGATATCACCCCGCCGAGATCGTTGATGCCGGGGAGATCTTCCTGGGCAGCATTCATCCTTTGTATCGGATACAGTGAACAGATATCGGAAGAAAAGGCTTTAGCCATGGGTATCCGCGAATTCATCATGCAGCCTTTAGATATCCATAAGCTCGGTGGTGCAGTCAGGAAGGACATGGACGGCAAAGGATCTTCCTCCCTGGAAGATCTGACGAGTTATGGAACTTGCTAAATACAGTCTTTAACCGGGGATTTCATTGGTTGAACACAGGGATTGTCTTGATTTGCCTAAGGAACCCTAAGAGAGCTACATCATGAGAAGATACAATTAGATAAAAAATGACTAGTGTTTAAACCTCACTATTATCTAACTGGTAATCAATTGTTGTCTTCCTCGTCAGATTGAGCAAAATAGATTTAGTATAATGTAACATCTTTAAGTGAACGGGGCTTTTTATCTGTACTCGAGCTACGATATGCCCATGATTGTTTATTCGGCATATGGCAGTTATGTGAACGATTCTCTTGCCATGGCAGCAGATGCTTATGTGGTGAAGTCCTTGGACCTGTCGGAGCTGAAAACCCGGGTCCATGAATTTGCAAAGGGTTAATCATTGGCAAAGGGTTAATCTTGACAAAATTAGAAACCATATTATTATTTAAATAGAGTATCAGAAGAACTCTCATCAAAGATATGGATGAGGTCCATCACCAAGGGCCCTTGTCCCCAATATAATTCTCTGGCACAAAGGGCATCTTGATTGATATTTTTTTATGTAGTTAGTTCCATGGGCCTGGAAAAATCTTAATGTAAGATTATGGTGAGGAGGGAACCATGGATGAAGACGGCAAGGTGTACCAAGGGTCTTTTCCTGCAGCAGGCAAGGAGCATGGTAAATTGCAGGAAAGCGAGCGGAAGGCCAGGGCCATTCTTAACCATACATTCCAGTTTATCGGATTAATGGACACCCATGGCACCCTTCTGGAGGCAAACAGAACCGCACTGGAGTTCAGCGGGATTACGGAATCCGATGTCATGGGGAAACCATTCTGGGAGACTCCATGGTGGACTCATTCACCTGAATTGCAGAAGAAGCTGCGTAGCTCTATAAACAAGTCTGCAAAAGGTGAACTTGTACGGTTCGAAGCTACCCACCCCGCAGCAGACGGGAGTCTGCGTTATATTGATTTTTCCCTGAAGCCAGTTATGGATGAAAGTGGAAAGATTGTCTATCTTATCCCTGAAGGCCGGGACATCACTGATAGGAAAATAATTGAAGAAGAACTCAAGAAACACCGTGACCATCTGGAAACGCTGGTCAAGGAACGTACAGCCGAACTCACCAAGGCAAACGATCACTTGAAACAGGAAATCGTGGAAAGGAAGAGGGTGGAGAGGGCCCTGCTTGAAAGTGAAGAGAGCTATAACACCCATTTTTCCCTCACCAGCGATGTGATGTATGTATTAGACAGCCAGTTCAAGGTCATGAGTGTTTCTCCGAACGTTGAGAATGCCCTCGGATACAAATCCGAAGAACTCATCGGCAGACCTTTTCAGGAGTTAGGTGTTCTGGAACCTGATTGCCTGGAAAAGGCGGCTGCCGACACTATGCATGTCCTGGACGGCAAGATGATCTCCTCCTCTGTATACAGATTCATAACCAAAGATGGGAGGAGGATATACGGTGAGGTGAGCGGCGTCCCTCTCATGCGGCACGGCAGGATTGAGGGGGTCATCTCTGTAGCCAGAGATATCACCAGGCGAATGCTGGCCGAGAATGATCTGAAAAGGCACCGGGATCACCTCGAAGAACTGGTGAGTGAAAGAACAGCCGAGCTCACCAGCTTGAATGAACAGCTTTCACGGGAGATCCTGAAGCAGAAACAGACAGAAGGTTCTCTGGAGGATCGTCAAGCAAAACTGGACAGTATCATCCGTACGGCCCCCATCGGCATCGGCATAGTTGCCGATCGCGTTATGCTCGAAGTAAACGAGCATTTGTGTAATATGACCGGATACAGCCGTGAAGAACTGATCGGGAAATCCTCCCGCATGATCTATGTAACACAGAAAGAGTTCGAATTTGTAGGAATCGACAAATCCCGTCAAATCAAGGAACGGGGTGTGGGGTATATGGAAACACGCTGGAAGAGAAAAGACGGCAGTATTCTCGATATCCTTCTGAGTTCCACCACATTAGTCCCAGGCGATTTTTCTTCCGGGGTAATGTTCACTGCCCTTGACATAACCGATCGCAAGTGTTCTGAAAAACAATTGCTCGAATCCCAAAAGATGCTGCGCCTGGTGCTGGACACCATTCCCATACGGGTATTTTGGAAAGACCTGGATCTGAACTATCTGGGATGCAACCGTCGATTTGCCCAAGAGGCAGGCCTGGCAGACGCGGACGCCATTGTCGGCATGAACGATTTTGCCATGAGCTGGGCTGGGCATGCAGAGCTTTACCGCTCATATGACTGTGCGGTGATCGATACCGGGCTACCCAAACTGAATTACGAACATCTTGAAAAAAGGTCGGACGGCAGCTCGGCATGGCTGCGATCAAGCAAGATCCCTCTCCAGGATATAGACGGCAAGACCAAAGGGATCTTGGGTATTTCTGAAGACATCACCAAACAGAAACTGGCCGAAAAAGAGCTGGGGCAGAGCCAAGAATACTTCAGGGCGATCACTGAAAACTTGCCGGGAGTTGTCTTTCAGTTCTTTGCGCGCAAGAACGGCGAGAACGGGCTTTACTATGTAAGCGACCGCTCCGCTGAGATCCTGGGCCTGGACAACAACCCGAAAGATTTCTTTGAGCTTATTGTCTCCCGCTGTGCCCCTGAAGATAAAGAAGCCTTGTTGACATCTATAGATGAAGCTGTCCGCTTGGTCAGCAGGTGGGAATTTGAGACGAGTTATGTCAAACCAACAGGAGAGAAGCTGTTTATCCGGGGCATTTCACTACCCACAGAGTATGATGACGAGATCATTTTCAGCGGAGTGCTTCTGGATGTCACTGAGCAGAGACTTGCGGAAAAAGCCATCAGAACAGCCAATAAACAGCTGGAAAACATCATCGAGTTCCTGCCGGATGCAACCTGTATCATTGATGAAGAAAAGCGCATTATCGCCTGGAACCGCGCCATGGAAGAGATGACAGACGTACCGAAAATGGATGTTATCGGGAAAGATCATTACTACTGCACAGTGCCGTTCTATGGTGAGCCAAGGCCCTATCTCATGGACCTTCTTGACAAAGATGATGAAGAGATTACAGCGAAGTACACCTTTTTTAAAAGGAAAGGGGACTCGGTTTTCTGCGAAGTTTTTGCCCCTGCACTGAACAATGGAAACGGGGCTCATATCTGGGCAGTTGCTTCTCCGCTGTATGATGGGGACGGCACAGTGATCGGAGCCATAGAATCAATTCGTGACATCACCGACCATAAAAGGGCGGAGGATGAATTGAAGAGACACCGGGATAAACTCGAAGAGATGGTCAGGGAACGAACTTCAGATCTTATAAAAACATACGAGCAATTGAAACAGGAGAACGAGACAAGGAAAACAACGGAAAACCTCCTGCGATCACGGGAAATGGAGCTTGAACAGAATCAGCTGAGTCTGAAAGAAACAAACATCGCCTTACGGATTCTGCTCCAGAAGAGGGAAGAGGACAAGGCCACCTTGGAAGAAACCATCATGACCAATATCAAGACGGCTGTCTTCCCCTTTATTGAGAAGCTCAAGAATTCAGGCCTTCGCGAAGGGCAGAATGCATACCTGTCCGAGATCGAGCTCCATCTGAGGGAGATCGCATCAACCTATATCAAGAAACTGTCCTCTGATCATATCAGCCTCAGCCCGTGCGAGATCCAGGTGGCGTCCCTCATCAAGGAAGGGAAGTCCTCAAAGGATATCGCGGAACTCCTGAATGTATCTCTGAACACGGTACTGTCCCACCGGTTCTGCATCCGGAAAAAAACCGGGCTGAAAGGGAAAAAGATTAACCTGGAATCCTATCTGCAGACCTTGACATGAAGTGATTTTGTTCAGAATACTTTTTCATGGCATCTTTTTGGGCAATGCCTTCAATGCCCTTATGTACCTGGCCTCATTGAAAGGCCTTGTGGCTTTCAGCATATCATTCATCTCGCCGACCAAGACAAAGGCGATCAATCGCATTGCTTCATCGTGAGGGCGACCTTCACGAATCAACCTGTCATAGGTGAGTTTTGTCTCTCTGGGACTGTTCTTAT
>CAYMDG010000148.1:0-7716 GCA_964388905.1 uncultured Bacteriovoracaceae bacterium
GATGATGCGCTCGATGAACTGGACCACTTCCGCATTGACCCCGGAGAGGTATGACACGGCTGCCTCTATCCCCGCCACGTCGGGAGATCGTGTGGAAAACAGCCCGGAGTAGTACGCCAGGGATTCCGGAGTCAGGCCGATCCGCTCGGGAAGCCCTTTGGTGCCCAGCCCGCACAGGCTCAGCAGGTACCCGGTAAGCCTGTCATTGCCGCCTTTCTTGTAGTTCTCGGGGAAGCGCTGTTTCTTCCATGCAAGATAGAAAAGGGAGACGAGACGGTGGTGGAAGATGTCGAAAAAGGCAGGTAGAGAAGTGTCTTTTGCCTTGAGCCGTTCGATGGCGAGCTCGGTGTACCAGTAGGGAAGAACCCCGGACGGACCGGTGAGACCCATGAAGGCGACCGACATATCTGCGGGGACATTATCACCCTTGTCGTCAAGGCCGGTGATGTCGGAGGCGGGGAACGAGAGGCTCGGTTTTACGGAAAAGCGGACAGCTTCTTTCCCCGGCACCAGGGAATCGCCTATGGATTCTGTTCCCTGTTTCATGCCCTCCAGGAGGTGCACGGCCTGGAAGAAGGAGAACCTGTGGAATTCCCCGAAAAGGCGCTCCTTGAGCGGAGCAATGTCTAAATGAGGATCCGCTTGCCGTTTCTCGGTGGCCACTTTTTGAGCGCCTCTTTCTTCTGCAAAGTCTTCACCTCGAGCTGGGTGAAGGAGTTGACCGAGACATACTGAGCCAGAAAATGTTCCAGGACCGATGCGAACAGGTACAGCCCGGTGCCCACGAACTTGTCCTCATCCAGGGTGATGGTCACATGCATGCCCCGGCAGAACGACCTCCCCATGCGCCTGGTCACGTGCTCTGATGCCACGGAGACGATCCCTGAAATCTGCTGGGCGCTTGAAGGTGAATTCTCAAAATCATAGAGCTTCAACAGTTCCTGCAGGGCACCCTCGCCCCCTTGAACCAGTGAGAGGTAATTGAGGCTCAGGTGCGAGATCAGCCGCCACTGAAGCGCACCCTTCAGACCCGGCCTGCGGGTGGGAGTGGGCTTGATGAGGCAGGAGATCCTTGATACCGGCCCTGCTGTATCCAGGCTGAAATCTCCGGTCGGGTCGCCGAAGGGCAGCCGCGAGGGAAGATCGCGGTTCGTGCATATGCTGTACACCGTGAGCACCTCGACACCCGGGGTCGCCGGATTGAAGTCGGGGTCGGCAAAAGACAGGTACACCTCGGTCCCGTTGTCCCCTTTCTTTCCGGATAGGCGCCTGGACATATGCCAGAAGTACCCCTGCGTTTCTCCTTCTTCCATGTGGTGACGGATAGAATAGAACGGCCTTATTTCAATGGTCTTGCCGGGCTGTGCAGGTGAGGTGGAGACCACCCGGTCGATGTAGTAGACCTCGCACGCCTCCTGCCTGCGCATGTCCGGGATGACGCGGTACTCGCTCAAGCGGCGTTCCACACGTATGGGCTCGGCCACCTTCCTGAACAGGTTCACGGCAGGGGCGGCGTTGAGGCGTAGCGTATCGGCGTCGACCACCATGCCCTGCCGGGCTGGACGGTCGAGATGGATCCAGATGTCCAGGGTGTCGCTTCCCGAGAGCTCTCTGGTGCCCTCAAGCCCTTTCAGGTCGAAGAACAGGAACTTTTCCGGGAAACAGAAGTATTCGAACAGAGTGAGGTATCCGGGAAACGAACGGGGTGATGCGGGGATCAGCACCTCATCCGGATCGAACCCCACGGGCGCCAGGGCACTGCCCGGCAGTGAGGATACAACGGTCTTCCCTTCCTTTGTCTTCACCTCCAGCTCGATTGCGGTCACATTGTTGAAGAGCAACTCATAGAGCTGGAACATGTGCTGGTGCGAGCCGTTCAGGTAGAACCTGAGCGTATCGAAGCCGACCTGGGACATGCTCAGGTTGTTGAAGGTCTTGATCTGTATCCATACTGCCTGCTGGGCGCCCTCCATGAGTCTCCTCGGCTCCTTCAGACCCGCGCCGCTGACCTCGATGGGCCAGATTGTGGCCGGGTACGCCGTGGAGAACTGGCAGGCGGTTCCGCCGACAGGCTTGGAAAAGAGCTGTGTGCCTTTCTCGATGAGGTAGCCCGAGGGGGGAATGGTCTGTTTCACCGGCTCGAAGCTCACCACGGTCAGGGAGGGTATGGGGCTGATGTAATGCGGATAAAGGATGTGGAACAGCGACTCGGTGATCTCCGGGAAGTCGTCGTCTATCTTGTGGTGGATCCGGCCGGCCAGCAGGGCGAATGCCTCGATGAGACGCTCGGTGTGGGGGTCGTCGCACTTGTCCGACTCAAGCAGGAGCCTGCCCGCGATCTTGGGATACTTTTTCGCGAACTCGGCGCCGAGCTCGCGGATAAAGGTCAGCTCGCGTTCATAGTATTGGAGAAGGGTGTCGTCCATAGCCTTATTTCGAAATTACGTACTCGCTCCTGTTGATGTCGAAGACGGTGTCGAACTGGACAGGCTCTGTCTCGGGCTCGATCACCAGTAGCGCATTGATCCTGAACCTGAGGCTGTTGCCGCTGGAATCGCTATCGAGACGGATCTTGACATTTTTGAGCCGCGGCTCAAAGCGGGCTATGGTGCGTTCGATATCCTGCCGCAGTGCTTTCCTCAAGACCGTGCTCTTGGTGCTCTGCGAAGTGAAGTCCTGAAGCCCGTAGACCAGCACCGACTTGCCCAGCTCAATGAATTCGGCAGAAGGCGGATAGATGGTACGCCGCGTATTCAGGAGGGTCTCCAGGTCGCGGATGACAAAGGCCTTAATCTGGCGCATGTCAAGGAGACGGTACTGGACAGGCTCGAATGAAACCTCCGGCTCCTGATCAATGAGCCTGTCCAGCAGCGAGGCCCGTATATTCCCCTGGTTGTCGTCCATCTAAGGGCTTATCTAGACCTTCTTGTTCGTCTTCAGGTCCCAGCCGCCGGGCACATTACCGCCGCCGCCGCCACCGGCGCGTTCCTGCTTGGTATAGGTCCAGGTGATCTTGGCATAATTGAAGGTAATGGACTCAGACGGAAGACCGCCTGCCCCGCCACCGACCGACACCGAACTTATTATGCTGTCTTCCATCTTGTATTCCCAGTACTTGACCCTTTTATCGCCGGCAGAGCGAAAGAGCTCAACGATTATCTCCTTGATATGCTGGCCTGATACGCAGGCCTGGGCGATGAGCGGTGAGGCGCTGTCCAGCATTTTCGAAACGGACAGGTCGCCGAAGTTGGCGCGGCCGACCGTCCCGCCGCCGGCAGTGCTGACGACAGCCGACGCTTGCTGGCTAACGCCCCAGGAATAGGAATCGATCTCCATCCAGTCTTTATGGTCCGCATCCGTGCTCTCCCCTTTGATGCCGTCTATTTTCAAAAACATATCAGATGCCATAAATATACCTCCTACTTAATGTTTATTCGGTTGTTTTATTTCATACGCCTATCGGACCATTACCCTTTGGCCGGGGGCGGAAGATTGGCCACCAGGCGCAGGGACACGGTCAGCTCGTCGAGCTGGTAATGCGGCTTGAGGAAGGCCACGGCCCGGTAGGCGCCCGGCTTGCCCGGTATCTCGGTGACATCGACGCGAGCTTCCCGCAAAGGATATTTTGCCTTCATCTCCTGGCCGGCATTGTCATCCAGGAGCACATAATTGGTGATCCAGCGATTCAGGAAGTCCTGGGCGTTCTGGCGGGTCATGAAGCTGCCGATCTTGTCACGCATGATGGACTTCAGGTAGTGGGCGAAGCGGGAAACCGCCAGGATGTACTGGAGCTGCGAGGAAAGCTTTGCATTGGCATTGGCCGCATCCGTGTCGAATGCCTTGGCCTTGTTGGCCGTCTGGGTGCTGAAAAAGGCTGCGTAGTCGGTGCCCTTGCAGTGCACCAGCGGGATGAAGCCCAGGTCGGCGAGCTCCTTCTCCCTGCGGTCGGTGATGGCGATCTCGGTGGGGCACTTGAGCGCCACGTCGCCCTCGTCGGTCTTGAAGGTGTGCACGGGCAGTCCCTGCACCAGGCCCCCGCCCTCCACGCCACGGATGGCGGCCGTCCAGTGGAACTTGGCAAAGGAATCGGTCAGGCGGCTGCCCAGGGCGTAGGCCGCGTTGCCCCACAGGTACTTGTCGTGCTCGGTGCCGGTGACGTCCTCTTCGAAGTTGAAGGCCTCCACCGGGACGTTCGACGAACCGTAGGGCAGACGCGACAGCACGTGCGGCAGGGCCAGCGCCACGTAGCGCGAATCTTCGGAATCCCTGAAGGACTTCCACTTGGCGTATTCCACACTCTGGAAGATCTTTGCCAGGTCACGGGGCTGGCCCAGGTCGGTATAGCTGTCCAGGTTGAACATCTTGGGCGATGCGGCGGATATGAAAGGCGCATGGGCGGCAGCCGCCACCTGGGAGACCTTCTCCAGCAGAGAGAGGTCCTGGGGGTGGTTGCCGAATTCGTAGTCGCCGATCAGGGCCCCGTAGGAGGCACCGCCGAACATGCCGAACTCCTCTTCGTAGATCTTCTTGAACAGGGTCGACTGGTCGAACTCGGGGGCCTTTTCCATGTCTTTCAACAGCTCGCCCTTGGTGGCGTTCATGACCCTGACCTTGAGCGTCTCACCCGTCTCGCTCTGGTTCACCAGGTAGGACAGGCCTCTCCACGACGCCTCGAGCTTCTGGAAGTCCGCATGGTGCATGACCTCGTTGAGCTGGTCGGAGAGAAGCTTGTCTATCTGGGCGATGCGGGCGTTGATCATGGCCTCGGTGTCCTTGGAGACAGCCATGGCGCCGGCCGTAATCTGGCTGACGAACTCGCTGATGAGGTCCTTGGCGCGCGAGCGCTGGCTCTCGTCGCGGGCCAATCTGCCCTGGTCTATGATCTGGTCCAGGAGGCTTTTCTCTTCCTGGACGACTTCACCTTTTGCTTGTTCTTTCTGCTGGTCTTTCTCGGCCATCGGCCTCCCCCCCTTATTCTTTCTTGTCTTCGGGCTTTACCCCGGCCTCATCCCCGAGCTTTTTCAATGAGTCCGTGCTGGAGATGACATCCTGGAGGATCTCGTCCAGCTTGTCGTTCCCATCGAGCTTGCTCAGGAGATCCGACAGCCTCTTCCTCGCTTCAACCAGTTTCCGCAGCGGCTCAACCTGCTCGGCAACGCGCTCAGGGTGGAAGTCGTCCATGGATTTGAAGCGCAGGTCCACGGCGAGCTGACTCCCGTCGTTCGTGAGCTTGTTGTCCACGCGGTAGGCCACCCTGGGCTTCATGCCCTCGAGCACCTTGTTGAAGTTGTCGCGGTCTATCTCGATGAATTTCCTTTCCTTCAGCTTTGGCAGCGGCTCGTCCGGCTTGCCGGAAAAGTCCCCCAGTACCCCGACCACGAACGGGATCTCCTTCATCTCGATGGAGTCGCCGATCTCCACGTCATAGGTGATCTGGACGCGGGGTGCCCTCACCCTGTCGAGGGTATGCTGCAAACTCTCCTTTTTGGCCATGTGTTACCCTCCTTTCTTATATGCAAGCGCCTTGGTTATGTCCAAAGAACACAGCTTTGGAAAAAGTACATTTTCTGCATTTGAACGGTCTTCTTCCGATGCGCCGGCAGAGGTAAGACACTGGTAGTATGCCTCGATCACCTCTGCAATCCATAACGGTGATTCCCACTTCTCGAGATTGAGCTCACCCAAGAGCGTATAGAGCTCTTCCACAATGGGCCGGGCGATATCCGGCCTCTCGGCCTGAAGCGCGAGTTTTGCCATCATGAGCCGGTAGCGGTTCTTCTGCCTTGCGGACAGCGCGCTTCCCGAGGCGCCAAGCAGCTGGGTCAGCGCAGGATTGATGCCCGAAGACGCCAGGGTATCCTGTGCGGTCTGCCACAGGGCATCCTCGTAGGATGCCTGGTCGGTGTACTGCACGCTCGGGGCAACGAACACAGGGGCCTGGGCCGGGGCCTGCCGGACGGGGTCGGTTGCCATCTTCTCCTCCTGCTGTGCAGCCTTTGCGGCCTTTCCTTTCTTGGACTTTCCCGGTTCGGGCGCGGCTGCAGGTTCCGCTGCCGGGGCAGGCGCCGGGATGTCGCGCCCTCCCCTGTCCTTCAGGATGGTGTTTACGACACGCTGACAGTCCTCACAGGCCTTCTGCAGGTCGGAAAGCCTGGGCGCATCGCGGCCGAACTTCTCGTCCACCACGGCATCGAGCCTTTCATAGGTCGCCATACACGCATCAATGTCATCGGCCAGCTTGGAGTAAAATCCCTTTGAAGACTTGGCAACGGCCGCGTCAAATGTTTCCGCCGGGATCCTACCCTCGTCGATCTGATCCTGTCTGGCGCGCAGCTTGTTGTCATCCACATCGCCCCACTGGTTCTTGGTGTCTTTCTCATAGCCCACCTGGCGCGATTCCTGCCACCTGTTCCAGGAAAAGCCCTCTGATGCCTTCTCGTCGGTCAGGGGTATTTCCCGAATAGTAAGCGCAACCTTGTCGTTGAGAAATTCCAGAGGGCCTGCCCGGTATTCCAGGTCGCCGTCTTCGGCCAAGGGGTAGACATGGTCCCAGAAATCGCGGATGAAACTGTCCAGGATGGCCAGGCCTGCGTTCAGACCCGCAAAACCCTGTTTCCTGATGAGCCCCTCCATGAGCCAGACCGCGATCTGGATGTCCTTGGTCCTGCCGCCCAGAGCCTCACTTGCAACATCGATGACGGTCCCCCAGTCGGACCGCTTGATCTCGCGCTGCCAGTCACCCTGGTTGAGCATGTCGTCGGCGCGTCTCGCCTCCTTGATGCGCTCGTAGACGTCCGTGTACCGAAGGTCCTCGCCTGCAGGATTGTCCCCCGGGATGGGGGCAAGGATGGCATCCAAGTCAAACATGGCCTTTCCCATGGTTATGCACCTGCAAACTCGAAATTGATTGACCGGATTTCGAGGATGGACACATCCGAATCGCCTATGGCATACACATGTTGCCCGATGCCTTTCGACAGACCGCCTCCCAGCGGGGCCCAGTCCGTGAGCCTTCCGAGCTTGAGCTGCTCGTCGGGCGCATCGGTTGTCCCGGGGTAGGTCACGGGCATGGAACAGTTCATGGACAGCCCCTCCCAGGTGGTGATGCTCGCGGTAGCCCAGATGAGGTCGAACGAGTCCCTGGGCTCGTGGACGATGAGCTCCCGTATGGCCTCGATGGGTATCCACACATAACGCTCGTGTACAAAGACTTCCAGGAATGCGAAAAGCCGGGCATCGGTGTCGCTCATGCCCCCGAAGGGTTTTCCGTTGATGGTTCCAAGGACTGCCGGCCGCGCCTCATCGACTAGGGCGAGCTTGGCCCGGGCGTCATCGAATCTGCCTGAGCGGAGGGCATCGAGGTAATCCAGATAATCCGGCATATACACAGGCGGCTCCGGCATGACCGAGGGCAGTTGTGAGCCCTGCAGAACCTTGACCCTTTCCTGCTCGGCCTTCACGTTGTTCAGATAGGCATGGACACCGATAGCGCGATGCGGGTCCTGGGTGGAGATCATGTCGAGATGGCGCAGTGCCTTATCCCACTCGCCGAGCAGTGAAAGCACCTGGAACAGGACTGTCCTGGCGCCCACATCCGAGGGCTTCGATTTAACCTCCTCGATCAAGACCATGCGGGCTTCGGAAAGACGGCCTGCCTTCATGAGTTCTTTTGCCGTCATAGCAAGTAACCTCTCAGTTTCTCTATCATAATCGTTT
>CAYMDG010000149.1:0-7642 GCA_964388905.1 uncultured Bacteriovoracaceae bacterium
ATATCACTCAGGGCTTGTGTGGTGAAACAGATGCGTTCTTCGCTCACCATGCTGGGGATCATCATCGGCGTGGGGGCCGTCATTGCCATGCTTGCCGTGGGGACCGGCGCAAGCAGGAAAATCTCACAGCAGGTGGCCAGCGTGGGGAGCAATCTCATCATGGTTGTCCCCGGCAGCTCCACCCAGGGCGGACTGCGCATGGGGAGCGGCTCGCAGTCGACCCTTACCATGGGGGATGCAGAAGCGATCGAAGCTGAATGCCCGGCGGTTCAGATCGTGGCCCCTATCCTGAACGGTTCGGGCCAGATTGTCTACGGAAACCAGAACTGGGCCACGGGTATCACCGGAACTGTACCTGGCATTCTGGATGTCCGGGACTGTACGTTGGTGGAGGGGAGAAATTTCTCGGATCAGGATGTGCGCAACGCCACCAAGGTCAGCATCATCGGACAGACAGTGGTGGAGAATCTCTTCGGAAACGAAGACCCGCTCGGGAAGATCATCCGGGTCAAGAATGTCCCCTTCACGGTCATCGGGGTCCTTGAAGAGAAGGGACAGTCTCTCGGGGGTCAGGACCAGGATGACGTGGTCTATATCCCTGTCACTACGGCCCAGAAAAAGATTATCGGTACCGCCTTTCCAGGCATGGTCCGTTCCATTATGGTCAAGGCAGTGAGTACTGAAGCATTGCCGGATGCGGAAACACAGGTTACCGATCTTCTGATGCAGCGGCATCACATCGGGCCGAACCGTGATCAGGACTTCACGGTCCGCAACCTCACCCAGATGCTCCAGATGGCCCAGCAGTTCACGACGGTCATGACCCTGCTGCTCGGCGCCATTGCCTCTGTCTCGCTCGTGGTCGGGGGTATCGGCATCATGAATATCATGCTCGTGTCAGTGACGGAGCGGACAAGGGAGATCGGCATCCGCATGGCCGTGGGTGCCAAGGCAAAAGACATCCGGTTCCAGTTCATCATCGAGGCCATAACGCTTTCGCTTATTGGCGGCATTATAGGGATAATCGTAGGCACCATTACCGCTGCCATCATCTCGAAGTTTGCCGAGTGGCCCACCGTAGTCTCTCCGCTGGCAGTCCTTCTGGCATTCGGGTTTTCAGGGTTTATCGGGGTGTTTTTCGGGTTCTACCCGGCCTACAAGGCCTCGCTTCTGAACCCCATCGATGCGCTGCGGTATGAGTGATAAGTATGGAATTGTTCTTTAAATAGGTCCGTTAAAATCCTTCATTTCGTAGCCCTGAAGAATCTTGAAAATCAGCATTCCACAAAGGCTGCGGGATGAAGGATTTTAACGGAAAAAGGATTTTACGCTTCTTGAAAGAAGAATCCGGATTAGAACCGTCCGAACAATTTTTTCTTGTTCTTGGGGTCCTTCACCTCATCACCCATGATCTCGGCGAACTTGCGCAGGAGTTCTTCCTGCTCCTTGGTGAGCTTTTTGGGGATCTCCACCCTGATGCCCACATGGAGTGAGCCATGGCCCGAGTGTCTCAGGTGTTTTATCCCCTTGTCTTTGACCGTGTAGATCTCGTTGGGCTGGGTGCCGGGTTTGATGTCCAGGTCAGTCTCGCCGTCTAAGGTCGGGACCTTTATGCTGGTACCAAGGGATGCCTGCACAAAGCTGATGGGCATTTCGATATAGAGGTCATCGCCCTGTCTTACAAAGGTCTCATGCTGTTTGAGGTTGATGAAGACATACAGGTCTCCGGGAGGCCCGCCAAGTTCTCCAAGCTCGCCTTCTCCAGGGACTCGCATGGTGGCCCCTGTATCAACACCGGCAGGGATCTTGACCTTGAGGTGCTTCCTTTTGGTGACGTGGCCGCTTCCCCTGCAGGGTTTACATGGCTTTTTGATTACCTGGCCGGCCCCCCTGCAGGAAGGGCAGGTGGTGCTGATGGTGAAGAAGCCCTGGGTCCTGTTCACCTGGCCCTTGCCTCCACAGGTGGAGCATCGCTCGGGAGATGTCCCTGCCTCGGCCCCGCTGCCCTTGCACTCTTCGCAGATTTCAGTCTTGGGGATGTCCAACTCGATCTCGGTACCTGTTGCAGCCTGTTCCAGGGTTATGGTGGTGTCATACCTGAGGTCTGCTCCCTTGGTGGGACGCCTGCGGCCACCTCTGCCCCCTGGGAAACCGAACATGTCGCCGAAGACATCCGAGAAACTGCTGAAGATGTCGTCAAAACTGGTGAATTCGTGGAAGTTGGTCCGCGAGAGGCCTTCATGCCCATACTGGTCGTACAGGCGTCTCTTTTCAGTATCGTGGAGCACCTCGTAGGCCTCGGCTGCCTCCTTGAAACGCGATTCAGCCTCATGATCGCCAGGGTTGCGGTCCGGATGGTATTTCAGTGCAAGCTGACGGTAGGACTTCTTTATCTCATCGGCGGTCGCTGCCTTCGATACTCCGAGGATCTCGTAGTAATCCCTCTTTGTCATGTACGTTCGTGCAGCGTGATCTTCCCCTCAGCCAATTCGCGCAGTGCCGTGACCACAAATTTGTTGTCCTTGCGTCTGCTTAAGGGATTGGACCCCTTCATGAGCTGCTTGGTGCGCTTGGATGCAGCTACGGCTAAAGAAAAGCGATCGTTTACCTTTTCAAGACAGTCTTCAACGGTGACTCGTGCCATTAGTACCTTCCTGATTTTCAAATGAGAGCAGAGCCCTCATGCCATACAAATTAAGGCCCGTCAAGGGCCATGATGCCTTCTCAATCGTCGTAATTACCCGTCCCTTCCCCTTTCTTATGCAAGGCCTGGCCTCGGGCCATGATCTTTTCTTTCGTCCACTCCTTAGGGTCTTCGATGCGGTTTACCTTTGGTCCCAGGTCATAGGAGCCCTTCTCGAGGATGGCTTCAATGGCTAGAGGTGCGGTGTCTGCAGCATTGAAACAATTCACCAGCATGTCATAGACAAAGTCTTCCACGCCCTTGGCCATGCGCTCTCGGATCTCTCTCGGCTGGGCGAGCAGTTTGTTTTCAAAGGGCAGGTTCAGGTTCTTGTAGTCGCCTGCCTTGAGGGACTTGCCCTGGGCATAGGCCACCATCTCGGCCCACAGCTCATCCGTAACCCCCTCATTCGGCAGTTTGACAAAGTTTTTCTGATCATCCATGAAGGCGTTTCCGAACTCATTGACCTTGAGTCCCCAGGAGATCATCTGTAACGCAGTGGCCACATTGGCTTTGGTGGTGCGTGTCTCGGTGGCAATGCGTTTGAGCCGTTCATAGCTGTTGCCGGATGTTCCATGCTGGGCGCCGGAGATGCCGTATTTTGCAAGCGGCTCATGGATGCGCTTGGTAAGTTCCACGTCTATGCCCGAGTCAGAGGCCTCGATGCCATGGGTTGTCCCGTTGTTGAGCGCGATCAAGTCCGGGAAAATGCCATTGGCATTCAGGCCCTGGATAAGGAACAAGGCTTCTTCCGGGGTTGATAATCCCTCCTTGCCCTTGATCTCACCCACCTCGGTCTCGTAGCCGGCCCAGGAGGGGATATACTTGTTAAGCTCAATGTTGGCCAGCAGGTTTTCCTCATCCACCATGTGGGATGCATCAATGGCAATGGAGGTGATCCCCGCATCGAATATGGAGGGGATATCCACCTTGGCCTTTCCCACCTCGGGCTGCTTCTTGAGTCCGAAATGGTCGGCATGGATGGCTATAGGGACCGTGATGCCGAGCTCGTTACAAATGCTGTCCACATAACGGGCTAGGTTCCACATGCTTATAAGGCAATAGGAGGACTCGGACTTGGCGATCTCGAGGATGACCGCCGCATTGGCCCTCTGGGCCGCCTGCAGAACCCCTTTGATGACGATGCTGTTGCGGCCGTTTGCCGCAATGGTCATGGCCTTGCCCTTTTTTATCATGGCCCGGTCAACCACCTTGCCGCTCACAATAAGGGCCTTGGAGTTGGGGAAGAGCTTGACGATGTTGGGTGGACGACCTATTTCTAACGCCTTGTTGAAGTCTTTCGAATTCGCCATGTTATGCCTCCTCGAATTATGAGATAACCGGGCAAGTTTGCCTTTAGTTATTCTTCTTTGCGAACTGTTCGTATTCCAGGACATCGTCCTTGGAGCCGATGATGAGCGGTACCCGCTGGTGGAGTCCTGTGGGCTGGATGCCCAGGATGGGCTCGTACCCCGTTGATGCATAGCCGCCTGCCTGCTCGGCTATGAATGCCAGCGGGTTGGCCTCGTAGAGGAGCCTGAGTTTGCCTGTGGGTTTCTTGGGGTCATTGGTGTCTTCCGGGTAGAGGAAGATGCCCCCTTTGAGGAGATTCCGGTGGAAGTCCGCCACGAGCGAGCCGATATAGCGGGTTGAATAGGGCTTCTTCAGGGTGTTTTTATTGGATTTAAGGTAGTCGATATATTCCCTGGTGCCTGGCTTCCAGTAGGTGGTGTTGCCCTCGTTTGTGCTGTAGATCTTCCCGCGCTTGGGCATGGTGATGTTGGGGTGTGACAGGATGAACTCGCCCACGCTCGGGTCAAGGCTGAAACCGTTGACCCCGTTGCCGGTGGAATAGACCAGTATGGTGCTTGAACTGTAGATGATGTACCCGGCGCCGAAGAGTTTATGGCCCTTCTGGAGACAATCTTCCAATGTCCCGTCGCCCCCGCCCGTAACCCGCTTGTAGATGCCGAAGATAGTGCCGATGGACACATTCACATCGATGTTGGTGGACCCGTCCAGGGGGTCGAACATCACCACGTAGTCGCCCTTGGGGTAGTTATCGGGTATTTTGATCATGTCCGGTTCCTCTTCCGAGGCCATGACGCACACCTTGCCGATGTAGTTCAGGGCATTAATGAAGACCTTGTTGGCAAATACGTCAAGTTTCTGAACCTCTTCACCCTGGATGTTGGTCTTGCCGGTCCTCCCGAGGATGTCCTCCACGAGCCCTGCATGGGCAACCTGTGCAGCCACTACCTTGGCGGCGAAGATGATCTGGCTTAGGATTGAGCTGAAATCGCCTTTGCCCCCGGACCTGCGCTGCTCATCCATGATATGACGGTCTAGGGAGATGATGTTGTCGTTCATAGTGCCCCCTTGTGTGTGGAGATGATGGTAGTAAAAGGTTTTGCGAACACTTATTATGATATCTCCAACTACTCGAAAAATCAAGTCTCCTTTTAATTTTCTTCTCTTAAGAAGAAAGGGTTGACAACCGATATGTTTCTATATATAGAAACATCATGATGAGAAAGAATCTGATGCTGAAGACTAATGGGTGGTGGTGGCGCGCCAAGAATATAGTTATGTACGGAGGTTTGTCTTAGGGCTTACGTTAAGCCACATGTCAAAGCGGCAAGCTTCCAGAAAGCTTGCCGCTTTTTTTTATACTTTGGAGAAAATTATGCCGGACCGATTGAATATAATCAGAGACGTTTTTGACCAAGGGGTTTTGGTTATGCATAGCATGGCCTGCGACACTGTTACTCCGGTTGGCGCCTACAAGGCCCTTGTTGGAGAGTCCCAGGGATTTCTGTTGGAATCCGTACCGGTAGCCTACAGCTTTGTCGGCCGGTTTGACCATGGAGGGGTTGTAGCGGTTGAGGAAGGGGAGAAAGACCCATGGGCAAAAGTCCCCAGGATTTCAAACCCGCTTTGCTTTGACCAAAACGGTCTTCCTCCCTTCATTGGCGGGTATGTGGGCTACATAGGTTATGACATGATCAGGGGAGTGGAGGCGTTGCCACGGCCGCACCTGCCATCCGGGTTTCCTGATGCACTGCTGGGCAGGGTGAGCACCCTCTTAGTCTTTGATCACCTGAAACAGGACCTCAAGCTCCTTCAGGTGATTCCGGTGCCTTCCATTACCGATGAGGAGGCAACTGCCCTTGCAAAAAAAAGATTTTCCGAGATAGAGGACGCACTCTATTCAAACAGCGTCAATGTCAGGCCGCAGATACCAGGCATCCGGGGCGTGCAGGAGGTATCACCTGGTGATGATGAGTTCACCGCTGCAGTGCTTAAGGCAAAGGATTATCTGCACAAGGGCGACATCATGCAGGTGGTGCTTTCACGGCGGGTAAGGATCGACCTTGAAGGCGACCCGTTTGACATCTACCGCAGACTCAGGCGCATCAACCCATCGCCATATCTTTTCTTCATCAGGATTGCAGATGTTACCCTGATCGGTTCATCCCCTGAAGAGATGGTGAGGCTCCAGGGCGAGACGATTACCACGGTCCCCATTGCCGGCACAAGGCCCAGGGGCAAAAGCACACCGGAAGACGATTTTCTGGCGCAGGACCTTTTGAACGACGAGAAGGAGCGCGCAGAGCACCTCATGCTGCTGGACCTTGCACGGAACGACCTGGGCCGGGTCTGTATCCCCGGCACGGTCAAGGTGGTGGCCCGGGAAAAGGTGAAGCTCTATTCGCATGTGATGCACATCGTCTCGTGCGTCGAGGGTTTGCGGCGTAAGGGCGTGGATGCCATCGACGTCCTGAAGGCCTGCTTCCCTGCTGGCACTGTTTCAGGGGCGCCAAAGGTAAGGGCCATGGAGATCATCGATGAGCTGGAAGCGAGGTGCCGGGGCCCCTATGCCGGTGCTGTGGGCTACCTTTCATACAACGGCAACATGGACACCGGTATCATTATCCGGACAATATTTTCCCGGGATGACAAGACATACCTCCAGGCAGGCGCCGGAATCGTGTGGGATTCCGTGCCTGAACGGGAACTCAAGGAGATAGACAACAAACTGAAGGCCCTTCAGACGGCATTGGGAGGGACGAAATGATACTCATGATCGACAACTTTGATTCATTTACCTACAACCTGGTGCAGGCCATAGCGGCACGCGGCGAGGAGGTGGTGGTCAGACGGAACAACGCCATAGACTTGGGTGGGGTAAGGTTGCTTGACCCGTCTGCAATCATCATCTCGCCGGGCCCCGGCACCCCTGATAATGCCGGGGTTTCCCTGGACCTGATCAAAAACCTTGCCGGCACCATTCCTATTTTAGGTGTATGCCTCGGCCATCAGTGTATTGCACAGGCCTTTGGCGGCAAGATAGTCTATGCAAAGAAGGTCATGCACGGGAAGCTCTCCCGGATCGCCCATAACGGTCTGGGCCTGTTCGATGGAATCCCTGACAATTTTCTGGCTGTCAGGTACCACTCGCTGGCCATAGACGAGTCCAGCCTTCCAAAAGGCTTCCTGGTGAGCGCCAGGGCCTTTGACGATGGCGAGATCATGGCCATCTTCCATGAAGATATGCCGATTTTCGGGGTCCAGTTCCACCCCGAATCCATTGCCACCGATTTTGGAGAGCAGATCTTGGAGAGATTCATATCATTAGCAAGGAGGCCCTTATGAAGGCGTCTTTTGAAAAGCTGATTTCAGGACAGCACCTGGATCCTGCAGAGATGGAGCACGCATTTGATCTGATCATGTCCGGCCAGGTCAATGATGTGCAGATAGGTGGGTTTCTCACCGCGCTACGGATCAAGGGGGAGACCCCCGGGGAGATCGAGACAGCGGCCCGTGTCATGCGGGGCAGGGCGTTGCCGGTGAAAACCGGGTGTGACATGGTTGTAGACACATGCGGTACCGGCGGAGACGGTGCCTCTACCTTTAACATATCCACTGCCGTGGCCTTTGTCATGGCCGGGGCCGGAT
>CAYMDG010000150.1:0-7620 GCA_964388905.1 uncultured Bacteriovoracaceae bacterium
AATTATCAGAAGGGTCTTATCAAGATTGACCAGGGCGACTCGAAGACGGCTGAAGAGAGTTTGAGGATCGCCCTGAATAACGACCCGTTCATGGCCTCAGCAGCCTATAACCTGAGCATATTACTTGCAAAGGAAAGACTGGCCGAGGCTGTTGCCTGGGCCCGGAAGGCCTACCAGATGCAGCCAGAAACGGAATATGGATACTGGCTGGCCTCTCTCCTGAAGAAAGACGGCAATTGGGACGGGGCGTTAGAGGTGCTCAGACAAGTGATGGGTTCAGACCGGTCATTTGCAGATGCATACCTGCTCATGGGTGAGATCCTTGAAAACCGCGGAAAGAAGAGGGAAGCCATTGCTATATACCAGCAGGGGCTTGCTGTTGATGGTCTCACGGAGAAAGGCCGCAATCAGATCGCCAGAAGGCTCAATTCTCTGCAATGATTGGTGCAGCAATCTTTTTTGTGATCCATGAGCTTGTCAACCATGGAGGATAAGGTATGAAAAACAGATCGAACCATCCCAGGATCTATGAGATCAATACTTGGGTTTGGATTGAGGAACTCAGCAAGTCAGCCGGGACTGTCGTGACGCTTGCTAACGTTCCGAAGGAAGCCTGGAATGCCATTGCGGAGCTTTCCATGGATGCGGTCTGGTTCATGGGTGTCTGGGAGCGGAGCCCGATAGGCATTGGTATTGCAATGGAAAATGCTGTTCTTCAAGAAGAATTCAAAAGGGTTCTCCCGGGGTATACGCCTGCGGATATGATCGGATCTGCTTATTGCATCCGCAGGTATGAGGTGGATGAACGTCTGGGCGGGGCAGGCGGACTTGCAACCGCGCGCAAGGAGCTTGCAAAGCGGGGCATGAGCCTCATCCTTGATTACGTGCCGAACCACGTGGCACCGGATCACCCCTGGGTCAGAGAATACCCGGAGTATTTCATCCGGGGCGATTCTGGAGACCTAGAAAACGAGCCTGAATCCTTCATGGATGTCGACGGAAAGGTCTTTGCCTGCGGAAGGGACCCGTACTTCCCGGCTTGGCAGGATGTGCTCCAGCTCAATGCATTCTCCAAGGGCCTTCGCAACGAATCCATTAAGACGGCGTTATCCATTGCAGAACAATGTGATGGAATGCGGTGCGACATGGCCATGCTCCTGTTGAGTGATGTATATGCAAGGACATGGGGAGAAAAGGCAGGGGTTAAACCAAAGGCCGAATACTGGCTAGAGGTGATCAGTGCTGTAAAAAAGAAACATCCGGACACGGTGTTTATCGCAGAGACCTACTGGGACCTGGAATGGGAGTTGCTGCAGCTGGGCTTCGACTACTGCTATGACAAGCGCCTCTATGACCGGCTTGTTTTTGATACCGCAGAAGGCGTGAGGCTTCACCTCCTGGCTGAACCGGCATACCAGGCAAGGCTGATCCGTTTTATCGAGAACCACGACGAGCCGAGGGCGGCCTGGGTTTTTTCCAAGGAGAAGGCGCGCTCTGCAGCCGTGGTCTTTGCAACGCTGTCCGGGGCAAAGCTCTTTCATGAAGGCCAGTTCGAGGGGAGGAAGGCCAAGCTCCCGGTTTTTCTGAAACGAAGGCCAGATGAGGGCGTTGACTATGACCTGAAGGCCTTTTATGGCAGGCTGATGGAAGTCATGAATTTACAGACAATTCGCCAGGGAAGGTGGGGGCTCTGCACCCTTTCCGGGTGGCCCGAAAATACGAGCTGGATGAATATGGCCTCATGGTGCTGGCAAAAGGATCAGGAGATCTGCCTGATTGTGGTGAACCTTTCAGGCATGCGCTCCCAGGCCCGGGTTCACCTGACCGGTGTAAACCTTGCTGGCATGACGGTGAAGATGACCGACATCATGAACAATGAGGTCTATGAGCGCTCGGGCAATGAGATGGCGGATATAGGCCTGTATGTGGACCTGGAGCCGTGGGCTTATCATGTTCTGGTGTTTTAAGGATATTCAGGAGAGCCAATTGCAAGATTTACAGGACGTCATTCCTGCGGAGGTGGGAATCCAGTTTTTTCATGAATTTCTGGATTCCCGCCTCCGCAGGAATGACACCTTTTATTGAATTCTGCTTATTTTATACTGCAACCGGCTCAGTACCTAACCCTCTTCAACACGCCCGGAAAAAGATGCTGGTCCGTGTGCGGCAGGAAAAGCGCAGCCATATACTGGTCCATATACCCCGGGTAGGCGCTCAGATCGATATAAGTCATCCGCTTGGTTAGAGCCAGCTGGGCATCTCTGAATTCCTTGGAGAGGAGGCAAAGGCCAGACCCCAGAAGTGAGGCATTGCCGAGGTAATGGAACTTCTCAACCGGCATTTCCGGGAGCAGGCCTATGACCATGGCATTTTCAAGGTTGAGGAACCTGCCGAATCCGCCTGCTACATAAAACGTTGAGATGTCGTGAAAGGTGATCCCCATCTGCTTGAGCAGCAAAGAGGCGGCTGAATAGATGGCGGCCTTGGCACGCATGAGATTGTCGATGTCGTTTTCGCTCAGCATGATGGCTCTGCCGCTGCAGGAGTCCTGGGCTTCAGCCAGGGTGTAATAAGCCCGCCTGCCGTTGATGTGTATGAACGGGCAAGGCCGCAAACGGTCGAATTTTCCTGAAGGGTCGATCCAACCGGTCAGGAAGAGCCCGGCGATCAGGTCAATCATGCCGGACCCGCAAATGCCCGACGGCCTGCCTGTGCCGATGGTGGTGTACCGGGCGTGACCGGTATCCGGGTCAATGGTAACCGAGTCAATGGCGCCGGTGGTTGCCCGCATGCCGCAATCAATGCCTCCGCCTTCAAACGCCGGCCCTGCGGAACATGCGCAGGTCATGAGAAAATCCTTGTTGCCCACCACGATCTCGCCATTGGTGCCGATATCCATGAAGAGGCTGACACCCTCGGTATTCTTCGCAATGTCGGTGGTGAGGATGCCAGCCGTGATGTCCCCGCCCACATAGCTCCCCACACAGGGAGACAGGGTGACAAAGGCCTGCGCGTGAATGTCAAGCCCCAGTTCCATGGCCTGTAGCGGTGCTGTGTGCAGCACAGTGGGCGTATAGGGCTCCAGCCGCAGGTATTCCGGTTTGAGCCCCAGGAACAGATGCGTCATGATGGTATTGCCTGATATGCGGCAGCAGGTGATTGATTCCTTCCTGGTTTGGGAATCCGTGGTGGTTTCTTTAATAAGACGGTTCACGGAATGCACTGCACGCGAGCGCAGGTCGTCGAGCCTTTCCCTGGTGGCTGCGTAATTGATCCTGCTTATGACATCGAGCCCGCAGTGGATCTGGTCGTTGTATCCGTTTCTGGTCGATACCACCTTGCCGCTATCCAGGTTGATGAGCTGCACGGAGATGGTGGTGGTCCCCAGATCAACGGCTATCCCAAGGTTCAGGGGAGCCTTGTCACCACTTATGATGTCAATGACCTGTATCCGGCAGTCATCCGCGGTTATGGTCAGCGTCACCAGGCCGTCCTGTTCCCGCAGGGCATCTGCAAGTTGCCGGATGACCGACAGGGAATAGGTGATGTCCTGATCCGGGAAAAGTGCATTGAGGCTGCCATCAACCCTGTCAAGGTCCGACAGGCCGTCTTCCCGGCCGGGTTTGGGGATGGACAGACTGACCTGCTTCGTGAGGGGGCAAAGGAGGGACAATGCAGAAAAATGTTCGCAGGTGGGATCAATAATGTCATCAATAATCCCATGCGCCGCGCCGGCGGATTGATCAGGGATGCAGATGGTGACATCGACGGTAGCTGCCGACTGACAGGCAATGACAAACCCGGGTTCCTTTTCTCTGTCGTCAGGTGCAATGCCTGGTTTTTCCGAGATGGTGCCCTGGTCCACCCGGACCAGGCATTTCCCACAGGTGCCTTTTCCCCCGCAGGGAAGGTCGATCATGACCCCTGCCACGAGTGCAGCATCGGAAAGCATCGTGCCGGAAGGGACGTCTATGGTTTTATCGCTGGGGAGAAAGGTTATTTTCGGCATGGTGATTTCAATATTATTTTAATGGACCCCTCTTTGAAGTCCCTCTCCCGCGAGGGGAGAGGGGACCAGTTATTCCTGGCTTTTATGTATCATACTACCCAGGGATCATCATGCATAAAAACTTTTTTATTCTCTTGCATGATACATGCAATCGGATCAGTGCACATACCGTGGAGTTTCCTCTCCCCTTACAGGTGATGATCAGGGGGAGGGGTCCTCCAGTTTTTGCATGTTGTAGAACGGTATCAGGTAATGTATTGTTCAACCATCAGAAATTACAACTTAAGATCGGCTCCTGAGATGAAATGACTTTTGTGGTAAGGAGTTCTCTTGCCTGATATCGTCTTGAGAATGATGGTGGAGATAGTCACCTTCGGCGCCGGGCTATCCCTTGTTTTTGCCATTGCCCAACTCTGCAGGAAGGACTTGGACCAGTCGAACTATCTCAACTTCCTGGTTTTTCTGGGGAACAGCATCATTCAGCTGTTTGTCGTGCTGAAGGTGCTCAATGTCCTCAGGGAATACCCCCTTGCCTCCTTTCTTACCCTGTCCGCGATTTTCTTTATCGGCCCTGCAAATTATCTGTATCACTCTATCCTGCTGAATCCGGAAAAGGCTGTTTCTGTCAGGCTGAAGATACAATTCGTCCCTGCAGCACTGGCGCTGATCTGCGAAACCCTCTTCCAGATCCTGCCCCTGGATCTGAAAAAACAATACCTGGCCCGGCTGATCGACTCGCCGCTGCACCATTGGTTCACCTTCGTGCTGGCTTTAGGAGCGACCTTCAACTTCGTCTATTTCCTGGTCATGTTCAGGCTGGGCCTCAGTGTCGTCAAGAGTGAAAGCATACGGACGCAGGTCCTTATCATGCTGGGGGCCTTTTTCTCCACACTGGTATCCATTATCCTTCTCTCCCTTGGTTTTATACTCGGCTCGGACCCCATGCTGCTCATGGGCGGGACCATTATAACTCTCATAAATATCTCCATGTTCCTGTCCAACATGAGGTATCCCAACTTCTACCGGCTCATCGAGAACGAGATCAAGAAGAACAGGTACGAAAGGTCTCTTATCAAAGGGCTGGACACCGAGGTCGTCTTCGAGCGCCTAACCTATCTGATGGGGGTCGAGGATATTTACAAGGATTTTGACTTAAACCTTGAAGGCCTTGCGCAGATGATGTCCATCACCCCCCACCAGCTTTCCCAGTTCATGAACGAGAGGCTTAAGACCAACTTTCGCAATTACATAAACTCCTACCGGATCGAAGAGGCCAAGAAGATACTCATCAGTGACTCAGACAAGAATATCCTCACCATCTGTTACGATGTGGGGTTCAACTCGAAATCCACCTTCAACCACTGCTTCAAAAAATATACGGACAAAACACCCTCCGAGTTCCGCCAGGAGCATCAGGCAAAGGGTAAGGACCGTCCGGATCTATAAATCCGGCCGCTTGAACTGCCGTTGCCGACGGGTTTGAAACAAGGCCGGGAGCCGGTAAGCCGCAAAATATCCGAAATATTTTTAGCCGGGGTCCGGATCTATGAACCCGGTCGACAGGGGCCTGTCCAACGCCTATCTTTGGAACATAATTTAGGGGGTGCATAATGGCAAAGAGAGAATTGAACGGCAAAACCGCGGTCATCACCGGGGCGGCCTCCGGGATAGGGAGAGGGCTGGCGCTTGCACTGGCAAAAGAGAGGTGCACCATGCTCCTGGCAGACATCAACGAGGCAGGGCTCAAGCAGACAGCAGAGATGGTAATCACCTCGGGCGGCAAGGCAGAGATTTTCCTCTGTGATGTATCCAAGCTCGATGAGGTCATGAGGATGGCGGACCACTGCTTCGATGCATGGGGCAAGGTGGACATCCTCATCAACAACGCAGGCGTCGCTTCGGTCGGATTCATGGGCGACATCCCCATAAAGGATTGGGAATGGATCGTTTCCATCAATTTCTGGGGTGTGGTGTACGGCTGCCATGCCTTTGTACCAAGGATGAAGGAACAGGGGAGCGGACATATCGTGAATGTGGCATCCGCAGCGGGCATCCTCTCATCTGCTGAAATGGCGCCGTACAATGCGACAAAGGCAGCGGTCATCTCCATTTCAGAGACCCTCAAGAGCGAGCTGGCCCCGTATAACATCGGGGTGACGGTTACCTGCCCCACATTCATCAAGACGAATCTCATGGACAAGATGAGATGCACGGACGAGTTCCAGAGGCAGTGTTCAACCACAGGCGTTGACAATGCGAGGTGGACGCCGGACATGATTGCCGCCCTGGTGATCGATGCCGTGAAGAAGGACAAGCTGTATGTGGTACCGCAGGCGGCGGCAAAGCTCATGTGGATATCCAAACGCATATCCCCCAGTGCCTTCTTCGGATTCTTCGCATTCCTCATGCGTATGGGATGGGCGAGGAAAATCATGCTCCACATGGCACGGTTGGGATTTTAAATAAATTATGTGAGAGGTGTGGTCGGATGGAAAAGGAACTGAAAGGAAAAAGGAGGTTTTTATGAATTCAGGCTCAGAGGCAAGATCTCTCCTGCAGAGGTTTCCCACGTTCGAAAACTCCTTCATAGGACTGGAGTATGCCCCCAGGCTTCCCAAGGCCATGGTCAGGGAGACCAGGGAACTGGTCGCGTATGCACGGAAATTCAACGACAAAGTGGTAAGGCCTAATTCGCTGGCCCTGGACAGGCTGACCCACGAGGACCCCGATTACCTCCCCCATGATCTCATGAAGATGGTGAGTGACTGGGGGTTTTACACCATGTGGGTCCCGAAGATATTCGGAGGCAAAGGGATGAACCTGCCCTCGCTTTCTCCAGTCATGGAAGAGATATCATCGGCCTGCGTGGGCATCGCCAATATCATGGGGGTTACGTACCTAGGCCTCACGAGCCTCATGACATCGTTCAACATGAGGATCACCAACAGGATACTCAAGGATGTGATCGAAGGCGTGAGGACGGGAGAGCCCAAACTCATCGCCTTTGCCATCACCGAACCCGCTGCGGGCACCGACGCCGAGGACATGGACCTCGTGGACAGAGGCAGGGTTATATGCAAGGCCAAACGGGTGGACGGGGGGTATGTGGTCAATGGACGCAAGGTGTTCATATCAATGGGCCATGTCTCCGAATGGACGGTCTTCTATGCCTATACCGACCTGAAAAAGCCCTCGCAGACCATGATCGGACTCGTGGTGAAAACCGGCACCAAGGGCTTCTCCATGGGTCGGCATGAAGACAAGATGGGACAACGCGTGTGCCCTGCCAGCGAGATCATCTTCGAAGACTGCTTCATCCCGGATGACCAGGTTCTCATCGACTCGTACAGCATGAAGAAGTTCACCAGCAAGTCCCCTGCCGAGGTCATGATGAGACATATCGATTTCCTGGCCTCCTCGAGCAAGGCAGGCGTATGCTCCATCGGTACCGGGGTGGCCCGCGGGGCCCTGGAAGACGCCATGAAATTCGCGTCGGCCACCGAGGTCAAGGGCAAGCTCCTCATCAACCACCAATGGGCCCAGGGCATCCTGGCGGAGATGTACAAGAATGTGACCCTGGGGAGGCTTGCATACCAGGAGGCGAACTATGC
>CAYMDG010000151.1:0-1682 GCA_964388905.1 uncultured Bacteriovoracaceae bacterium
TGGTTGCAACAGGGATGGTGTCCTTGATGGAAAATTCACCGCTCAGGCTGTTATCGCTTGAACCGTTTCCTGAGGAACCCGAAGAAGAGCTGCTTGTAGAGCTGCTGATAACATCTCCTCCCACAGACATGGTGGTCTGTTTCTGGGAAGACAGGAAATTAAGGTGATAGGTTCTTGAGTCAGTACCCTTTACACACAGTGCACGTCCGTCCACCTTATAGAAAATGTGCAGAGCTGATGCTACATTCTCCAGGGCCTCTTCCAGTGGCGTCTTGTTAAATGAAATGGATACGGGCGGTAGAATAATGGGACCTTTGGCTGTTTGTTTATCTTTGGCTGCATCAGCTGTTTCTTCGGATAGATCGGCGCCAGTGCCCGCCTTAAGGCGTGAGTCAACCACCAGGTCCAGTCCCGCCCTTTCCGCAATTGCTGCAAATACATCGGTGAAGGCGGCATTGCTTGCGTTAAGGGTTATTGTCTTGCCTTTCAATGGATTCAACTTGGCCACCTTTGTTTGGGCAAAAGACTCTACAGGCTTTGCCGCCTCAAGGGGTGTTGCCGCTTCCTTTTCTTTTTCGATGGAGAAATCCTCTTTCTTCATCAATTTGTCTGTGGTGCATCCAGAGAGGAAGACGCAACAGATAACCGTGAGTAGTGAATACCTAATAAACTTTAACATGAAGGGTCTCCCTGGTACCGTTTTTGTTAGTAGTGATCACCTGGTCCGGTCCAATGGATGATATTTGAAAGCTTTGTGTCTTGTCGCCAAGGCGCATTTTCTTTCCATTGATGATACAATAGCTTTGAGAACCTGCCTCAACAATCATACTTACCCTGACCGGTTCGGCGTCGGCCTTAACAGGAAGGTTTCCATATAGGGCATCCAAAGGCATGGTCCACTCGTGGCGAAAGACATCCCGGATGTCTTTGGCTGCAAGATCGGAATCGTCTTTAAGGGTGAAGATGCCCAGTTTATCAACATAGGTGAGGAACTCAGGCTGCTCCATGGTTATGTTTTTATTTTCGCGAAAAATATACGGGGAGGCTATGCAAAGGATAATCGCAATGAGGGGCAGCATAAAGAGCCGGATGAGGTTTTTGTCCAACTTCATTCAGTTCCCGCCCCCTATCTTGAACCCTTTCATGCTGACCGTTATGCCTGATGAAGTGCTGGTGACAATTGCCTTTTCAAGAAAGAACATGTCTTGTGCATAGGTCGAGGCAACCTCGGAAAACAATTTTTTTACATCGTGGTCCGTCAGGGTGATTTCATAGTCCACGTTGATACCCCGTTCGTGGGAAAGGGTGATCAGTTTGGCGCTGTATGCCTTGATGGACTCGATCTTTTTTACATATTGTTTGCGTTGCTCATAGGTCGCCAGGATCGCTCCCAGCTTGGCCTGGTTGAAGGCTATCTCCCTTGCGGCGTGTACGTAATAGGTAAAGCTTGATATAACCAGCATGGCGCTTATGATACCGATTGTCAGGGCGAGGCGATAATACCTCATGGTTTTATCTCGCAATTCAGGCTGAATTCAGCAAGCTGTTCCTTGTGGTTGTATGCAGCCTTTGAGACTTGAAAGACCCCCTGCATGGTCATGATGAAAGATGAGAAGATCTCTTTGGATTTCGGGTAGGGGGAGTTGATGATGCCTTCTATTGCTATCCCGAATGAATTTGCA
>CAYMDG010000151.1:1782-7546 GCA_964388905.1 uncultured Bacteriovoracaceae bacterium
CTTTTCCTGGTTGGAGCTCTGCAGCATGGAGGTCATTTCCCGAATGCCGGAAACCGTGTCGGCCTGGGCATCGAAGGACTCGGCATAGTTAACGGTTATGAGATAATAGATGATCCCGGATTTTGCGCCGATGATCCGGATGAAACGGGTGTCTTCATAGACGATGATCACCATGTTTTTATCAATGGAACCCACTGCCGAGGCGATGGATGACTCGATGGGGCAGAACATGTCCACAAGGGCCTCGTCCTCGTCAATGAGGTCGGTCCTGGCCAATTCATTTGAAGGGATTGCCAGGTAGGAATACCTGCCCTTGAGGTCGTTTATATCCTGAATCTTGGCAAAGGCGATATGGTAATTGTCCTTGAAGAGGCCGAGCTTATCAATGGTGGATCTGATATGGGCTGTTGTGGCCTCCTTGCTGATACGGGAAAACTCACCCACGTCCGAGTAGATACCTCTGGTTGAGAAGCATATGGACATGCCGGGCGCCTTGCGAGAGATGTCTTTCAATGAAGTGGAATCGACCTTCTTCATGTCTTTAAGGACGATCTTCTGCCCGGTGCCGGAATAGGATGCAATGCAATGCTCCTCTTCACCCAGGATAACGGCAATGCCCTTTTTCGGCCCCATCTTCATGGAAATAAATTTAGTCAATAAGTCGCTCATATTTGCGAGTGTAGAGGATAAACCTCTCCACTTACTATGTTCTCGGAATTACGATTTGGTTTCTTTAGGTTATTCTAGGGGAGTAATCCATGGAGATACGTGAGGCTCACAGTCTCGAGGATATCATCATAATTTGAGTTTATTAGTGCAGAAGGAGAGGCGAATTGGTTGTTATCACCGTTTGTGATACGCCCATCCCCGGTGTCGTCATTGGGAGTGTTTGCCCGCAGGTTTTCTCCACCGGAAAGAACGACAAAGGCCACCTTCATGTTTCCATTGTCACAGAAGAGGTCCGGAACTGTTGTGCCATTGATAAGCTGGCCGATTGTTGTTTTAAGAGTGGCGGGCGTCGTTGAGGTCAGATGTGATTCAACGGAATAGAAGAGGGTGGTTTGATAAGGGTCCTTGCCATTGATGCCGAGCGTTACCCAGGGCAGGTAGCCGTTTAGTCTGTTAGTAGTTTCAGCCCCATAGATGTCAGCGCTGGCAAACGGCAACCTTCCTGTGGCCAGGGCATACCCGATGATGGCTGTCCTGACTTCTTTGACAAGCATCCGGTCATCCTTCAGTTTGTTCTGCTTGACCAGCATGGGGAGGAGTTGTGCGCCAAGCCCCACAAGGATGCCGACTATCACGAGTACAAAGGCCATCTCGATGAGGGTAAACCCCTTTCGTGACAAAGGCTTGCTCAGGCAGCGGCCGCTCCTTGTCATAAGGTCATCGTTCAACCTAGCCACCCCCAAGCTTTGACATGAGGTCGTAAACCGGACCGATAAGGGAAATGACGATGAAGACGAAGATGCCGCCGGTTATGACTATGGCTATGGGCTCAATCATCTTGCCCATTATGTCTACAAAACGCGATGTCTTCAATTCGTAGGTATCTGCAAGATATTTCAGCCTCTGATCCAGGGTACCGGTCTTCTCGCCCACGCTGACCATCTTCAACGTGATGGCATCAAAGAATTTCGTTACCGTGAAGGCCGCCAGCAACGAATTGCCCATGTTGGTTTCATTGCGTATACGTATGATGACCGAACGGATGAGGTCGTTGTGAAATACCTTTTCAAGGATATCAAGCGCTTTTGTGAGTGTCACGCCGGACTGAAGCATGAGGGACATATTCGAAAATACCAGGGTAAGGGTGGAGCATTTCAGCAGATCGCCCACCACGGGAAGACTGAAGGCGATGCGGCTCAGCATCAGTCGCGTCTTTGGAATTTTTCCCAGAATGACGAACCCTATGGTGATCAAGCCTATTACAAGGGGATATATCAGCCAGTTATCCTTGGAGAATTGGACGAAGTTGACAAGGCCCAGCGTGATGTTGGGGAGTTGGACGTTGATCTCCTTGAAGGTTGAAACAAGGCGGGGCAGCACGAAAAAGAGCCAGAAGATGATGACACACAGCATGGCGGCTACCACGAAGCCCGGATAGATCAGTGCCCTCTTCACCTGGGAAACAATATTGTCCACCTTTTTCAAATAAGTAGCCGTATTGTCCAGGGCTGTTTGAATGGTTCCGGTCTCTTCACCGATATGGCAGAAAAATATGAGCATCTCGGGAAACACCTCGGGCTGGCGTGAAAATGCCCCTGATAAAGACTCGCCCTGGGCAATGACACCGATGACCTCATCGATTGCATCGCGCAGACGTTTTACCCTGACGGTTTCCTTGATGCTTTCCATGGATTCCAGCAGGGGCAGGCCGCTTCCGAGCATGGAGGCAAGCGATTCGCAGAATTCGGCTATCTCGATCTTTTTAACTGCGGGCTGGGTAAGGGTCTTGATGGTTTCAAGTATCTGATATCTCTGTTCGCTGTAACGGATAAGCGTCATTTCCTGAGAGGAAAGATTATCCATAAGATCCCTGATGTCCTCAAAGTCACCCTTGGAGGCAAAGGTTGTTCCGTCCTTCTTCAGGGCATTGTATGAAAGGATCATTACCGCAAAACCCTCCAGATCTCGGCGAAGCTCGTCACACCGTTAAGGATCTTGCGGATGCCGTCACCACGCAGAGTAACCATGCCTTCTTCCACAGCCTTGTCTTTGATCTCGAAGGGGTGTGATCCCACAGAGATGAGGCGCTCGATCTCTTTGGTTATCACGAGGATTTCCGCCACCATGATCCGGCCCAGGTAGCCGGTCTTTATGCACCTGGGGCATCCTACCGAGGCATACAGGGTCGTCCCTTTCTGGATGCCGAACACACGGTGCTCTTCCTCTCCTGAATCATATGGCTGTTTGCAGCTCGGGCAGAGTGCCCGGACGAGCCGCTGTGCTATGACGCAGATGAGTGATGATGAAATCATGTAGTCCTTCATGCCAAGGTCCTTGAGCCTGGGTACGGCTCCGGAGGCATCGTTGGCATGCACCGTGGAAAGGACAAGGTGCCCTGTCTGGGCTGCTCGCAGCGCCATGGTCGCCGTATCGCCGTCCCGTATCTCGCCTATGAGGATGACATCAGGGTCCTGCCTTAAAAATGCCCTGACCGCGCTTGAGAAGATATACCCGGACTTCTCGTTGACCTGGGTCTGGCGGATCAGCGGGAACTGGTATTCTATGGGATCTTCAACCGTCACGATATTCTTTTCGATGGAACTGATCTCCCGTAAGGCCGCATACAGGGTTGTAGTTTTTCCTGACCCCGTGGGGCCGGAGACAAGGACCATGCCGTAGGGCTTGTGCAGCAGATCCCTGAGCCGGGTAATATCAACAGGATCCAGGCCAAGGCTCCGGATGTTATACAGCTCCTCCGAGGAAGCCAGGATGCGCATGACCATGTTTTCCCCATTGGTAACCTTTAAGGTGGAGACACGGATGTCATAGTGCTCATTCAAAAAATCAAAGGAGAGCCTGCCATCCTGGGGCTTGCGCTGTTCCGAGATGTCCATCTCGGCCTTGACTTTGATGCTGGAGATAACCCTGGAGTGCACCTCTATGGGAAAGGAGTAAAACGGATAGAGTATGCCGTCGATGCGGTAGTGAATCTGTGTTGTCTTGTTCGTGGGGGTTACGTGGATGTCCGTTGCACGGGAGTTGATGGCGGACATGATCAGCAGCCTCACCAGTTTTTCCGTGTCCACGTCATGGGGATTATACTTGGAATGCTCGAGTTGCTGGTCGATCTCTTCTTCTATGGGGTGTTCCAGGAGGTAATAGTCTTTTTCGATGTGCTTTAGGATCTGCGATGGAGAAGCAGCAACAAACCGGATGCGTTTTTTCGAGATGCGTGAGGCAAGGTCTGACAGTTTCGTATTATCCGGTTCGCTCGTGGCTATGGTCAAGGTAGTGTCCTCAACACTTATGGGAAGCAGGGAGTTTTCTCGTGCAAATTGGACGGGTAAAGCAGACAGTGCTTCTTTCTGTGGTGAGAAGTGACGCAGCTCTACAAATTCTATGCTGAACTGTTTTGCAATTGACTGGGCAAGTTCCGTCTGGGTGACAAGGCCGAGACGGATCAGGATATCGCCGACCCGTTCCTTGGTGGCACGCTGTTCGAGAAGGGCAAGGCCGATCTCCCGGTCGCTGATGATCCCTTCATCCTTGAGTAGATCACCAATGCGTTTTTTCTCCATATGACCCGTTCCCGTTTCTTAAGCAGCGCAAATAAAAAAAACACTCAAGGTTTTGTCCCCTTTAAGGTTCTCCTGTTGGAGAGTAGTCTTTCAGGATCGTCTTCAACCTTCCTGAGCGAGTGGATGCCTGATTTCTCATGCCCCATTCATAGTATGTGTTGGCTGTAAGACTACTTCCCCTTGATACGACTACATTCTCCAGTAGATAACCTTAACGGTTGTTGCCGTATAAACAGTGTTGGCCCTCATGGTCCCTGTGCTGTAAACCCCGTCATCATATTTTCGGTCCATTTCCTGGGCTACATCATAGGGGACCTGGGTGTACACGATACAGTTCGCGTTCAGTGGTGTTGCAGACCCTGGGGGAGTGCCATAATACTGGATGTAGGCCTGGCCGCCAAAGGGATTTGTGGGGTAATCGTTAGCCGCTCCGGTATAGCCCCCGTTGATGATCTGTGCCAAGACGAGATCCTGGAAGAGGACAGAGCGCTCGGTATTCGCATCGATCTGGCCGTTTCCGGCAGTCGCGGCGGGATCTGTATGGCCCTGCGTCGGGATATTAGCTACAGGTGCATCACCGGGATAATAGTTATACCTGTCATAATAGGTGTAGAAGGCCGCTGTGAGAGAGTCCTTCTGGTTGACTAACTTCTTGACCTTTGCATTCTGAATGAGGGCCTCGCCCTTGAGTACGCCCGTAATGAGCAAGCCGATGATCACCAACACCAGCGCAAGTTCAACAAGGGTAAAGCCGCCTTTTTGCCGATTTCTAAGCCGTTCCATGCATACACCTCCTGATAGAGTAGCGCCTAGCCATAAGCGCCAGTAAGCACCCAATCGGTAGTATCAGAGCTATTCTTTAATAATTGCCTGATATGTCTTGAATTAAGGAAAGGAAAGAGCTTATTCGCTATGTGTAATGATTCGTCTCCCAAGCGTCAGGGGGGATATGCCCGGTATATTGGAGATATCCTTGTTATATACGGCTCCTGTTGAAGATATGAATTTCATGACACCATTGTCCAGATCAATGGAAGGACCAAAGGCGCTGCCAATAAACATGGCCTCTGTCCCTGTCTGCCTTCCAGTGAGGGCATCATACTCTTGAAGCATGGATATGCCGGTGTCGATACCTCCACAGGGAGCATCTTCTTTCCAGGTGCTTGAAAATAACCTGTTGTCCATGATTATCATTCCTGAGGGTGAGCCTCCTCCAAGGGGGACAGACCAAACATTATTCTGCGTGGTATAGCATTCAAGGCGTTTATTGCTTGCCACGATGAAGTGAAGCTCCTTCCGCCAATGGAACGGACGTATCTCCATAACGGGATCACTGGTGGTGGTGTTTATTATGCCCGAAAGTTCGAGCCTGCTGTTAAAAAGATAGACAAGTCCGTCGGATGTCCCGGCAAAAACCCCAGCCGTGTACGGGTCATAGCGCACTGCATTAATGGTATGATTAACTTCGAATTGAGCAAAAGCTATGCCGTTTCCAAGATTGTACGCATATATCGTGG
>CAYMDG010000152.1:0-1694 GCA_964388905.1 uncultured Bacteriovoracaceae bacterium
GAACAGGGCTCCATTATCTTCAGGAACATCCAGTTTGATTTGAACAAGTCGAATATCAAACCGGAATCCTACCCGATTCTCGACGAGGTTGTGGATTACCTGAAGGCAAATCCCAATGTGAAGATGGAGGTTCAGGGCCATACTTGCAACTTGGGGACGGCAGCGTACAACCTGAAGCTTTCCGATAGGCGGGCCGCTTCTGTTAAGACCTACCTTGTCGGCAAAGGGATAGCGGCAGACAGGCTAGAGACCAAGGGTTACGGTCTTACCATGCCTGTGGCTCCGAATGACAAGGAAGAGAACAGGGCAAGGAACAGAAGGGTCGAGTTCAAGCCTATCTAATAGCGGTTGTTTTACAATATTGCATAGCAAGGGAAGGTCGGGCAAAAGCCCGTCCTTCCCTGTTTATATTCTGATGGCATGGCCGGTGATATTAAACTCCAGTCATGGAGTCAAAGAAGTTCGTAACCTTCTCCCAGTACCCAGCAATGAGTGACAAGTATCCTTTATGGAATATGCTTCATTGACTCTTTGAGAGTGCATCCTATTATTATGTTAACGTAAATAATAGTCGATGCTTCAACGAATGCTTTTTCGACTTTTAAAAAATATGAGAGGGCTTTAGGGGAGGGAACATGGATGAAAAACAGCGTATTGCAGCGCTAGAGGTAGCACTTCAAAATGAGATAAACGAAAGAGAATTCTATCTCAAGCACGCCGGGCGAACAAGTAACGCAATAGGAAAAGCCATGTTTCAAACGATTGCAGATGATGAACTGGAGCATTATGAGAGGTTGAAAGAGCTTCATGAAAAATGGCTGAAGAAAGACAAATGGCCGGAATCACTACCGCTGACAATAAGGATTTCTGATATCCAATCCGTCATGAAAGAACAGGTAAGGAAAGTGGAAGGGTCTTCTGTGACGGATATTGATGACCTGGAGGCTATAGGTATTGCAACTGCCTTTGAGGCAAAAGGTTCCGATGCATACATGAAACTGAGTAGAAGTGTCATTGATGAAAAAGAAAAGGCCTTTTTCGAGCTGCTTGCATCCATTGAACGGGAGCACTACCTCTCCCTGAAGGATGCGGAGGAATACATGAGAGACCCTTCTTCGTGGTTTACCAAAAGGGAGCATCATGGGCTTGATGGGGGATAGTGCTTCCGAGAGTATCCAATATTATCCGCAGAGATCCTTCTAAGATGGGAGCATGAAATTATTTTTCCATTTAAACTGTCATAAGTAGATGGTTGCTATCCTCATAGCATGTAAAGACCCATAAAAATCCTAATCATTCTGTTGACATGGAAGAAGTGCAGTGATATGTCCTCGTCCAAGTGATGGATTCGTTTTAAAAGGGCCTTTTCTCCAAGAGATATGCCTTAATCTGTGGCCCCGAAATGGTAAAACACCACGAAACGTAAAGCATGGTTACAGTGTCCCAACATCTTTAGTTGGAATGCTTTAGGCCGCAACAACAGCTTTTTCGAGGTGTATAACTTAATTTTAGGGGAGGATTACTCAGATGAGAATTATTGCAATCATCAATCAAAAGGGAGGGTGCGGCAAGACTACAACTGCCATAAACCTCGGTGCATGCCTTGCACACCTCAGGAAAAGGGTGCTGGTTGTGGATCTTGACCCACAGGCTCATGCCACACTTGCCTTCGGTATCAATCCCGGAGAACATGC
>CAYMDG010000152.1:1794-2935 GCA_964388905.1 uncultured Bacteriovoracaceae bacterium
ATAGCCTATGAGTCCCTTGAAGAGCTTCACAAACATATGAATGGGCATGTGTTTAAGACCGTCATCAACCTCAATGTTAAGCTCAAGGAGGCCGCAGGGTATGGCCAGTCCATCATTATGTATGATCCAAACTCCTCCGGTTCCAAGGATTACCTGAGCCTTGCTAAAGAGATCATGGCCATCAAGAAGCTCAAGAAGGTCAAGACCGACGAAGAGGGCAAGTTCCTCAAGCCGGTTATCACAAAGGACGGTGTAGTGTTCACCTATTATTCACCCAAGGCCTCACAGGTATATGTAGTGGCGGATTTCAATGACTGGGAGGTGGGCAAACTCCCCATGGTCAACATTGAAGGCACGGGTATGTGGCAGAGGATTGTACCGCTCGGCAAGGGAAGGTACGAATATAAATTTTACGTTGATGGCCAGTGGGTGAGCGATCCCAATAATCCGGATAAGTCTGTAAACGAGTTCGGCGAAAATTCGAAGATCGAGATTAACTGACCATGAAGGAGCGGCCCAAGCTTGGGAGGGGACTGCAGGACGTATCGACGTTTTTCCTGACCGGGACCCCGCAGCAAGAACCGGATCAATCCCAGGCCTTGTCTGTTCATGTTGGTAATAAATCCATATGTGTCTGCTATCCTTCATCGCCGCTGGTCCAGGCATCCTTTGTGGCAAACATAGCCCTGGAGATGGCAAGGCACCGCTTAGCAGTCATCATTAGGGATTTCTCCGTGATTGAAGAGGCCCATCTTTCAACCGTCATGCGCGCCGTTATCTCAGAGGATGAAAGGATAAAGGACAAGGCCTTTGTGAAACTCTATGGGCTACCTCACATCGTAATACAGAACAACGGTAACCAGGGGCTCACAAAAGAAAGGGAAAGCTCCGGGTGTGATGTGCCTGCTGTGGCGGATGTAGACTCAGAAGGCGTCATCCTGGTAAACCCGCGTGCGTCGCTGGATTTCATCCGTGAAGGAAAGCCGTGTGACGAGTATGTTGTCATCACTAGGATGGATGAGATGTCCCTTCTTCAATGCTATGCATATATCAAGGTCATTCATGAGCGCTCTTTTTCAAGCAAGATTCATGTTGTCTTCGACGATGCAGATGCAGGGTTGAACAATGAAGCTTTTTTCAA
>CAYMDG010000152.1:3035-5240 GCA_964388905.1 uncultured Bacteriovoracaceae bacterium
CTGGAGAACCGGGAGTTTCTCGCCAGGGTCTACCAGCCAGGTGAGGTCGACTTCACATTGCCCACGATGCTCATGATCCTCTCCCCGTCATTTCCCCCTGAGATCAATTCCATCCTCCAATATAACTTGAAAGCGGATGTGAGGCTGTTTCAGTATGTCATCCTCGGGTCGGAAAGTGACCCGGACATCTATGTGGAAGAGATATGCTCATCCCGGGCACCCCAGGAGCTGACACATGATTTTGCAGGGCTTACGAAGGAACTCGGGATAGAGAAAGCAGGGTTGACAGACAAGGAGATAAGCGAATTCTTCATAGCCATGCGGGCATGATTTAATCCATACGGTGCAATTGAATATACCCATAAACGATCTATGTGCAACAGGCGCGCTTTAAGCATAAAGCTCATATTGACGAAAAAAATTGTTCTTAAAAAAGGCCCGTTCAAAACCTCAATCTTGCAGCTTTGAAGGACCGATAAGATTAGCGCTCCACAAAGGCCGCAGGGTTGAGGTTTTGAACGGATAAGTTTTTTTATGCGTTTTAAACACAAAACCGGGCTAACAAATCGAAAAAGATTCAGGGCGCCCACGTCCATTCAAGGATAAACCGTCCTTGCCAGGAAGACTTGGACTTGTTCCTGGTTCATGGGTTTTAATCCACTTCGTGCGTATCTCGTTTTCGATTCCCTTGTCTTTCACTGCTTGAAGGCCCTGGTTGATCAGATCGAGAACCTCTTTATTGCCCTTCCTTACTGCTATGCCATAATACTCTTTGGGTATCTGTACCCCATCGGGCAATATGCAGGTAGTTACAGCGAACTTATCCTTATAATTGCTGTTGCATGTGGCATAGTCCAATGCCATTGGTGAGTCACAGAGTATGCCATCGATGAAGCCTTTTGACAGATCCTTGAAGGCCTTATCGGTTTCTTCAACCGTATAGAATGCAATGTTGACCTTCTGATACAACCTGAGTGCCTCTGCCCCGGTTGTTAATTTAAAGGCTGCTATACTCTTCTCCCGAAGTGGTTCTTCTCTCTTGGCCTTGGGGACGACAAAGAGCTGTTCTGTGGTGTAATAGGGTTCGGAGAAGTCGTACTTATCTTTTCGGGCCTCCGTTATGCTGACCGAGGCCATGACAACATCATATTTGCCTTTTTCGAGACCAGTAAATATAGTTTTCCACGGCACTTCTACAAATTTGACCTGAAAATCCGCAGCCTCTCCCATGGCCTTTATGAGATCAATCTCATAGCCAGTGACCTTTCCCTTCTTGTCTTTCATCTCCATGGGAGGCCAGTTGGGATTTACTGCCACAACAAGCGTTTTACCTGCAAGTGCCGGTGTGCTCAGGAACACACATAACAAAATGCCTGCCAGCAAAAAATTGATCCAGCGTTTCAAATCCATTCAGAATCCTCCAAGTAGTGAAATTAGATAATATCCAGACAAGAACTGCAAGGCAATTTTTTATAAAAAAGTATACTTCACACAGAAGGACCAAAGGCATACAATAGATCAAGAGCAAATAAGTCGAATTATCATGGGAGGTCGTCCTATGAGCATAAGGATGATGGAGGGGCTCTTAGCATGGATGGAAAAGAACAGCCGTATACCCATTAACAGACGGAAGTTCATGCGGTCCCAGCTGAAAGGTGCGCTCCTTCTTACCGCCGCTTCCTCAGGCCTTTTCATACCACGGATGCTCCATGGTGCATCAGTCCCTGATATCGGGCTCGCACAAGGTAATCCTGCAGCAGCAACCCGTGCAGCGGTGAACCTCTTAGGCGGCATGAATGCCTTTGTCAAGTCAGGCCAGAAGGTGGTGATAAAGCCCAACATGAGCTTTGACGGCCCTGTGCCAGATGCCGTCAATACTCATCCTGAGGTCATCCGTGAGCTCGTCCTCATGTGCAAAGAAGCAGGGGCCTCCAGGATCAGGGTGCTTGACCATACGCTCCGTCCGTCCGAGCAGTGCATCCAGGGTGCCAGAGATGCATGCCGTGTCTTTGGCAATGACATCGTCCATGCCCTTGACAAGGAAGAATTCTACCAAGAGACTACGATCAGCAAGGGGGTTTCGTTGAGTCAGACAGATGTCATGAAAGATGTCCTGGAATCAGATGTCCTCATAGCTGCTCCGGTGGCCAAATCCCATGGCAGTACGGGTGTGAGCCTGTCCATGAAGGGCATGATGGGGCTTGT
>CAYMDG010000152.1:5340-7525 GCA_964388905.1 uncultured Bacteriovoracaceae bacterium
TTCGGAAGGTTCTTCTGCTCCATGGTATGCCCGCTCGGAACCTCTATTGATATATCGGACAGATTAATCAGGGGTACAAAGACAATTGAGAGGGAAAGCACATCACATAAGGCGAGATGGAAGCTCATTAAATACCTTGTCCTCCTGTTTATCCTGAGTGCCGCCCTTTTAAGGGTATCACTGGCTGTTTACGGCGCACCCATACCCATAATTACGAGATTTTATGCCCTGCTGGTCTATCCTGTATTCACCCTCATTGCAGATGCAGGTTTCACGATCCTCAGGCCTATTGCTGACAAGGCTGGTATCGCATCGCTTGCCTATGCCGACCTTTTAAACCCGGTGTTTGCCATGCAGTGGTTTATCATTGTCCTGCCGGGTGTGATTTTTGCATCAGCCTTCTGGGCGCCACGCTTCTGGTGCCGATACCTGTGCCCGTCAGGGGCTATATTCGCACTCTTTTCCTTGCGGCCCCTTCTCATCAGGCGACGTGTAAGCAGGCAATGCACATCCTGCGGGCTGTGCAGGAAAGGGTGTCCCATGGATGCCATTGCCGAGGACCCACATGCCACAGATTTTGCCGAGTGCATTGTCTGCAGGAGATGTTCTGATGTCTGCCCTGAAGATGCTGTGCGTTTTGCTTCCAATAAAGGAGACATGGCTCAGCGGGTTATTCGGTTTTCTGCTAACAGAAGGGCATTCATCGGCTCAGCCCTGTCAGGTCTTTTGGCAGCATTGATCGTCCGAACCGGGCTCAAGGGCATGACATGCGAAGGAGGCCCGGGCAGGATCATGGATTCAATGCTCATCAGGCCGCCCGGCGCAGTCCCTGAGTGCTTTTTCCTGGATAAATGTGTCGGGTGCGGCGAGTGCATGAAGGTATGCCCAACAAACACGCTGCAGCCCTCAGGTATGGCAGCAGGGGTTGCCGGATTCTTCACTCCGATCGTCATTCCTCGCAGGGGCCCGTGCGATCCCACCTGTAACGCCTGCGGGCATGTGTGCCCGACAGAGGCCATCCGGCCGCTGCCCATGGAAGAAAAGAGATATGCCAAGATCGGCACGGCATCCATTATGCGTCAGAGGTGCATCGCCTGGGAATATGGCAAGGCATGCCTGATCTGCGACGAGGTCTGCCCATACGGCGCTATCAGCCTGCAACGCGTAAGGGGTTTAGAGGTAGGAGTACCCTATGTGGAAGAGAGCAGGTGCAATGGATGCGGATTCTGTGAATACTATTGCCCTGTGCAGGCAAAGGCCGCCATTGTAGTGGAGCCCATGGATGCCATACGACTGGATAAGGGATCATACCGCGACAAGGGCAAGCAAATCGGGCTTGCTATCGAACCCAAGCAAAAGGGTATGCCTGAATCGCCTGAGATGCCCAGTGGTCCTGAAAATACACTGCCACCCGGGTTTACTGAGTGAGGATAGGGCACGAAGGAGATTGCATTCGAGGTCGTAAGAACGATTATACCCGGATTGTGCAACTGAATGTACCCATACACACTCTATGCAATTCAGGTGACCCTAAGCATAGAACTTATAGCGGCCAAAAGAATTTTTTAAAATAGTTCTGTTCAAATCCTTCATCTTGCAGCCTTAAAGGACCGAGAAAATCGGCATTCCGCAAAGGCTGCAAGATGAAGGATTTGAACAGATCAAATTTTTACGCATCTTAAGCGCAAATCCGGGTTATATGATAGTTCCCAAGAAGGGCCCAATGCCGTATAATAGCGAATAATGGAAGCGGCAAGAGAATCTACCCATTTTCGCATACTGTACAGCATTACTTTTGTCTTAGTCATGGTGCTCACGCAACTGAGCGCATGCCAGCCGAAGATCATATATAAGTATAATTACTACAGTGTACCTGCACTCGCCCCGGGGACGAGTCCTGAGATGAATACCGCCGGGTTCTGGATCGGCCGTCACCCTGATCCGGATGCTGTTATCATGACAGATCAGGATATAGTCGACTTCAATACATATATAATAAAAAAGACCAGGGCTGTGCGGGATGTACTCCAACTCTCGCTGTCTCGCGACGGCCGGGCGCTGGGCGGATCGTTGCAGAACATGCTTGCCCAGAATCAGGGCTATATGGACAGTAACGGGGTTGTCATGACCAAGGACTTCATCAGTCACATGGAGGTCCTCATGGGTATTGATCAGATCCCGCCAT
>CAYMDG010000153.1:0-7517 GCA_964388905.1 uncultured Bacteriovoracaceae bacterium
TTTCCCGCGTGGCACTGCCGACCCCCAGGGACAAAGCCACCCTGCAGCGCATGATCAGTGATCTCTCCATTATCCCGCTGGATAAGGAAAAACCGTTGTGGCAGGTTCATATTATTGAAAACTATGGAGAGGGTTGCGTCCTGTTCATACGCATACACCATGCCATAGCCGATGGGATTGCTCTCATACGCCTGTTACTTTCAATGGCCGATATTGAACCGAATCTGTCCTATCTAGGCTCAGATGATACTGGAGAAGAAGAGAGTATCAGGCAGACAAAGATGCAGTCGGGATTGAATCTTTTCTTGCGTGCAGCCCTGGACACCACTGTCAAGACCACCGGGTTCGTGTACGACGAAGTCATGAAGACCATAGCCTATCCCTCACATGTGCCGAAAATGGCAAAGCTCTACGGGGAAATCGGATTGGAAAGCACCACGGTTTTGACAAAGCTCGCGCTGATGCCGTCGGACTCCAAGACCTCCCTGAAAGGAAAGCTGGGGGTCCAGAAAAGTGTTTGCTGGTCTTTCCCAATGCAACTGGCCAGCGTCAAGGAGATCGGCGTATATTTTCGGTGCACGATCAATGATGTGCTTATGGCCGCTGTTTCCGGAGCGCTCAGGAGGTATCTCCTGGAACGGGGAGATGACCTGTATGACGCAGAGGTTCGCGTGGCAATACCGGTCAATGTCCGTCCCGAAAGTTTCGATGTTGAACTGGGTAATCAATTCAGCCTTGTGGTATTGTCTCTCCCGGTCAACATGGATGATCCTGTCCGTAGACTGCGTGAAACCAGGAAAAGGATGCGATCCATAAAGGAATCTGCCGAGGCTTTTGTAGGGTTTCAGGTCATGAAGATCATGGGCATACCTCCCAAAGCCCTTTCAAGGAAGGGTGCCAGATTCTTTGCAAGTAAGTTTACCGGTGTTCTTTCAAATGTACCTGGTCCCAGGCAAGCACTCTATTTCACTGATAAAAGGATCAAGAACATGATGTTTTGGGTTCCCCGTTCAGGGGATGTGGCCATCGGTATCAGCATCATCAGCTATGCAGGCAGTGTGACACTTGGAATTGCTACAGATACCCGTGTTGCACCTGATCCTGAAAAGATTACAGAATATTTCAGCGAAGAATTTTCCCATTTACTGCAGCTGGCAAAACAGGATGTTCTGCACAGATCTTCTGTGAGCGACCATGCTTCAGAACAATCATGAAGGATTGTTGAGCTGTTCTTGATCCTTGTTTGATAAAAAAAATTTATAGAGGGGGGATTATGGCTGATAAAAAAAGAACAACCAAAGCAAAACCGGCAACCAATGCAAAACCTGTTACCAAAGCAAAACCTGCATCAAAGAAAGAAGATGTAGTTGATGCGGCAAACAAGATCTGGAAGGCCGGCCTGGGTGCTCTTCGTACAGCCGAAGAAGAGGGCTCGAGGATCTTCAGGTCCCTTATGGAAAAGGGTGAAGATTTTCAGGACTCAACCAGGAAAGGAAGCCAGAAGCAGATCGACAAGGTGAGTAAGATTATTAAAGGGGGCGTAGGGTCCGTAAAGGGCAAAATCGATGACATCACCGATCAGAAAGAAAGCCTCTGGGAAGTGTTAAAGTTGGAAGATGCCTTCACATCGGTCATGAAAACCTTTGGGGTGGCCACGAATAAGGAGATTGATATACTCAAAAAGAAGATCGATGCGATCTCAAAGGCCATTAGCGAATTGAAAGGTGATTCTCAGAAGCCTCCTATAAAGAAATAAGCTGTGCCATGCAATGAATGATAAGATGAAAGGAAGTAACATCACCGGCCAATGTCACTTCCTTTCATCTTAGTACCTATACAAACCCAGGGAACCGTTTTCAAAAAGGAAATCGTAGATGAATCATATAAGGAGATATAGCCATCTTTTGATTTACGGGCTGTGGTTCATGATCCTCGCAGGATGCGGCCTGATTTTCAAGTTGTGGTTCAATAGCCGCTTGCGTAACCAGTTCGTAGAAACCCCGGAAAGAAATATTATTGTGCCGGCACCCGAAGATCATTTTGTGACCATAGGCCCATGTTGCTACCACTACACTGAATACCCGGCAAACGGAAAGAATATCCTTTTCATACACGGCTTTGCCTCATCAACCTATACATGGGAAAAAGTGTCCCCGTCCCTCAATAAGCTGGGATATCATGTCTGGGCACTGGACCTAAAAGGCTTTGGCTGGTCCGATAAACCGAAGCATACATCATACGATATTCTAACCTTGACTGAAGAAGTTTATCAATGGATGGAGGCGCTTGCCTTAGATGATGTAGCGCTTGTCGGCAACTCCCTCGGTGGAGGAATTGCAACGCTTATGGCCCTCATGCATCCGGAGAAAGTCAGCCGGATGATCCTTATTGATGCTGCAGCATACAACACAAAATTTCCTTTTATAATGGAAATGGCTCGGTTGCCGTTCGCTGCTGAAATGTCGAAACTGTTCTTCAGCCATTGGGTTGTCCGGCAAACGTTATCTGAGGTTTATCACCATAAGGGCTGGATAACGAAAGAACAGGTGGACGCTTATTATAAAAGGCTGCGAACGGAAAATGCCTTGAACGCCCAGATTGCCATAGTGAGGGAGCTGGAGTTCTCCAAAGTTGAGAAATTTGTCAATCGAATTCCGGAAATAAAAACGAGGACCCTGATCATCTGGGGCGAACATGACAGATGGATCCCCCTGAGCAGCGCTTACCAGTTCAAGGCAGAACTGAGCGACTCGATCCTTGTAATAATCCCTGAGTGCGGTCACATGCCGCAGGAGGAATATCCGGATTTTACGGTAAAACTGATAGATGACTTCATGCAGGACAAGCCTGTGACGGTTATTAATGAATCTAAATCAGCCGATGGTTTGCAAGAAAAGACATCCATCGGCTAATACGGGAATGCCGGGTTAAAAGGTGAATGTTGTATGGTAAAAAAGCGCGGAAAAAAAATCGGCACTAAGCCGGTAATGCCTCGCAATGCAGCCGAAAAGCAGATTACTCAGCTGCCTGATGAAGAACAATCTCTGGTATTGCAGGTGGCATCATTAGCTGCAAGGGCCTTTAGGCTTGCGGCAAAGGCCGGATACACCTCGGTTAAAGTCGGCAAGGCACTGCTCATGTCTTCTACAGGTGATACGAAGTTAATGCAGGAAAGCGGTGCCTACCTCAAGGATGTTCGCGAACTTGCGGGATTAACCCAGGCTGAACTCACAGAGGCGCTCCATTTGTCAGACAAGTCACTCCTCGCAGCCGTCGAGAAGGGTACAGCCACGCTGTCTTTTGAATTGATTTTGCGATTGGCCGCCTTACTTGCCAGACATGACCCCGTGCCATTTGTCATAAAGTTTACAAGGACCTACGATCCGGAGATCTGGGCTATCCTTGAAAGATGGGGTATTGGACACATCCCTGTTCATTTCGAGAGGGAACGGGAGTTCATAAACATCTATCGTGGTCACGATGCTGCGCGGAAGCTCACTGACAAAGGTTTTGAAAAGGTGCTGCAGTTTACCCGGGCCTCCTTTGAGATGGCCCTGCATTTTGTCTCCGAACCCAAGCAGAAGGAAGGACTTATCAACCGGAACAGTAAAGCGAAGAAGCCTTCAGGAAAAAACCAGAAAAGGCATCGTAAGGACACATGAATGCGAATTCGCAAAATGGGTATTATCCCCGGAACATACCATAACCTCGACCGCTATCGGCAGATTCTTGTGATCCTCTTCAAGTATGGCTTTGACAGCGTGCTCGACAGGATAAATCTTAGTTGTTATTTTGAAACGGGTCTACAGACGATTTCCCGAAACCGTGGTGAACAAATTGAAGGTCTCAATGACTATGAACGACTTCGCATGGCCTTTGAGGAGCTTGGTCCGACATTCATCAAAATGGGGCAGATCCTTTCCACCAGACCCGACCTTGTTCCGCTGGATCTTATCTTGGAACTGAGCAAACTGCAGGACAAGGTGCCACCGTTTCCCATAGCCCAGGTAAAAGAGATTCTGGAACAGGAACTACAGGCACCAATGGATAGATTTTTTTCAAGGTTTGACGAGATCCCCCTTGCAGCCGCCTCAATCGGTCAGGTACACCGTGCTCAGTTGGTTACGGGTGAAGAGGTAATCGTGAAGGTCCAGCGGCCGGGAATCAAAAAGACTATTGAAGTGGATCTTGAGATCCTCAACCACCTGGCCATATTGATGGAAAGACACATGGGAGAGGCTAAAGTATTCCAGCCGACAAAAATTGTCGACGAGTTTGCAGGCAGCATAGAAAAGGAAATCAATTACGAGATTGAGGCCCAGCATGCAGAGCGTTTTGCAAGGCAGTTCGCAAACAACAAATTCATTTACGTCCCGAAGATATTCAAACTGACAACAACGAAACGAGTCCTGACCATGGAGTATGTGGACGGTATTAAGGTCTCGGATGTGAAACTCCTGGAACACTCGGGCCTTGACTGTAAAATTATAGCTTCCCATGGCGCTGACCTGACCTTTGAACAGATATTCAAGCATGGGTTTTTCCATGCAGATCCTCATCCGGGAAACATCTGTATCTTGCCCGGAAACGTTATCTGTTATCTTGATTTTGGTATGATGGATTATGTTGACAAGCGATCAATAGACACGTTTACCGACATCATCTTAGGATATGTCAATCGCGATAAGGCAGGCGTCGCCGACGCTACCATGCGTCTTGTAGAGTGGGACGAGAATCCTGACCTCCGCGCCCTGGAAGGTGATATCGAGGGTTTCATCGACCGGTATCTCAACAAACCGCTGAAAGGGATGCATATAGGTGATATCGTTCGAGAGTCCCTTGTGCTTTTCGCACGGCATGGTCTGAGGCTGCCGCCGGACATCTTTTTCATGATAAAGGCCATATCAGAAGTTCAAAGCATCGGACTCGTTTTGGATCCCGCTTTCGATATATTCACCAAAGCTGCACCATTTATCAAAAAGATTCAGACAGAGCGCATGAGTCCCAGTCGTTTCATAGATGATTTCCTTTCCTTGAGCAGTCACCTGAAGCAGTTCCCCCTTGATCTTCATGACCTTCTGAAGCAGCTCAAACAGGGAAAAGGCAAGGTGCGGATTGAGCATAGAGGACTCGAACCACTGATTTTCGGTATCTATCGTTCCTCCAACCGCATCGCGTTCTCATTCATTATCGCTTCCCTAATAATAGGTTCCTCACTAATCATTACGACTCATACGGGTCCGTCTATTTACGGGCTTCCCTTCCTCGGCCTTCTCGGCTTTTCCATAGCTGCCATTCTATGCTTGTGGCTTCTTATTCTGATCAGGCGATCCGGCAAACTCTGAGCATTGGCAAGCCGGTCCTCAGCCAAACATCCCTGTCTCCGTTGAAGTAGCGTTTGCAGCCGGCAGGTAAAAGCGCTCGACATAATCTTTTACCATGCGATCCGCATTGAATCGCCAGCCAAGGGTCAGCATAGCATGCTTCATCCGTTTGACCCACTGTGATGGGACACCATGGGCGTCTCTCTGATAGTAGAGGGGGACTACCTCTTTTTCGAGCGTTTCATAGAGATATTCAGAATCCCTCTGATTCTGCACCGCCAGGTCATTGTCCATTCCGCCATGGCCGATGGCAAATCCGTTTTTACCGTCATATGCCTCGTTCCACCATCCATCCAGAACAGAGAGATTGAGGCCCCCGTTGAGGATAACCTTCTGGCCACTGGTTCCGCAAGCCTCCAACGGCCTTCTCGGCGTGTTCAACCACACATCCACCCCCTGAACGAGATGGCGTGCCACATTGTAGTCATAGTTCTCAACAAATACGATACTGCTCCAGAATTTTTTCGAATAGCTGAACTGGGCGATCCGCTGCAGGAGATGCTTGCCTTCGTGGTCCTGGGGGTGAGCCTTGCCGGAAAAAATGATCTGTATGGGGCGCCCCCTGTCCTTTATAAGACGGGTCAGACGTTCGAGTTGTGATAAAATAAGGTCTCCCCTCTTGTATGTGGCAAACCTTCGGGCACAGCCGATGGTCAGTACATCAGGGTCAAGGACATGTTCTATCTTTTTTACTATATCTCTGTGTCCCAGTCGCTGGGCCTGTATCTTCAGGCGCCGTCTCACAAAGTTGATGAGGCGCATCTTCAGGGTCTGGTGTGTCTCCCATAGCTCCGCGTCGTCAATATCAGCAACCTTTTCCCAGACATCCGGGTGTATCATGCGCGTGGCCCAGTCCTCGCCGAGGCGCGTCTGAAACAGCTGGTACATCTGGGGAGCAAGCCAGGATAACATGTGTACTCCATTGGTGATATGACCTATGGGTACCTCTGATTCGGTTCTATCCGGCCAGAGGCAGTTCCACATGAGACGGCTCACGTCACCGTGGATTGCCGAGACACCGTTGGCCCGGCGCGAGCTCTTCAGTGCAAGGACCGTCATGCAGAAGGTCTCGGTATTGTCAGATGGATTGACCCGTCCGAGCGCCATAAAATCCTTGTGGGACAGCCCTAAATGGTCCCTGAAGATACCCAGATGCTCCTCGATCAGATCCGGAGAGAACCGGTCGTGACCGGCCGCAACCGGGGTGTGAGTGGTAAAGACGGTATACAGAGAAACACGGCGGTGGGCACGTTTGAATGGAATGTGGTCGTATTCCATAACCCTTTTCACCTCTTCGAGGATGGCAAAGGAGCTGTGTCCTTCGTTCAGGTGAAGCACTCCCGGCGATATATTCAGCCCCTGCAGGATACGCGCCCCGCCGATTCCCAGCAGCAGTTCCTGGCGGATACGCCTTTTCTGATCGCCGCCGTAGAGTCTCGAAGTTAGTTCCCGGTCTTCTTGCGAGTTGCTCTCAATGTTGGAATCGAGCAGCATCAAACGGATGCGACCCACCTGAACCTGCCAGACCCTAGCCAGGAGAGGGTTGGTCCGGGTATCTATCCGTACGACCATTTGCATACCGTTGGAATCCATAACAGGTTGCAACGGCAGCTTGTGGACATCGAGGTTGATGTAATCTTCTTGCTGCCATCCGTCCTTGTTCAGGCGCTGAATGAAATAGCCCTGGTGATAGAGCAGGCCGATCCCGATCAGAGGAATCCCCAGGTCAGAGGCGCTTTTCAGATGGTCTCCCGCCAGTATTCCCAAACCCCCCGAATAGATGGGAATTGATTCATGAAGGCCGAACTCGGCAGAAAAGTATACAACGGGACGGTTGTTAAGATTTCCGCAATGAATGGCTCCCCAAGTATTTTGCTGTTCCACATACTCGTTAAGTCGTCTGAAGGCATAGTTTATCCTGCTGTGGAGAACAAGTTCGGATGCGCGTTCCTCAAGCTGTGCAGATGAAATCTGATTTATGAAGGCAACTGGGTTGTGCTCCACCTGGCGCCAGAGAAGTGGATCCAGGTCACTGAGTCTGTTGCTGATAAGTTCAGGATGCCATGTCCACCAGAGATTATCAGCCAGAGCACGAAGACGCTTATGAAGATTACTTTTCGTATCTTTCATATA
>CAYMDG010000154.1:0-7410 GCA_964388905.1 uncultured Bacteriovoracaceae bacterium
AGGCAGGGGAGGTAAGGATCGACCAGGTGGTTATCGGTTCGTGCACCAACGGGCGCATTGAAGATCTGCGTATTGCTGCCCAGATCATGAAGGGCAACAGAGTGGCAAAAGGCCTGCGCTGCCTTATCCTGCCGGCAACGCCAGAGGTGTATGGCCTGGCCTTGGACGAAGGCCTCCTTGACATCTTCCTCAAGGCCGGTTCCATCATCGGACCGCCCACGTGTGGCCCGTGTCTTGGCGGCCATATGGGCATCCTTGCCAAGGGCGAAAAGGGCCTCGCCACAACAAACCGGAACTTTGTAGGCAGGATGGGAGACACGGCAAGCGAGGTCTACCTCTGTGGGCCTGCTGTGGCAGCGGCTTCAGCTGTTATCGGCAAGATATCCGCGCCTCAGGAGGTGATGAAATGAACTTTAAAGGAAGGGCTTTCAAATTCGGCAACGACGTAGACACCGATGCCATCATCCCGGCACGGTATCTGAGCACCTCGGACCCCGAGGTATTGAAAAAGCACTGCATGGAAGATGCCGATCCCGAGTTTCCCAGTAAGGTGAAGAAGGGCGATATAATCGTTGCAGGCAAGAACTTCGGTTGCGGATCGTCCCGCGAGCACGCACCAATAACCATCAAGGCATGCGGCGTAAGTTGCGTAATAGCGCCGAGCTTTGCGCGAATCTTTTTCCGCAACAGCTTCAACATGGGTCTTCCCATCTTCGAATCGGATGACGCGGCAGCCGCCATTGCCGAAGGTGATACCGTGGAGATAAATGCGGACAGCGGCATCATCAAGGACCTCACTACGGGCAAACAGTTCCAGGCACGGCCAATACCTGTATTCATGCAGGAACTCATTGCTGATGGCGGGCTGATGGAACACATTAGGAAGGTCGGGAGCATATAGCGCCTCGAAGGATTTTGTCAGACAGTTCCTATAAGGCCCATCTCATTCTTCATTTGCTGCATAAACGACTTCACCTGTTCAGCAGGGAGATGATATAAAATGTCACTGTTTATTCATAGAATTTCTGCATGTTTTTCATATATTCACGTTCCTGACTGGAATAATATCCATATAATCGACTAAAGCAATACCCTTCATGTGAATGCAATCATACTGGTGTTACAAATCCTTATACGAATCTATTTCTTGAAGAGCATCACTTTCAAGAAATCTGAAAATCAGAAAGTTTTGCAGTGATCAATAGTCAGCAATTTCTGATTTGGGCCAGAATTATTTTGAAATTATCATCTAGAAACAAAGAATTGTACAACGAATTACGAGACATGCTCGAACGCTTTGCAGGACAGTCTTCACATGGGGCTCTGTGACTATCAAGTTTAAATATCCGAGACATCCCTATTGCCCCCCATCCAAGGTTGAGCGAACTACACGGGCAAGGTTTGCTGGGATGTAAGGCTTTTGCACATAGGCATTCACGCCTAGCATCATGGCTTCCTTGACGCGATGCGATTGCGAAAAACCGCTGACAATAATAACCTTTTGATTGGGGTAACTCTCGCGGATACACCTAAAGGAATCTAAACCATCCATGCCGGGTTCCATTATCATATCAAGTAAGACCAGGTCTGCCTTGTTGGTTCTTAAATAATAAAGGGCATCCGAACCACTTGCAGCTGTAAACACAATATATCCCAGGTGAGTCAGGATTTGTACCGCCAAATTTCTTTGCTCCTGGACATCATCGACTACCAGGATGGTTTCTCCTCTTCCACGCAAATCAATTAGTGAATCCAGCTTGTCAATTGCTTCGATATCCTCAGTTGATACTGGTATGAATATTCGGAAACAGGTTCCTTCGAGGGATTTGCTTATTACATCGATAAACCCTCCATGGTCCTTTATTGTTCCCCATACCACAGCCAGACCTAGTCCTGAGCCGCTTCTCCCCATGACCTTTCGGGTGAAAAACGGCTCAAATATTTTCTGCATATGATCCATAGGGATTCCATTCCCCGTATCGGAGACACTTATACAGACATAATTGCCCGGATGTATGGTCTCATAGGCATCCAGATCGGTGTCGAGACTTACATTCTCTGTCGAAATCATAATATTACCTGACCCATTGACTGCCTCGAAGGCGTTAATCACCAGGTTCATCAGTGCCTTCAGGAGATGGGCTACCGAACCCCGTATGTTCTTGACATCCGATTCCAGTTTCGTTTCCAGGTGGACCTGGGGATGAAAATGCCTGATTCTTGAAAATTCGAGGCTCTTGAGAAAGTCCCTGATCATGTCGTTAGGATTGAATACGGCTGTGTTATAGACACCTCGTCTCGCTAGGGACAGCAGGTCCTGCACTACAGCCGCGGCCCGCTCTCCCGATGTCTTGATGGCCTGAAGTGGTTCAATGAGTGGACTACCGGCAGGCAGCTGCATGACCAGAAGATCCGGATAGCCGACGAGAGCGCCGAGGATGTTGTTCAGATCGTGCGCAACTCCGCCTGCTAGAATACCCAGGGATTCCATCTTCCTGGACTGTTGAAGCTTTTCCTCCAGGACGAACCGTTCCTGTTCCATGCGGATGCGATTTTCCATCTCTTCCTGGAGCCTGCGATTGATATCTTCCAGATTGAAAGCATGCCGTATGAGAAAAATGACAATTCCCCCCACAAAAACAGCGGCTGCAAGGGCGTCGATGGTGCCGATGAGGAGAAGATCCCTGTCGATCTTTCCCCACCAGAGTATGCTGTTGAAGGTGTTCATTGCGAGGGTGACCATCTCCGAAAGGACGATGGTAAGTCCAAGGATATACCATGGCCAGTGTCTGTTGGAGCGGATCTTTGTCGTCACAAAGCCGGTTATCTGTTCGAAGAAGATGGATTTATTGTGATACATTAAGAGCAACTAATACTCAGAATTAGCCTGATTCTTCAGGCGGTGAATAAATGTCATATTCTCCCTGTTTTCTTGCCAGACAAGAGATATGAAGAATTTATTATGCATGCTGATATCTTTCATATTACAGACATATCGGCAATAAAGAATATACGTTTAATCATCTCCGATAATTCTGGTTGTGCATATATCCCCTGAAAATATTTGCATGAATGATCTGTAATGAACAAGGTTAATAGAAGCAGGTAATAAACTTGATTAAAAAAATGTGATCTAACATATCAATTATGCATCATTATTTTTTGACATCAAGATATTCCTTTATTTTATTCAAAGTATACACAAGTATCTTTTTTTCAGAATGGCCATTAAAGCTATTGGGTGTTTGGCGAAGGCACCAATCGATGCATATCTGAAGGAACGGCAGTAACACATGATCGTACCCTTCTTTTGTATGGACATCGATTAAGTCGGAGATGATGGGATTTCGAAATAAAGTGACTATATAGTCATTGTCCTTATATTTATTCAACAATAGACCCATCATGGGTATCTTGAGTTCAGGGTTTGTCCCATATTCTGCTCGAGATTCCAATTTCGCTAGCATCTCTTCTGTTGAAGCTAATTTTGTCAGATCCGATAGGGAAAATCGATCATTATACCATGAAGATAAGATGGCATCTTCTTTTTGATAGGGTGCTTTTAACATTTCTGTTATGAATATATTGAATAGGGCTAGATATTCTTCTATATGTTTATTCATCATCTGTTTAAAAGGTGCTTCTGTTCTCCATTTTCTTAAGAGACCATAAGAGACCCTGGTTAATCGAGATATGTCAGTAAGGCTGATGTTTGTAATCATCAGTAAGCATGCAGTATATTTTTTCCAAGAATAATTATTGTGTATTTCTGTTTCATTCCAATATTCATTGAGGCATTGTTGAAGAAAGGCCCGTAGTAACATGTTCTTCCATATCATTTTATTATGCATTTATACTCTCATGCCTAGTATGGTAACTATTGTTATTATGATGTTACTGAATAAAAATAAATTTATCAAATGAAATAAGTTGAGCAGGGTCTGCAGAGTTATGGTAACATGCAAAATACTATTGTTACCATATAAACCTGGTAAGCTTTAACAGAATTATGTACAAAAATGATATTGAGGGAATCAATCGATCATGCGTCTTCTGTACAGCATAAAAATGCTGGTAAATAACATACACGCAAAAACCAAGATGGACATCTCTTGCAGGGTATAATTATACGAAGCATAAGCATCTTGAGAACTGACTTTTTCACCTTTTTTCTTTATAACAGCAGTGCTGTCAGGCAGTGATCCGTTGTCATCCTTCTTCATCGTTCCTGTGGTACTGTTGAACATGTGATTTTCAAGGACACGATGAGCACTCCCGTAATTACGTGCAAGTATGGATGAGGCTATCGGGGTGGTAATCTGCTCCGGTGAAGGCAAAGAGACATCAACCGCTTTTTTAGATTCTGAGATATCGGTTGTGATGGTGCTTCCAGCATCCGCTTCCTGGACGTCATGGGTTTTCACTTGATTTGATAGAAAAACGACCGGGACTGATTCATAATCATTGATATAAGTTTTCAGTGGGTTATTTGCTTTCTGATTATTTTCAACTTCTGCTGTCAGTGGCTCAGGCATATGCATCATGGATGGCAATGTTTCCGTTTCTGTATTGGTTATGATCTGACTGGTTACTGGCTGGTCAATAGTGTTGTTGGTTTTTGACGGTTGTGCGTCTTGCATTGCAACCAATTCAATGCCTGTGTTGCTGTCTTTGGGTCCATTGATCTCTATCCTGTCGTTGTCGTTTGCATAATCCTGTGACAAGTTGTTGGTTTTGCTCGGGAGAGTTGTCGTAGTAACAGAAACACCAGGTGTTGGAAGCGGTGCAGCTGATGATACCGGTGTATCTACTTTATCCTTATTATAATGCAGAACTGTCCCAACATCACCTGCAGCAAGAATGTCAGTTTTTAAGTTTCCCAGGTTGGCTACCTGTTCTTTCTTCTCGTCATTTATCTTCGAGACCCACTGGCTGCCTTCATAGCCTAAAACCATCCCTCCTGACCCTACTGCATAAATACTGTTATCCGAAGCACCTCCAAGGCCACAGATAGTATTTGTTTTATTGCTGGTCATCGGGCTCCAGGTGATGCCATTAAAATGAAGGATCGTACCTGCATCACCTATGGCATAGATGTTCTTTGAAGAACTTCCCCATATGCCAAGAAGGTCCTTGCGGGTGCCTGAATTCACGATGTTCCAGGATATTCCATCAAAGTGAAGCATGGTGCCGTTGTATCCAACTGCAAAGATATTGGTGCTCGAGGTGCCCCAGACTCCCAACAGGTCCTTGTTTGACCTGGAGTTCGTGAGGCGCCATGAAGTGCCGTCGTAGCGAAGGATCATGCCATTAAATCCGACAGCATAGACTTCGGTGCTCGAAACGCCCCAGATCCCTCTGATATCTTTATCTATATCATTGTTCATGCCGGTCCATGCAGCACCATCATAATGAAGTATCGTTCCTTTTTCCCCGACGGCAAATACATCGTTTCCTGATGTTCCCCAGACGTGGGTGAGGTTTGACGTTGTTTCGCTGCTTAGCGGGCTCCAGGTGCTGCCATTGAAGTGTACGATTGTTCCATTATCCCCAACCGCGAAGAGATTGTTGCTTGTGATACCCCAGATAGAGCCCAGATCATTCGTGGTCCCGCTGGGCATTCTTTTCCATGCATTGCCGTCATAATGCATGATAGTCCCATTGTTTCCGACAGCATAAACATCATTATTCGAGATACTCAAGACGGCATTCAGGCTGTTACCCTGTGGAAGTGGATTCTGCCATTCCGAATCGTCGGCACATACTTGTCCCGCGAAAAGAAAAATAGAACATAATAATATATAAAAATGAAACCTTACGGCATCAACCAATCAATTATACCTCATAAAACAGCTCAGTTCATTATTGCTGTATTTGCATCTATAGTATGAATGAACGCTTCCAGGAGAACATAGTTCTCCACTTACCATCGCGAGGTTATATCGGCAATATTTGTGCCAAGCTTGATCTATAAACATATCAGATAACTAGAAGAATCAGTTGGGTGGCAAACAGCTGCTATGTGGAATTGATTTTCTTATTAGTGGAATCAAAATTCATCATTTACTATGCACCAAGTGTCATCGGCAAAGTTGAACGTATCCTTATTATATATATAAAGAGTTGTAAAATGATTTAAACTCCGGTCCATGAGCAGATATTCTTGGTACGGATCAGCTGGTTTCATAGCCTGTATTAAGGCCATAAAATGGCGGAAGCGCATGGGAATCGAACCCACCCCAGGCACTCGTCGCACCCGACACCGGATTTGAAGTCTTGTAAAGTACACTTCCTTTAACAGCCAATAAACCCACCTAAACATAGCTGAAAAGCCACTATGCAGAGAGACAACCTTCCTTTAATTTCTCTTGACTTCCTCCTGTTTTAGGCTTTTAAATGGGTACACAGTGGGTACAAAAAACATCATTCACACCGGAATTATAATCTGGCGTTCAGTTTTATACATACGTCACATCAGTTTTAGGGGGGTACAATGGGTACAAAAAAACACACCGGACCAGAAATCATAAATATACAGGGCGGGCAATGGACAAAGTGGCATTCAACAAATTTCCGAGGCGTTCGGTATCGTGAACATGAAACTAAAAAGCATGGTGTCGCCCCTGACAGATATTTCCAGATCCGCTACCAGAAGGACGGCAAGCGCCATGAAGAAAGTCTAGGCTGGGGCTCTGAGGGGTGGACGGCTGAGAAGGCCGCCATTGAATTGAACAAAAACAAGCAAGCGGCTGTTATAGGGGAAGGGCCTAGCACTCTGAAAGAGAAAAGAATCATCAAAAAGGATAAAAAGGATGCAGCGGACCGGGATTCAATCTTGTTGAGTGACTTCTATAAAAAAACATACGCGCCCTATGCAGAGCGTGAGAAAAAGGCGAACACTTGGGAACGCGAGCAGAGCATTTTCACGCGATGGATTGCACCCACAATGGGAAGCCTTCCCATGAAAAGCATCTCACCCATACACCTTGAGAGAATCAAGAAGACGATGAGCGATTTAGGGAAGGCCCCTCGTACCATTCAATACGTCCTGGCTGTCGTACGAATGATTTTCAACGTGGCCAAGAAGAAAGGGCAGTTTATCGGGGACAATCCCATATCACGGATCACCATGCCGAAGGTGGATAATGGGCGGCTTCGATACCTCACACCGGAAGAGGCTAGAAGATTGCTCGAATGTCTCAAGCTCAGAGACTTCCACACTTATGAAATGACGCTCGTTGGTCTGCTTTCAGGGCTCAGGTTGGGCGAGATCACGGCGCTATGCTGGCAAGACATCGACACAAGCAACAGGATTTTAACCATACGTGATCCGAAAAACAAAAGTACCCGTGTGGTCTATATGTGCGACGAGTTACGGAACATGTTTAAGCAGAAAGCCAAGATACATAA
>CAYMDG010000155.1:0-7397 GCA_964388905.1 uncultured Bacteriovoracaceae bacterium
GTCGAAGGAGGGCCGTCCGAATGGGCACAGGGGACTGACCGCGCCGATGCATGGATGCTCCAGGATGCATGGATCCGTGAGGCGATCACCCTCACCTTTGCAGATGAACTCGGATCCTCTCTCATAAATAAAGTGGGCATGTACCGCTTGTTCAATGTCTTTCTCCATGGCCTACCGGGCAGCTCCATCGTCAATAACTACAATTGGTTTAAGAACACTTCAAACCCGGCAGCGCCCCAGACCTCTGATGAGATCATCGTGAAGGCACTCGATAACGTCCTTGCAGAGCTTGGTGGTCAGCCATGGGGCCTCGGGAAACGAGATGTGATTACCTACAGGCACGACCTGCTCGGCGTGCTTCATGCAACCCCGTTCTCTTCACGCTCGACCTATGCTCACTGCGTTGAAGTGGGTCATTCAGGTCCGATCCGGATCGAGAGCATGTTCCCTCTGGGTGAATCCGGCAATATACTCGGCTTCCCTCCGAGTCTGGTGTTTGATCCCAACTTCTTCAGCATGACGCCGGTATTCGATCCGTTTGAACCGAGGCCATTCCCTCTGTTCGACTGATAGGCTGTTCCCTCGTTTTGATGCAGAAGCCCTACCCGCTCTTAAGGTAGGGCTTCTGCCTACCGGGATGTACAATTGAATGCAGGGAATTCAGCTCCCTGTATTTCTAAGGCTTGTTAAGTCAAAGGTCGTGTCGCCTTCAAGGACAAGGTATGGCTTCAGTTTATCGATCAGCTCCCAGGTTACTCCCCTCACCTTGAAGAGGTCGTTGATGGTGTCGTAGGGGCCGTGGGCGAATCGATAGTCGATTATTTTCCTGGCAAGAGCCTCACCTAAAAATGGGCACATCTTAAGCTGATCGTAGGTGGCCTTGTTGAGGTTGAACACCCCAGGGCCTGTGTCGGCTTTTGTTCCTGCCGGGTATCCAACGGTTTGTGCCAGGATGATTTTTTGATTGGTGCGGAGCTTCATGGCATCAGCAAGGAGTTCCCTGTCGATGAGACCCCTCACGACCGTTGCAAGGCCTTCGGATGCACAATAAAGATAGACATTTTCACTGATGAAGCCCGCATCAGCTGCTGAGTAAAAAATTCTCTCCTCGGCGTTTGCACCACCCATCCTCGAGTAATCCGCCACATAAATGAGGTCAAGGGGCGCTTCGCTTACAAATGGCTGTCTTCCTGTCAGGGACCTGATATCCCTGTTGAGGACAGGTTTCAAGGAGTGCTCTTTTGGGACATAGAGAAAGAGCCCTTCAGATGTAGCCGCATAGACGTCTATTTCCTGCCAGTTCATGGCCGATGGTGAAGTACGATGCCCTGACTCAGGCCTGTTAATCCCGCAGGCGGCCCAGAGCATATTTGAAAGTATCCTGTCGGGCAATTTGTTCCCGCTGAATGATCGTGAAGACTTTCTCTCCGTCAAGGTCTGCATCAAGGTTTTTCCTTTATCAAGCTGTGGTGCAGGGAGCTGTATGGGTTTTAATTCTTCAGCGCATAAAGTCATGGCAAAAATGAGAGCAATGAATACCAGGAATGATCTTTTCATCATGTTCCCCTCCTTCGGGAGGTTTATGGGTGTACGGGCATGAGTACCCTTTCGATCATGAAACATGGCCTTTTGCAGCACGCAACGTGTTGTCCAGCAGCATGGTTATGGTCATTGGCCCCACACCTCCGGGCACCGGTGTTATGAGGGAGGCATGCATGGATGCCTCCTCAAACTGCACGTCGCCCTTCAATCCCGAATCAGTCCTGTTCATGCCCACATCGATCACCACGGCCCCGTCTTTGATCCATCCGCCCCTGATCATTTCAGCCTTGCCGATGGCTGCAACAACAACATCCGCAGCCTTGACCTTCTTATCCAGATCCACGGTGCGCGAGTGGCAGATGGTGACCGTGGCGTGTTCCATCATGAGCAGCAGAGCCATGGGCTTTCCCACGATGTTGCTGCGGCCCACTACCACTGCATCCTTGCCCTTAAGCGTAACACCGTGTTCGCTCAGCATGTACATGATGCCACCGGGTGTGCAGGGAACGAGAGTGGGCTCGCCGGTGAGCAGCCTGCCCATGTTGTAGGGATGGAACCCGTCCACATCCTTGCCCGGGTCAATGGTGAGCAGAACCTCCTGGGCATCCAGATGTGAGGGAAGGGGGAGCTGCACCAGTATGCCGTCCACCTCGGGGTCGGCATTGAGCTTATGGACTAGGGCCAGCAGCTCTTCTCTTTTTGTCCCTGCATCGAGTTGGTAATCAAAAGAACGGATTCCCGCCGTTTCGCAGGCCTTCTTCTTGTTTCTCACATAAATGGCCGATGCAGGGTCTTCCCCCACAAGCACCACGGCGAGCCCCGGAGCCCTACCGTGCTTCTGGGTGAATCCTTTAGTTTCCTGGGCAATGCACAAGCGTTTCTTTTTGGAAAGCTCGTTGCCGTCCATGATGGTTGCCTTCAAATGTCCTCCTGAAATCCTGTCAGCCTTTGTACACCCATTTCACCTGGAGCGGCCTGTAATTTACGGCATCTGTTTTTGGCAGCACCATTTCTGTTTCCACTCCAAGCCAGGCATAGTCGGGCTTAAGTATCCTAAGCTTCCCGTCCAAGGGCGGGTTACCCCATTCCGTATGTTCATAATTTACAAAGAGCATCACATCAAAGGTATTCTCCGCCTCTCCTATCACATAACCCTGTCGGAAGCTTGATTCGGTCAGCCCGTGGCACTCGATGACCGTCTTGGCGAATTGTTTATCGAACTGAACGATTGCGTATCGGCAGGTGCCTCTTTCCGAGTAGCTGGTGAGTGTCTTGGTCTCGGCGCTTGATACATAGACCGTGGAGAGGTAGGGCACGTTCTTTAAGTATTGGGCCGCAATCAGGGCTGCCGAGCGCCTTCCGCCCGTTGCCTGGTGGTGGCAGCCGTAATATTCAAAGAGCTTCTGCTGCAGGATCTCTGCGTACCGGTCGCCCTTTTCGTAGAGGTTTTTTGAGATGTAGCGGAGCTCTTTTGCAAGGCTTTCCGCTGCATCTGCAATGGGCCAGTCGATCTTTACGTGGAAGTGGGTAAGACAGTAGCGGTCCTGTTTTTTATAGCGGTTATCGCGCTGGATGAGGAAGCAGTAGTCCATATCCAGGAGCTGTTCTAAAAGGTCGAAGAACGAGTCCCGCTCGAAGAAACGGGCGGTTGAGTAGAAGGAGCGCTGCAGTTTTATTCCCGAGATGAGCGAGAGGTTGTCCTTCCTTACCCTGTTGGATTCCGAAAAACGGATGTACTTCTGATGCACCTCATCAATACTGTCCTCGCAGAAGATGATGATAAAGGGCTCGGATACGAAGGAATCCTTCATGAACTCTTTCTTCTTTGGCTTCAGGTCGCCGGCTTCCACATAGGGATAGGGCATGTCCTTGACACGGCAGAGGCGATACGGTGTCTCCAGGGCAATGGAGATGAGCCTCCTTTCAAGCTGGTCCCTGAGATAGACGTAGATGGACCTCCGTATCTTTTCCACGTGGCCCAGTTCAAAGCGTGCTTTCTTATCCATTACATGATCCAATGCACCCATGATCAAAAAGGCTGAAGCAGTGCGTAAGCCGGGTTTTGTAGCCCGGTCCACGTTGCCGTGATCCGGGTGGTAATCATTCATCTAGGATAACAGTTGCCTGCTACCTCGAGCGACCTACCCAGGGGCAGGACGGGCAGCCCTTGAAAGCCCCTCTATTGGCCTTGCTCCGGGTGGGGTTTGCCAAGCTTCCCCGGTCACCCGGGGAACTGGTGAGCTCTTACCTCGCCGTTTCACCCTTACTGCCTTTTAAGGGCAGCGGTTTGTTTTCTGTTGCACTTTCCCTGGGGTCACCCCCGGTCGTTGTTAGCGACCACCCTTGCCCTGCGGAGCCCGGACTTTCCTCTCGCGCCTTGGAAGGCGCCAGCGATTACCTGCACTCCTTCAACCTGTAACAGGTAGTACAAAAGATATGGTGTGAATTCAAGCATTAAATGTTCATTTGTCTGTTTGGAATCTCCGATGTATAATACAGGCTATGGGTAAAGTTAAGAGAACCTTGAAGAAAATGGGTGCGAACAAGGTGCAGGAGTTTCTGAACCTGTACCGGCATGGCTTCATCCGCGCTGCTGCATGCATCCCCGAGGTAAGGGTGGCGGACCCGGGCTTCAATGCGCAGAAGATCCTCGATTGCGCCCGCAAGGCCCATGAACAGCATTGTGTAATTGCGGTGTTCCCCGAGCTGAGTCTGGCAGGCTACACCTGCGAGGATCTTTTCTTTCAGGATGCCTTGCAGTGCAGTGTCATTTCAGCCCTTGAAGGTCTCAGGAAGGCAACCACAGACCTCGGCATGGTCATTGTTGTAGGTGCACCACTCAAAGTGATGGATGCCCTGTTCAACTGCGCGGTTATCATGTGTGGAGGTGATATCCTCGGTGTTGCGGTAAAGAGCTATTTGCCCAATTACAGGGAATTTTACGAGCTGCGCCATTTCAGGCCCGCCAGTGACCTGAGCGTGGACACCATCGATCTTTGCGGAAAGAATGATGTTCCCATTGGCGCCGATCTGATATTCGAGCCCGACGGCATTCCTGGATTGCGCATGTTCGTGGAAATCTGCGAAGACCTCTGGACGCCCATCCCGCCGTCCAGCCATGCAGCCATGGCTGGGGCTACATTTATTGCCAATCTCTCTGCTTCCAACATAACCACGGGCAAGGATGAGTACCGCCGTGACCTTGCCGAAAACCAATCCGCAAGGTGTATAGCAGCATACCTCTACACTGCTGCTGGCCCAGGCGAATCCACCACTGACCTTGCATGGGACGGCCATGCCATCATCTATGAGAACGGCGCCCTTTTGAGCGAATCCGAACGATTCTCCTGGGACCCCCAGGTTATTGCAGCGGATATCGATCTTGAACGCCTGGTCAAGGACCGTATGATCATGACGAGCTTCACCGATGCCGGTGCCCGGCAGGGAACGAAGACCTTCAGAAGGATAAGGTTCCCCCTTGCAGCGCCTCGCGGCGTGATCATGCCCACGCGCGAGATACCCCGGTTTCCGTATGTCCCGACAGACCCCTCTGTAAGGGAGAAACGATGCTATGAGGTATACAATATCCAGGTTCAGGGGCTGGCGAAAAGGATGAAGTCCACGGGGATCAAAAACCTCATCATCGGGGTATCAGGCGGTCTCGACTCAACCCATGCCCTCATTGTATGCGCCCGGACTGTGGACATGCTGGGATTGTCACGCAAAAACATCAAGGCCTACACCATGCCCGGCTTTGCCACGTCGGAGAAGACCTATGCCAATGCCAATGCCCTCATGAAGGCGCTGGGTGTACAGGCATCCGAAATCGACATACGCCCAAGCTGCAAGGCCATGATGAAGGATATCGGCCACGCTTATGGAAAAGGGAAAGAGCTCTACGATATTACCTTTGAAAACATTCAGGCAGGCCAGCGGACCTCCATCCTTTTCCGCCTTGCAAACATGAATAACGGCCTGGTGGTGGGCACCGGTGACCTGAGCGAGTTGGCGCTCGGCTGGTGCACCTATGGCGTAGGTGACCATATGTCCCACTACAGCGTGAACGCGAGCGTACCCAAGACACTTATCCAGTATATCATCCGATGGGTGGCCTCTGAAAAGATATTAGGTAACAAGGCATCACGCTGTCTTGACGGCATCCTGGAAACCGAGATCAGCCCCGAGCTCATTCCCGGAATAGCGAACGGTGCGCCGGCCCAGAGCACCGAGGCTACAATCGGTCCTTATGAGCTGCAGGACTTCAACACATACTACATTACCCGCTATGGCTATCTGCCATCCAAGGTGGCCTTTCTTGCATATTGTGCATGGCACGATGCAACAAAGGGGAGGTGGCCCGACATACCCTTAGACAAGCAGCACCAGTACACGCTCACTGAAATCAAACACTGGCTCGAAGTCTTTATCCACCGCTTTTTCAAGATCTCTCAGTACAAACGCTCGTGCATCCCTAACGCCCCCAAGGTGGGTTCGGGCGGCTCATTATCACCAAGGGGGGATTACCGCGCACCTTCTGACAGCGAGGAAACCCCCTGGATGCTGGATATGAATACTATACCGGACAAAGATTGAAAGGGCAGGAGATCCCATGGGCACAAAAAAATGTTCAGACAAGACCCATCAAGTGGATGATATTCTCAAGCAGGCTGATGCACTGAAGTCCTATTTTAAGGATAAAGGGGATGAGCCATTTGAACAACTCGTAGTCTTTCTGGACACCTTGAAAGATGCCATCGTGTCCCTGACGAATGCCGACCTGGCCCGTGCAGCCGATCTCATGAAGAAGCTCAAGACCATCCCTACCGATGATCTCTTCCGGGGCATCGGCGAGATCACCCGTGACCTGCATGAATCCATCAAGGACATCCAGCGGTTCCTGGAACCAATCCTGATGAACATCACGGAGGAAGACGTCCAGGGCCTTTCCAGCAAGCTCTCCCATGTTTCGACCCTGGTAAAAGACACCTCGGAGAAGACACTCGACCTGCTGTTTACCAGGCAGGAGAAGGCTCTGGCAGACAATACCGTATATGATGCCATTGCCAGATCCGTCATGGCTGACGATAAGAAAGAGGCGCTGAAGAAACTCAAAGTACTGAAAGACCACAATAAGGACCTGGTGAACGAGCTCATGAGGATCAGCGAGCTCCAGATCCATGCCGACCTGGTGGACCAAATAGTCAAGAAGGTGTGCAAGGTCGTTGAGAACATGGAGGCGCGGCTTGTGGACCTTATCAGGAGATATACCCGCAGTGCAGGCATCCCCAAGGGCAAGACAGGCTTCCGTGACGGGACAAAGACCCATGGCCCTGTGATACCTGGTCAGGACAAGGGTGTTGCCTCTTCCCAGGACGATGTAGACAGCCTTTTGAAGTCGCTTGGAATGTGAGGGTATAGATTAAACCGGAGTTTGTGTTGAAAATGAGTTTAAAAACTTGATCCGTTAAAAACCTCAATCTTGCAGCCTTTACGGGATGTTAATTGTCTCGGTCCTTCAAGGCTGCAAGATTGAGGTTTTTAACGGACTTATTTTAAAAAGCAATCCCATGATCACTATGGGTACTATGCTTATTCAGATGTATGAGGCAATTAAGGGTACATTCAAAAGCAGGATCTTGTATTAAAGGTGCTCTATGAGGCCGACTTTCCTCGCACGGCTTGTGAACGGCCCCTTGTTCGATCCGGTGGTCTTTGTCCGTATCCTCAATCTGAAAGCAGCTCTCCTGTTTGACTGCGGCCGTATGACCGGCCTGTCCAACCGTGAGATTCTATCGCTTGATTCAATCTTCATCAGTCATCTCCATATGGATCACTTCATGGGTTTTGACCAGATA
>CAYMDG010000156.1:0-3900 GCA_964388905.1 uncultured Bacteriovoracaceae bacterium
CGTATATGCCACGCTCTGCACCGCTCATGCCCGGAAATACTCCGGCGCAGATCATGTCATAACCCACGAAGGCGTGCTGGAAATCCTCAGGCTTCTCAGCACGATGTGGGGCATAGCCCTGGATTATGCGCCCAGCACGGACGACCTTGATACCCTCCCCTTCCCGTGCTTTGACCTCATGGGCGACCTGCGCTCTGTTTGCATCAGGACCTCGAGGGGGTGCCCCTATCGCTGCACCTACTGCGCTTCACACTACCTCTGCGGACACGGGCGCCTCAGAGACCCGGTAAAGGTGGCAGGTGAGATCGAATTCTGGAGAAGCGAGCACGACGTGCAGGACTTTGCCTTCTACGATGATGCCCTGCTGACCCCAAAGCCTCACGCAATGAAAATCCTCAAAGAGATCATATCCAGAAACCTGGGGGTAAGGTTCCACTGCCCAAACGGTCTTCATGCCCGCGAGATCACCCAAGAGACAGCCCTGCTCATGAGGCAGGCAGGATTCGCCACCATCAGACTCGGCCTGGAAACCTCAGACCCGTTGAGGCAGCGCAGGACCGGGGGCAAGGTGACGAATGCCGAGTTTATCGATGCAATGGAAAACCTTCATAAGGCAGGCTATGGCGATGATGAGGTCGGTGTCTATATCCTGTGCGGTCTGCCGGGCCAGGGGGCATCAGAGGTTATGGATGCCGTAAGCTTTGTAAGAAAAAACGGTGGAAGGCCGAGGTTGTCCGAGTACTCACCCATACCCCACACACAGGAATGGGAGGAGGCAAAGAGGTCAAGCCGGTATCCTATAGAGGAAGAACCCCTGTACCAGAACAACACAATCCTGCCATGCAGATCGGACGCGTTCACCTATGAGCAGTATCAGGAGATCAAAAATTCGCTCAAGGTGGCTTGAGCTGTTCAGGAAGAAACTTGGAAACCCTTAATTATGGCGGTGAGCACGTCATTGACTGGCGTGGGCAGGCCCTGCTCACGGCCGTATCTGCTGATGGCACCGTTGAGCGCATCGATCTCGGTAAGCCTGCCGCCCTTTGCCATGTCCTGAAGCATGGAGGAGCGGTGCGTTGCTGTGGGCGGAAGTTGCACTTCAGTGAGGGTCTTATAATAGGCCCCGGCGTTTTCATAGGGGAGCTTCACCCCCTTGGCGTCAGCAACCAGAAAGATCTCGGCTATGATCCGGCGCATTGTCTCCATGACCTCGGGGGTTTCCTGTAAACGGCCGTAGGGAACGTTCAAGATGGCCCCCAGGGCGTTCAGCGAGCAGTTGTAGAGAACCTTACCCCACAGGAAGGAGGTAATCGTATCGCAGAGCGAGGTGGGGATGCCTGCATCGTTGAAGTGATCACAGACCTTTTCTATTATGCCGGCAGGTGCTGTCCCGGAAGGCGAGCCTAAAAGCACCTTGTCGGCATAGACCGTAACCTTTGCAGTGCCCGGACACTCGATCTCGGCACCGAAGATGACTCGGGCCCCCACGGTCCTTTCCCAACCCACGGCTTGTGCTATGGCCTCCCAGTTGCCAAGACCGTTCTGGATGGAAAAAATGAGAGATTTTTCATGGATAAAAGGCAGTGTTTGGGTGATGACCGCAGCGGTGTGGTAGGACTTGACAGACAGTAGTACCACATCATAGGCCCCAAAGAGGTCCTTGATCCCATAATAAGCCTTGACTGAACCGAGCCTGTGCTCTCCCCAGATGCCGGTGATGGTAAGGCCCTGCTTCTGCATGGCCAGCAGGTGGCCATCCGCGCCTACAAAGGTCACGTCATGACCGTGCTCTGCGAGCAATCCCCCGAATACGCTTCCTAAGGCGCCTGCGCCCATTACCAGGTATTTCATTGAAGTCCTTTTATTGTGCCCCGGGGTAGTATGTTCCTGGGTCAGGTAATTCAATACCAAAGGCCGCTATCTACCGCAACCGCCATTTCAGGTAACCGTCAATGGAGGCGATGGCATCCTGAGGGTTCCGGTAAACCGCAAGCCCTGCGTCTCTGAAGATGGAGAACATTCTGATACGCACCTCTTCGATGTCGAGGATGTTTTCGGTAAACTGCGACAATATGGGGATGACCGGCTTGTCGATCTTTTGGCAGGCCTCGACGATGATGTGTGGGCCGCTCTCAATCTGGTCTTTCTGAAAGGACGTGATGAAATCCAGCGAAAAGTAGGGGATGATGGCATCGATGTTCTCGTCAGCTGCCATGGCCTCGATGGTATGGGCCATGATGTTGAAATCAAAGCCGTAAAACCCAAGATCAACCGGATTGGTGGTGCTGGTGTTCACATTGCTGATACGTTCGCTGATGCGCCTCTGGGCTTCTTGTGACAGTTCGGGCAGCGGAAGGCCTGCCAGCGATGAGAAATCGGAGAAGAGCACTGAGGTACCACCCCCGGCACCAAGGAAACCAAGCCTGGGTCCGGCAGGGGTTTTCTCGGAAATGGCCATCATGGTAAGGTCTACCAGTTGTTCGAAATTCAGTGCAGCTATACCATTAGATTGCTTCATGACAGCAGTCCAGATCTCATGGCTTGCTGCCATGGCACCTGTGTGGGATGCCGCCGCCTTGGCTCCTTGTTCTGTGATCCCTCCCTTGAGGATTACCACAGGTTTTTTCCTTGTCGTATTATTCAAAGCCTCCATAAAGCGCCTGGCGTTCTTGATATCTTCAATATAGGCAGCAATCACCTTTACCGTATCATCCTCGGCCAAGTATTCCAGATAATCCTCTACCTTCAAATCGATCTGGTTGCCGTATGAAACTACCTTATTGAGCTCTAGTTTGCGGGAATGGGCCATGCGCATGAAGTTGTGGGTCATGCCGCCTGACTGACCAAGAAAGGCCACATTGCCGATGCCGGTGATAGGGGACTTGGGGATGTCACAGGTAATGGAGGCCTCTGTGCAATGGATGCCTATGCAGTTGGGTCCGATAATCCTTGTGCCACCCTTGGCAGCAGCATCCAGCAGTGCCTTTTCAAGTTGGTTGTTTCCGATCTCAGAAAAGCCCGACGTGAAGAAGTGCAGGTACTTGATGCCCTTGCGAGCCGCTACCTCCACTATCTCCAATGCCTTGTCGGCCGGCACGCCTGCAATGGCGAGATCTACCGCTTCCGGGATATCGTCCAGGGATGCATATACCTTGATTCCATTAATATCCGTATACTTTGGATTGACAGGATACAGCCTTCCTTTATAGCCTGCCCACTGGAGTATCTGGTAGTATGGCATCTTGCCGCCGCCAAGATGTGGAGAGGCCCCCATAATAGCAACACTCTCAGGATAAAAAAGCCTCTTAAGATCCATATGTACTCCCTCATCTATGTTGCACAGGATGTGTTACTATCATAGCATAGTACCAAAACAATAGAAGGTCTACCAGAGATTTATCCCTGATTATGAGTCTGTATTATCCAAGTTGGCACACGAAAGGGCTTGAATCTTTCTTGTTGAACATCTAGATCATACAGCATGTTTCAAGATCCGGTCCATTTTCATGTTATGCGGGTGCCTCTGCCCATGAAAGCCATCTATAAAAGGCTTGGTTTCAAGAAGGGCATAACTGAAATAAACCCTGCAGAAGAGGAAAAACTTGTAGTTATCATCAACGAGGCCTTGAGCGTTGTTCATCTTAAGGGGGCTGCCTGTATGCTGGGCCTTGCTAGAGTTGACCGGCTGGGCATTGAGTTGGAAGACAAAACTGTCTTTGCAAGCAGTGCTCTTGCAGGGATGCTTTCCGGTTGCGAGCAGGCGCTGCTCATGGGGGTCACTGCCGGACAGGAGATTATGGAAGAGATCTCATCAGCCACTCAATCGGAAAACCTGACCCGTGCCATAATACTCGATGCCGTTGCCAGTGAGATGACCGATTCAGGGCTTGACTGGATAAT
>CAYMDG010000156.1:4000-7395 GCA_964388905.1 uncultured Bacteriovoracaceae bacterium
TAATACTCGATGCCGTTGCCAGTGAGATGACCGATTCAGGGCTTGACTGGATAATGGACTATATGAACAAGGATCTCATGAGAAAAGTAAAACACCTTACAAAGGCCCGGTTTTCTGCAGGCTACGGGGATTTCTCTCTGGAGAATCAGAAGGCTATTCATGCGCTTCTCCGGCTGGATAAGCTCGGCGTTTCCATTACAGACAGATGCATCCTCATGCCGGAAAAGAGTGTCACCGCAGTTGCAGGGATTGTAGGGCCCCGACAGAATAAGTAGGTTACAGGAGAGGTCTTCAGTGAACACAAAACTCAAGATTCAAAAGATGATCCGGCAAAGGCTGGTTATCCTTGACGGGGCTACCGGAACGGAGCTCCAGGCGCAAGGTATGCCGGAAGGCGTTTCTCCGGAATTGTTCTGCATCGAAAACCCTCAGGCCATAAAATCCGTGCACAGGGGGTATCTGGATGCGGGATCGGATATCATCTATACCTGCACCTTCGGTGCAAATAGGTACAAGCTCGCCGATTACGGAATATCCGACTCATACGACGTTAACCGCAGGCTGGCTCTTATAGCACGGGAAGCTGCCGGAAAGTATGGCCTTGTTGCCGGGGATATCGGTCCCACAGGGAGATTTGTGGATCCCTTCGGAGACCTTGATTTCGAGGATGCGGTCACATGCTATAAAGAGCAGGCTCAAGGGCTTCTAGACGGCGGTGTCGACCTGTTTGTGATAGAGACCATGATAGACTTACAGGAGACCAGGGCCGCCCTTATTGCCATCAAGGAGATCTCAAAAAAGTTCACCATCTGTTCCATGACCTTTGATGCCTCAGGCCGTACCCTCAACGGCACGGATACCGTCTCGGCACTTATCACCCTCCAGGCCCTGGGTGCTGATGTTTTCGGGTGCAACTGCTCGGCAGGTCCCAAAGAGATGATCCCTCTCATCAGAGGGATGAAACCCTATGCAAAGGTGCCTCTGGTTGCAAAGCCCAATGCAGGGCTGCCACGGCTGAAAGAAGGAATAACGGTTTTCGATATGAACCCGCAGGAGTTTGCAGGATTTGCCCATGACCTGGTGGATGCCGGGGCCAATCTCCTGGGGGGATGCTGTGGAACAACACCTGAGCACATCAGGGTTCTGAAGAACCTATGCCTGGATCTTAAAGGGCAACCCCCCATGGTGAAATCCGTAAGTGCTCTCAGCTCACATTCAAAGACCGTAATGCTGGGCAGGGGTAGGCCGCTTGCCATTATTGGAGAGCGCATTAACCCAACGGGCAAGAAGGACCTCCAGCAAGAGCTCCTGGCAGGCACGTTTTCTCTTGCATGCTCTTTTGCAAGGGACCAGGTGAAAAAGGGTGCGTCCATCATCGATGTGAATGTGGGCATGCCGGGCCTTGATGAGACTGCAACCTTGTCTCAGGCGGTAAGGCAGATAACCTTGAGTACTGAGGCACCCTTATGTCTTGATACATCCAGTCTTGATTCCCTTGAGGCTGCCCTGAGGATCTATCCGGGCAGGGCACTGATCAACTCCATCTCCGGAGAGGAGAATACCCTTGAGGAGCGCTTCAGGCTGGCTGCATTTTACGGTGCCATGATCATCCTTCTGCCCATCACGGGCAGGGCTGTACCCAAGACGTCAACCGAGCGAAGCACAATCACTCGGGGCATCTATAGAAAGGCCTCTCAGTTTGGATTCATGAAGGATGATATCATTGTGGATGCCCTTACCATGGCGGTATCTGCAGACGGGTCAGCCGCCCTTGAGACGCTCAAGACCATTGAGTGGTGCAATAATATCTTCGGAGTAAAGACCGTTGTGGGGCTCTCGAACGTCTCATTCGGATTGCCCGAGAGGAAGTGGATCAATGCTTCATTCATGGCCATGGCCATCTGCAACGGTCTTACGAGCGCCATAGCAAATCCGGAAAGCCTTGAACTCATGAACATCAAAAGGGCCGGTGATGTGCTTGCTGGAAGGGATAAAGACGCTGCTGCCTTCATTGCCCATTTCAGTGGCTCAAAAGAACCCTCTCTTGGCGTGGTGGCGGCAGCCTCACCCAAAAGCATGGAAGAGCAGGTATATCAGGCCATAATCGAGGGAGACAGAGATGGAGTTTTGACCCTTATCAAAAACGTCATGGAACAAGGTCGGCTGGCTCGAGACCTTGTGGATGAGGTTATGATCCCTGCCATTCAACAGGTCGGAGATCTCTATGAGAAGAAGACATACTTTCTTCCCCAACTCATAGCCAGCGCTGAGACCATGAAACGAGGATTCGAATTTCTCCAGCCACAATTAAATATGGAAGGTGCATCTTCGGCCGGGAAAGGTAAGATCATTCTTGCAACCGTCAAGGGTGACATCCACGACATCGGGAAAAACATCGTAGGCTTAATGCTCAAGAATAATGGCTTCGAGGTGATCGACCTGGGCAAAGACATATCCTATGAAGAACTCATTGAGGCAGTCAGAAAACACAGCCCTGACATGGTAGGCCTTTCAGCACTCATGACGACGACCATGGTGAACATGAAAGGTGCCCTTGATCTTATGAGACAAGCAGGATTGTCATGTGATTACCTCGTCGGAGGGGCTGTTGTGACAGCAGACTATGCCGCCTCCATAGGCGCTTATTATGCAAAGGATGGTGTCGAGGCCGTGCGGATTGCTGAAAATATAATCAGGGCGAAGCAAACCCCCTGATATTTGTTTCCGAGTTATCAAACGAGTGATAGTGAAACCCTCTTAATAGCTGATTACTTCGCCTTCAGGAGCTCATCGATCTTGTCTTCAGCCGAGGGACATTGCCAGCAGCCGATGATCCCGCTTTTTGCCACTACGATCTTGGTGGGTACACCTCGTATGCCGTAGGTGCGTGCGACTGAGGCCTCAGTGTCAACAAGGACGGTGTAGGGAAGTGCGTATTTCTCAACAAAGGAGGCAACCTTTTTGGGGGATTCTGCTACATAAATTGAGATAAGCTCAAAGTCCTTACCCTTCATGGAGGTATAAAGCTTCTTCAAATTCGGGATATCTTTTTTGCAGTACGGGCACCAGGTAGTGGTAAAGTTGAGGAGCACGATCTTGCCCCGATAGTCTTTCAATGACCTGGCCTGGCCGCTGAGATCCTTCAAGGTAAAGTTGGGAGCCAGGGGGGCTGGTTGATTTGTTGTTATCCTTTGAACAGCCTGATCACCGGCCATTAGATCACTTATAGATGTATTCAATGCTATGAGAATAAACAGAACAGATGCAATTATAACCAAGCGGCTCTTAGGTTTCATAATGATAAAACTCCTTTTTTAAATCCAAAATTTGCCCGCAGTAATGAGAAAGTATTCCGCCAATGCAATAAAGATGAATCCAAAGACCTTTTGGATCCA
>CAYMDG010000157.1:0-5875 GCA_964388905.1 uncultured Bacteriovoracaceae bacterium
TTGGAACCTATCTTCTTCTTTTTTCAAGCGTGACATGGGTTTATTTTAAGAGGATAGTTATGAAAGGTGACCTGACAATGCTATTGTCGGGTTGTTGGAGATTGGCTGTGAAAAAAGTATTTATCGCACGACATCCCACAGAGGCGCATTTGGTTAAAAACCTTCTGGAGTTGGAAGGCATAGAATCGGAACTACAAGGAGAAGCGCTCTTTGGTGCCTTGGGTGCACTCGCAATAACAGAGGACACTCTCCCCTCGGTTTGGATCCAGGAAGACAGCCAGCTGGAAAAGGCATTGGGAATCGTCTCACGCTATGAGCAGGGATTCGGTTCACATGTCATCATTGGCAAACTCTGGCATTGTCCCAAATGCGGTGAAATGCTCGAGCCTCAGTTTACTACGTGCTGGCAATGCGGAACAGATCGCAGATAAGGTCGGTTGTGGCAACACAATTTGACAAAGGCACCCTCCGGACAAGGGACTTCCCCAAAAAAAGTGGCCTGAACCCTGACGAAAGGACGTAACTATGCACGTGGCAGTATTTGCCGACATGGAAGGCAGCTTCGGCATCTGGCGTAAAAGCCAGTGCCGGCATGGAAAGCCACAGTGGCAATATGGGAGGGAATGTCTCACCGCGGACGTCAACTGCGTCATTCGAGGGGCCTTTGATGGGGGAGCGGATACGGTCACGGTCAAGGATACCCACGATACCGGGTTCAACTGCATCCGCAAGAAGCTTGATCCACGCGCGAGATATAATGGGGGGCCCTACGTAAAACCAACAATCTTCGGATCGATATCCGGCTATGACCTGATCTTATATGTTGCTATCCATGCCGCATCGGGGACAAAGGATGCCTTTTTCCCCCATACGCATTTCGGTGAATTCTCGGAACTGAGATTACAGGGGAAACTCATCAGTGAGATGGAACTCTACGGCGGATGCTTCGGTGAGATGGGCATCCCCATTGGATTCGCATCCGGTGAAGATATTGCGGTTCAACAGGCATTAGGGGCCATGCCCTGGTTAAAAACCGTGAGCGTGAAAAAGAATAAAGAAGCCTATATGGAGGGCGAGACAAGCGCCGCCTACTTGATGACCGGGCGCAAGCACTTGCAGGGGCAAGCCGCTGCAGCGGTGCGTAATGTGTCGGAAATGAGGTCCCTTGTATACCAGGGGCCTTTGCATTTTGAGGCCGTCTTTGCATCGGAGGCAAAAGCTGCCCGGTTTAATACCTGGGGACTTGAGCGCCATGGCGCCCTTGTGCAGTGGGAATCAGAAACCATGCTGGATGGATTTGATGTTATCAACAAGCTTTCGTGGTTTCCAAGAAACTGGTACCCTGTTCTGCCATGCATGCTCTTCCTGTTCAGATGCTACTACCAAGTCAAGAACAACTACTTCCCGCCACAAAGCAATAGCGAAGGAGCGGTCAATCCAGGAGATACGAACTGCTTGCTATCAGCCTGACACCGACCGGTTAAACACGGATTTCGTGTTTGAAAATCGGGTAGGTCCCCAATCTGTCAGGTCGAGTGCAGACATTTTTTGTCATGCATGAAACTATCACTGCTTGCAACAACATGGGATGCAGCACATCAGGCCTGACAGGCAATTGTGCCGCACCTGCCTGTCAGGCCTGAATATGAGCTCCCAAGACACGGTGCATTTACGATCCTTGAGCACGAGCCGGGTCAGCCCTTCAGTCTTTCAATGATCCCTTTCATGAAGGCCTCCCGCTCCTTAAGGGCCCTGCGAAACTCTCGGTCGTCCGTGTTTATTATCTCAATCTGCAATGCAGGGTGGTACCTTTCGAGTACTTCAAGGAGCTTCTGTTCTTCCTCAGGTGTCATATTCAATTTCGACATGGCCGTTCTCCTTTCGGTTCTATAAAAAACCACGTCCTTTGACAGACCCAAAGGATGAAGATCGAGCTTATACCAATTTCAGGGTCTCCTTTGTGAGGCCGGTTGGATATACGGGGAATATCTCGTACTTCATGATATCCCGCCACGGGGCCCTCGCCGCGATAAGCCCCTTTGCATCGGTGTCCACCACAAAGATCGTCCTCTGGCCCTGCAGGTCATAAAATTCTGAGATGACCTTGACATCTTCAGGCCACTTCCAGGTAACGCTCCTTGTCCTGACTTCTTTTTCATCCATAGGGTCCCAGGTGCAGATCATCATGAACAGCATGGCTTCACCTCCTGACCTTGTTATGGTTTGTGCGCAATACCTTAGAGGACTTCTAAGCCTCCAGGGGAACCTTTGCCCTGGAGGCAACTTATGGGTAATTTCATTTGTTCCTTTCGCATGGAGGGCCTCAATTCAATACAGGCAACTCATGAAAAACCATCAGATTTATATCCCAGTAACAAATTAATTTGCTGCATGACAATGTCAAGGCAGCAGATGGGGACAGGCATTTGAGGGGGCATATCGCGACTTTTTCATATGGTCCCCCTGTGAAGTGGTGCAGGGAACATACGTCCAGTCATTGAGGAGGCTGCAACAAGTATTTGTTGTCATCGCTGATGGTGCTGTGGTTAAATATACCCGTCGGGAACGTATATCCGTCTCCAGTTTCTCTTACTCTTAAAAGGAGGGAATCGTCCTATGGCTACATTTCCTCATGTCACGCAGACCAAGGCATCAAAAGCTGCAGCCCCGGTCGGGGGGTTCATAAGCCCCACTCCCCGTATTGCCTCCATCAAGGCGGAGCTGTTTTCCACGCCCTACTCGATCTGTCTGGAGAGGCCGAGGCTCCTGGGCGAATTCCATAGGTCCGGACAGGGCCGCCAAAGCGCCAAGTCGGAGCACCCCCTGGTGCAGCGCGCCCTGGCGCTGAACTATATATTCTCCCATCGCACGCCCCGCATCTACGATGGTGAACTCATCATCGGCAACATGACCTCCAAGCGCATTGCCGCCAACTACTATATCGAGGGAGGGTCCATCAACATCCTGGAGGATATCTTCCGACTGGGGAAACGGACCATACCCCTGAAGTTAACCGGCAGGGAGACAGCGGAACTCCTTCTCTTAGGCCTCGGAAACGCATTCAGGAGCGTCGGGGCTAAGGCGCTCCTCAAGCCGGCGCGTCTTTCCTATTTTCTGGATTTCTTCCGGGCCAAGCGCCACTTCATCACCGAGGAGGCGGGCGTGGGACATCAGGTGGGAAACTACCGGATGGTCGTCCATGAAGGCCTGTGCCGCCCTTATGAAGAGGCCAGACAAAGGCTGGAGGAGGGCAGGCTTTCAGACGGCTCCCTTCTGGATGCCGATCAGAGGGCCTTCTTCCGCTCGGTGGTGATCACCATAGACGGCATAAGAAAGATGGCGGAAAACCTGGCCCTCGAGGCACAGAATATGGCCTCCCGGCCGGGGGTGCCTGAATGGAGAAAGGTCGAGCTCCTGGAATCGGCCAAGGCGTGCCGCAGGGTCCCCTTTGAGCCGGCCCGGACCTACCTGGAGGGATTGCAGGCCACCTGGCTTGTCCACGTGGCACTGAACCTGGAAGACTTCGAGCAGGGCCTGTCCTTCGGCAGGATGGATCAGATCCTCCTGCCGCTGTATCGCGCCGATATCGAACAGGGCAGGCTCACGCAAGAGAAGGCCACGGAGATGACCGCCGGTTTCTGCCTGAAGACCTGCGAGACCATCCCGCTCTACTCGCAGAGGGTCGACCAGTTCTTCAGCGGCATCGGGGTCGCGCAGGCCTTCACTTTAGGGGGCACGGACGCAAAGGGAAACGACGTGACCAACGAGCTTTCCGGTCTTATCCTGAACGCCTATGCCCAGGTCCTGACCCGTGAGCCGGCGGTTCACGTCCGCATCCATCCCGCCACGCCTGACTGGTTTTTCCACAAGGGCGTGGAGCTTCTCCAGATGGGCACCAGCCGCCCCTCTTTCTTCGGGGACACGGCAGTGGTCAGGGCACTCAAAGAGGCAGGCATGACTGAGGAACACGCCCGGGACTACGCCGTCATCGGGTGCGTGGAGATGGCGAGCCAGGGGCGCACCTACAACTCCTCGGACGCCGCGCTCTTCAACCTTCCGCTCTGTCTGGAGCTGGCCCTGAACATGGGCAGCCGCTTTCACGGCAGGGCCAGGATAGAGGGCCGCAGCCGCTTCGGCGCAGCAACACCGCCCGCATCCTCCATGAGGACCTTTGAAGACGTGCTTGAAGCCTTCCGCACCCAGGTCCGCCACGGGGTTGACGACCTGGTGAAGGTGATCGGCTGGCTGGAGGAGGTCTATAGAACGGCCCGCCCGACCCCGGTGAACTCTATCCTTACCGAGGGCTGCATGGAAAAGGGCATGGACGTTACCTGGGGGGGCGGCCTCTACGATTACACCTCGGTCCAGGCTGCGGGCCTCGCCGATACGGGCGACTCCCTCTACGCCCTGAAGAAGGTGGTCTTCGATGAGAAGCGCTTTTGCCTGGAGGAATTCGTGGGCATCCTCAAGGACAACTTCAAAGGCCATGAAGACCTGCGCCTCGAGCTGGCCACCAAGCTTCCCCGCTACGGCAACGGCATTCCCGAGGCGGACCGGATGACCCAGCTTGCTGCCGACGCCTTTGCCGATGCGCTCTGGGCCCACAAGAACACGCGCGGCGGGCAATACGTGCCGGGATTCTATTCCATGACCTGCCACATCGGTTTCGGCAAGGTTACCGGGGCGCTGCCCAACGGCAGGCCGGCCGGGAAACGCCTCTCCAACGGCCTCGCACCGGCGGACGGGTCCGAGCGCCTGGGCCCCACGGCCGTGCTGCGTTCGGCCGCCTCCCTGGACAGCACAAAATGGATGAACTGCCATGCCCTGAACATGAAGTTCGACAAGAAGATGGTCCAGGGGGAAACGGGGTGTAAGGCACTGATGTACCTTTTTAAGAATTATTTCGATCAGGGGGGGATGCAGGTCCAGGTCAATATCCTGGATGCCGAGACGCTGAAGGCTGCGAAGAACGACCCTGCATCCTACCCCGGGATCGTGGTGCGCGTGGCAGGGTACTGCGCCTATTTCAACGACCTCCAGGAAGACGTGCAGGACGAGATCATCGAGAGAACGGTCCATGGCATCACCTGAGCCGCTCATCTTCTCCCTCCAGCATTTCTGCCTCCATGACGGTCCGGGGATACGGAGCCTGGTCTTTTTCAAAGGCTGCCCCTTGCGCTGTGTCTGGTGCCAGAACGTCGAATCCTGGAAGGCCGGGGTCGACATAGCCTTCAAATCCCATCTTTGCATCAACTGCACAAGGTGCGTAAAAAAATGCCCGGGGAAGGCATTGGCCCAAGCGGGGAAAAGGGATGCCGAAAAATGCAGCTCCTGCTTTACCTGTGTTGACTGCTGCCCTTCGGGCGCCATGACGCGCTTCGGCCTCCCTCTGACGTCCGAAGAAATCGTGGAGGAACTCAGGCCGGAGTTTCCCCTTTTCAGGACCTCCGGAGGCGGCGTGACCTTTACCGGAGGGGAACCGACGCTCTACCCGGAATTTGCCGCAAGGCTGGCGAGGTCGCTGCGCGCCGAAGGCATTGATGTCGCCCTGGAGACCTGCGGATACTTCGACCCGGAGAGGCTGCAGCCTCTCCTTCAGGAGCTCGGGCTCGTGCTCTTCGACATCAAGGTCTATGACGAGTCGCAGCACAGGCTGTTATGCGGTGTGAGCAACAGGGAGATCAAACAGACCCTGAAATCCCTTGCGGAGGCCTGGGGCAGGCAGGAGGGCCCTCCTGTCCGGCCGCGCCTTCCCCTGGTGCCGGGGATGACCGACGGGCAGGAAAATGTAAAGGGCTGGGCCGGCTTTCTCAACAGGCTCGGGATATCCTTCCTGACCATCGTGCCCTACCACCCCATGGGGGCTGGTAAACGC
>CAYMDG010000157.1:5975-7373 GCA_964388905.1 uncultured Bacteriovoracaceae bacterium
GTGTTGCCCTCCCATAAAAGCACACCCAGCCCTTTGAGCCTGTTGATGAGCCTTGAGAGGGTCTCGGGGATGGTGCCGATGGCTGAGGCTATGTCCTTCTTGGCCATATCCACCCGGTAAACCCCGCTCGTGCCGTAGTGTTCAAGAAGAAACCGGAAAAACCTCTCCTCCACGGCATAGGTCGTGAGGTAGAGGATGCGTTCGGTGAGGTATCGCTGCTTCTTCATGAGCATGGTTATGAACTCGTTGCGGAACCGGTTATCCTCCAGCAGCTCTGCAAAGGAGGACCGGCCTATGGCAAAAACGCTGCCTGCCGATAATGCAGCCGCACTTGCAGGATAGGTGGTGTCCTCGAAGATGACCACTTCGGCAAAGATCTCGCCCGGCCTGATGATGCGCAGTGCGATCTCCTGGCCTTCCGGGGAGGTCTTGTAGAGGCGGACATCCCCTTGTGTGAGCAGGAAAAATTCAGAGCCCTTTGTCCCCTCCACGAACAGGGTGTCCCCCTGCTCGAAGCGGCGCTGTTTCCCCTTGGAGGCAAGCCTGGCCAGGGCATCTTCGCTCATGCCTTTGAAGAGTTCGGTCTGCCTGAACAAGTCGTGCAGTTCCATGAAGACAGCTTACTTATTCCTGATAATAAGAGCAAGTGCAATGGCTTGACCCAGGTCAAGGATTTCGCCTGACAAAGCACCTATAAGGGCTGCATAATGAACGAAAGGGAGACCGGCATGAAGAAGACAAGGAAGATCATTGAGATCGATGAGAATAAATGCGATGGGTGCGGCCAGTGTATCCTTGGCTGCGCTGAAGGTGCCCTGAAGCTCGTTGACGGAAAGGCACGGCTTGTAGGCGATATCCTGTGCGACGGCATCGGCGCCTGTATCGGCCAATGCCCGCAAGGTGCATTGACAATTATCGAGCGTGAGGCCGACGCATTCAACGAAGAAGCCGTGGAGCAGCACCTCCGCTCAAAAAAGCCTCATGATGCCGTTAAGTCCGGCCCAGCCACGCTGGCCTGTGGTTGCCCTTCATCGTCCATCATGACCCTCATCCCGAATAAACAGATTCCAAATAAACAGCACGGCGGCCGGGAGGAAGCCCCGTGTGCTGAATTGAACTCTCAGCTGGGACACTGGCCGGTGAAGCTCCAACTCCTCTCGCCTTCGGCCCCGTTCCTCAAAGGGTCCGACATGCTGCTCATGGCCGACTGCTGCGGGGTTGCCAGCCCCACGCTGCACAACAAGCTCCTTAAGGGCAGGACTGTGGCCATTGCCTGCCCCAAACTTGACGATGTTGAAAAGCACATGGCACGCCTTACCGAGATCCTTGCCCAGGCCACACCGAAAACGCTCACGGTCGTTCATATGGAGGTCCCGTGCTGTACAGGGCTTGTACATG
>CAYMDG010000158.1:0-1987 GCA_964388905.1 uncultured Bacteriovoracaceae bacterium
TCAACAGGCCCGGCTGTGCCGGTATTCAGCAGCACATATGACTTCTCATGAAGCAGTGAGGCTATATCCATTTCAGGCATGACATCGGTGAGTACGACATTACCCATAAGCACCGGTGCCCTGTAGGATATCTTCACCACGCCACTTTTTACCAGGTCTATCTCCTTATTCGTATCATGGGGGATCTTAAGACGGCCCAAAAGGGCCGGATACGAGTGATTCAGGTCAGCAACCTGTGCGGATTTTTTCAGTGTACTCCCTGTGTCTTTCCCGCCGATCTCGATGAGGTCGATACCAAAATGCTTAGCATAGTTTCTAATGCCGCCGGGCGTCTTCTGGTCTTCATTGCCCAGGAGATTAACGACAAACACGTTGTTCCGGGAGAAATCCTTGTATACGATCCACTTGCCGAAAAATCTTAGTTTTTCTTCTGCTCCCACGAGAAGCGGACTTGAGTCTTTGTTGATGGAGAAATAGCCGGAAACGCTCAAGACCTTGTCCATCAGGCCCTCCAGGTCCCCTTGCGAACCGGATACAACGGTGAAAGACGGGAAGGCCTTTTCGATATACCCTTTAACCTCGGGACTGATGGTCCCGTTCATGTCAAAAATAATCTTCTTCCCGGTATCGAGTTCCATGACAGGGATCTCGGAGGTGTTGATGGACAACCCGGTGCCTCCGGAGGTTGGCATGTAATATATCCCTTTGTCCCTCTTCGTCCCACCCATGTTCTTCAGTGCCGGCAGGACTGCACCTTTGACCATCTTCAGTTCCCTGGCTTTCCCGGGTTCCGGTGATTTGCCGTTACTTGCCTGTTTCACTCCGGGCAATACAGGGGCAGCTTTGGGCAGCTGTTCGGATGCGGCAGTATCCTGCTTTGCCTGAGGGACTGGTGCATCACTTATCAGGGCAGCAGGGGTATTATTGCTTACATCTTGTGGGGGTACACCCGTGGTTGAAACCGATAACGCTCCGGCAACAGGTCTCTGGGAATTCTTTGCCTTGGCCATTACCCGTTTGATGTCCGGCAGAATAAGCTTTTGACCGGCCTTGACAAGGTTCGGGTTGCTGATATCGGGGTTTAATTTTTTCACCAGGGCCATGTACTCATGAAAAATGAGGTCATCCGAGACACCGTAGACATTCCTCAGGATCCTGGCGAGATACTCACCCTGCTTTATGACGTATTCATTGGGAGAAGCCTCCCTCACCTCAAGCTCGTCGGGTGGAGTCTTCTGGTCGGCAACAATCCTGGGCTCTCCTTTCATGGGGACCACGATCTTGGTGCCCGACGGTATGTAATCAAGATCCGCTATACCAGGATTTTCCTGTCTGAACCTTTTATAGAGAGCAGGAAGGTCTTCCTCCTTTGCATTGTATCCCTCCATCAGAATCCTTCGCAAGGTATCGCCTTCCTTCACTACATACTGACTCGCCCCAGGAGGCTTGGCCCTCTTTGCATGTTTCACAAGGGTGATGTCCGCAGCAAAAGCACTCAGCGAATATGCGATCAGGGCAACCAGAAGCAAGACCGCACGGACATGCATCAGTAGACCTCCTTTAACAATTGATCATCATTAACGGCCTTCTCGGCTGCAGGTACGCTGCCTTGCTTAAAGACCTCAAAACGTGATTCCAGAGAATCCTCACCGGCCCCTTTGCCGGTATTGGCGTTGACCCTGGCGAATACCACACCAGCAGGGACCCTGAAGTCGCGCACAGGCCTTTCACGCAACGCTGTTGTCATGAAGTCGACAAATATGGGGCATGCGGTTTTACCGCCGGTCTCATTTGCGCCGAGCGAAGTCATGCTGTCATAGCCGACCCATACACCGCATAAGACATCCGGGGAGTATCCGATAAACCAGGTATCCTTGCTGTCATCGCTGGTACCTGTCTTTCCCGCAATAGGCCTCATGAGCGCCTTTGCACGCCAGCCTGTTCCCGCCTGCACCACGTCCTTGAGGATGTTTGTGATAATGAAGGC
>CAYMDG010000158.1:2087-7368 GCA_964388905.1 uncultured Bacteriovoracaceae bacterium
TTTCTTGACAGGACAAGGCCGGTCCTCAATGTGGTTGCACCATAGAAGCGGTTTTCGTAGTTTTTAGGTTGCCACATTTCCTCATCCGCCCCGGCATTATAGGTCACCGGCGAGTCGAAGATGATGGAGGCCGGGGTCAGCCCCTTGTCGATAGCTGCCGCATAGATGAAGGGTTTTATTGCCGAACCGCTCTGCCTCCTTGCGTATATGGCCCGGTTGAACTGGCTCTGGGCATAGTCTACCCCTCCAACCATGGCAAGGATGCCGGCCTTTTCCAAATCAAAGGCTACAAGCACCCCCTGAACCAGAGGGTGTTGCGAGATCACAAACCCGCCTGGCGTAGAGCAGAGCGCTATGAGATCGCCGGGCTTCAGCACACTGCCGGGTTTCCAATTCCCCTTGGGGTTGATCCAGGCGTAGCTGCCCGGGCCGAGTTCCAGGTTTCTGGTGCCGAGCTTTACCGTTAATGGATCCAGCCTCGTCACCTCTGCCCAATAGAGTTCATAGGGTTCGTAACCTTTCCATGCAAGCTGGTTTGACTGCAATGAAAAAATGCGATCCTTGTCGGCAGGGCCAAATGGCTTGAGCGTACCATCGCTTAATAGTACTTCCTTAATAGGGCCACGATATTTGCCCTGTCTCATCTCCAGATCGATAACCCCCTTGCGGACAGCGAGTATTGCCGCGCGCTGGAGCTCAGGGATTATTGAGGTACGGATAATGATCCCTTTGTTGAAGATGTCTTCGCCAAACTGCTTGGACACGAGCGTCTTCACATAGTCGGTGATATAGGGGTATTCGGAAAATTGGGCCACATCCTTGGCTATGATCCTTAAAGGGTCCTTGTATGCCTCACGTGCCTCATCTCCGGTAATGTAACCTTCTGACTCCATGCGGGAAAGGACATACCACTGCCTTCTTTTAGCAGCTGCGAAGTCATTCAGCGGAGAATATCTTGTAGGTGCGGGGGCAAGCCCTGCAAGCAGTGCCATCTCCGAGAGCTCGAGCTCTCTGCACTCCTTGCCGAAATAACGAAAGGAGGCCGCCTGTACTCCATAGGCCCCGCTCCCCAGGTAGATACGGTCAAGGTACAGGTTTAATATCTGCTCTTTGGTCAGGGCTTGTTCGATGCGAAGCGCCAGGACGATCTCCCTGATCTTCCTGGCAAGGGTCTTTTCATTGGTGAGCAGATACGACCTGACAACCTGCTGGGTTATGGTAGACGCTCCCTGGACATAGGAGTTTGCCCTGATGTCAGCGAGCAATGCGCTTATGATCCTGCGCGGCTCAAGTCCCACATGATCATAAAAGGTGGAATCCTCTGCAGCGATGATGGCCTGTTTGAGGGTGATGGGGATATTGTGCCCGTTCATGACGACTCTTCCTTCGGGCGGGAAGTAGCCTATGGGCGTACCGTCGGCAGCGGTAACCTTGCTGAGCTTGGTCACCTCATCGCCTTTAAGCTCTTCAAGGGAAGGAAGCCCCCTGAGTACGAATACATAGATTGCTGCTCCGCACAGGACAATGATGATCACCATGATAAGAAGTATGAACTTGAGCCACCTCATCGTGTCCCTTTACATATCAATATGGCCATGAAATGCAAGCGCAAAGAGCCTGAAGAGACCTCAGGGACACCAAAGCAGTTACAAAAGTTAAGAGCTTTGCACAATTCCGGAAAGGGTCTCGGATAAAAAAACCTTACCCGTTAAAATCATGAATCTCGGCTTCACCGAGATTCGTGATTTTAACGGGCCAATTTTTGGTTTGTATCTGAAGAAATATTTAGGATGTATATCATCTTGGAATGTACGGTTCGATACGCGGGAACGGGGACTGGACGAAGGGGAGGTGTTGTGTTAATTGTGCTCTCACCATTGAAGTGGAGGAACGTATGACGACGGACTACAGACCTCAGGAGATCGAGGCCAAATGGCAGAAGCGCTGGGAAGACAGCAAGCTCTTCAAGGTGGAGGTCGATGATTCCAAACAGAAATACTATCTCCTGGAGATGTTCCCCTACCCCTCGGGCCGTATCCACATGGGCCACGTCCGCAACTATACCATCGGCGACGTGGTGGCCCGCTACAAGAAGATGAAAGGCTTTAACGTGCTGCATCCCATGGGCTGGGACGCCTTCGGCATGCCCGCTGAGAACGCTGCCATTGCAAGCGGTGTGCACCCCAAGAAATGGACGTATGAGAACATGGCATACATGAAGGTCCAGCTCAAACGCATGGGATTCAGCTATGACTGGGACCGGGAGATAGCCACCTGTGATGCCAACTACTACCAGTGGGAGCAGCTCTTCTTCATAGAGATGTTCGAGAAGGGCCTCGTCTACAAAGACCGCACCTTTCTGAACTGGTGCGACAGCTGCAAGACCGTGCTGGCCAACGAGCAGGTGGAAGCAGGGGCATGCTGGCGTTGCGGCACACAGGTGTACCTCAGGGAATACGACCAGTGGTTCTTCAAGATCACCAAATACGCCCAGGAGCTTTTAGACAATACCGAGCGCCTCAAAGAAGGCTGGCCCGAGCGCGTGCTGACCATGCAGAGGAACTGGATAGGCAGGAGCACAGGCTCGCTCCTGAAGTTTGCCATCGACGGCACCAATGATGACATAGAGGTCTTCACCACCAGGCCTGATACGCTGTACGGCGCCACCTTCATGAGTATCGCACCCGAGCACCCCCTGGCCAAGACCCTGCCCAAAGGGACCGGCCAGGAAGGGGCGGTAAAGGCCTTTATAGAAAAGACCCTCAAGGAGGACAAGAACACCCGCACCTCGGAATCCTATGAATAAGAGGGCGTTTTCCCGGGCAAATACTGCACAAATCCGCTCACCGGTTTTCTGATGCCCATATATGTGGCCAACTTCGTGCTGTATGACTACGGCACCGGTGCAGTCATGGCCGTGCCCTCCCACGACCAGCGCGACTTCGAGTTTGCCAAGAAATACGGCCTTACCATCATCGTGGTCATCCAGCCTGAGGGCGAGGAGCTCAAGGCGGAGACTATGGAAGAGGCCTACGAAGGCGAAGGCGTGCTGGTGAATTCACGGCAGTTCAACGGCATGAAGAACACCGACGCCATGAAGGGCATCACCGAACATCTCCAGACCGTAGGCAGGGGGGAACCCACAGTCAATTTCAAGCTGCGTGACTGGGGCATATCGAGACAGCGTTACTGGGGCGCACCCATCCCGGTGGTGCACTGCGAAAAGTGCGGCACGGTCCCGGTGAAAAAACAAGACCTGCCCATTATCCTGCCCGAGGACGTAAAGCTCACCGGCGCCGGCGAATCGCCCATAGCCCAGGTGGAGTCATTCGTGAACACGAAGTGCCCTTCTTGCGGCGGCAAGGCCAAGCGTGAGACCGACACCATGGACACCTTTGTGGAGTCCTCCTGGTACTTCATCCGCTATACCAGCCCCAACCACAAGGACAAGGCCTTTGACGCCAGGGAGGTGGCGTACTGGATGCCGGTGGACCAGTACATCGGCGGTATCGAACACGCCATATTGCACCTCATGTACTCGCGGTTCTTTACCATGGTGCTGCGCGACCTGGGTCATGTGGCATTTGACGAGCCTTTTGACAGGCTGCTGACCCAGGGCATGGTCATCAAGGACGGCGCCAAGATGAGCAAGTCCAAGGGTAACGTGATTGATCCCGAAGACATGATAGCACGCTACGGTGCTGACGCCACCAGGCTCTTCACCCTCTTTGCCGCCCCGCCCGAGAAGGACATGGACTGGAGCGACCAGGGCATTGAGGGGACCTACCGGTTTCTCACCAGGCTCTGGCGGCTTGCCATGGACATCAAGGCAATGGAAGGGACATCCAAGGTTACCCGAGTACCGGTATCCGTAGAGCCCATAATGAGGAAGACACACCAGACCATCCGCAAGGTCACTGAGGACATCGACAAACGCTTCCGGTTCAACACGGCCATTGCCGCCATGATGGAGCTCATAAACGATTTATATAAGGCAAAAGAAGTAGCAAAGGACGCCGAAGAGGCGGCTGTGCTGAAGTATTCCATCGAGCACCTGATCATCATGCTATCGCCCTTTGTCCCGCATATCGCCGATGAGCTGTGGGAAACCATAGGTTTGTCCGGCCGTCTCTTCGAGCATCCCTGGCCCGAATTCGACCCCACATGGGCCCAGGACTCGAGTGTAACCATCGCGGTACAGGTGAATGGCAAGCTGCGCGCCACCATCGAGATGCCCAAGGATACGCCTCAGGCTGAGGTGGAAACCGCTGCGTATTCCGACACGAACGTGAAGCGCTTCATCGAAGGGGTCTCCATCCGCAAGGTCATCTATGTCCCAGACAAGATCATTAATATTATTGTTGCTGCTGGCAAGTAGCCTGATCTCATGCAGATACGGGTTTTTGCCGGAAGGGGCACAGTGCGGCAAAAAGATCGCCCTGGACCCGAGCACGAACAGGACCCACCTTCGTGAGGCGGCAATTGTGCTGGACTCCTTCCTGGAGCAGTCCTTCGCCTCCATGGGCATGATATCTAATAAGGACGCGAAATACAGACTCGCATGCTCCATGGTATCTTCGTCCCGCGAGACCATCACCTCCATCACTGTTAAAACAGGCAACCGTTACAGGCTTACCGTCAGTGTGCTTGCAAACTTGAGCGATCCCTCGGGTAAGTCGCTGTGGCAGGCGACCTTTTCCGATACCGGGACCTTCTCAGAAGGAGGCCAGGACGAAGATGCCCTAGATGAGGCCTGCAGGCAGGTATCCCTGCAGATAGCCAGGGCCGTTGCAGTACTGCAGCTATGAGCGCTCAGAAACTCTCGAGCAGCTTATCCAATTCCGTTTTCATAGCCCAGGAGACGTTCCTTGTCGAGGAAGAGCTCGCACGATTAAAACAACAGCTGGGCGAGAACATATCCATGAACTGGGCAACCTTCAACGCTGAGGAAGCCCTGGCCATGAATGAAATCATAGGCCTGTGCAACACCATGCCCTTCCTTTCCGGGCAAAGGGTCGTCATCATCAAAAACGGCCAGAAGCTCAATGCCAAACAGCTGGACCAGGTGATACTTTACCTTGATAACCCATGCGATATCACAACCTTCATCCTCATCATGGAGGTTGACAAGGCTGATAAGGACCTGAACAAGCTTGTCAAGAAATTCGATGGCAAGGCGAGAGTAGTCCGTTTCGAGTCCATCAAGAACAGGGGCGAGCGAATCGCCTGGATCATGGAAAGGACGCCGCTGCATGGGAAGAAGATTGACAGGGATGCTGCC
>CAYMDG010000159.1:0-1169 GCA_964388905.1 uncultured Bacteriovoracaceae bacterium
ATGGTGGAGGCGGGGGGAATCGAACCCCCGTCCGAAGGCCTTCAACACAAGGCGTCTACATGCTTAGTCAGCGTATTATTGTCTCGGACTCGTTCGGCCCACTGACAGGCTTCCCGGTCCCAACCCCTCTAAGTTTACCTGCAACCCAGGGGTCTGACTGCAGGTTTTGCCCATCTTAATTTGACGCCCAAGCATGATCCGATGGGCGGGGTCTTGCTCGGACGGGCTACTCGTTAAGCAGCCATTGCGTAGTTATAATCGTCGGCACTTATCGTGTCTCTGCCAGTTTTACGAGTTAGCAGCGCTCGGCATGCTCCTTGGGTATCAACTACCCCCGTCGAACCCATTACGCCCCCATGGGGTTATACTTACCTAATAGTATCTCTGATGGCATTTGTCAAATCAGCTCAAGGCATTTTCCAGGAGTTCGCACAGGATGTGCCCGATGAGTATATGTACCTCCTGGACCCTGGGTGTGTTGCTACAAGGTACGGTTATGGCGCAGCCGGCAAGGTCCTTGATCTTCCCGACTTCGCCTATGATGCCTATGGTTGCTATGCCCATGTCACGGGCAGTCTCGAGGGCCCTGATGATATCCCTTGAATTGCCGCTTGTGGATATACCGATGAAGAGGTCTCCTGCCCTGCCGAGGCCCATGATCTGCTTTGCGAATATCTCGTCAAAGGAATAGTCGTTCCCGATTGCAGTAATCACCGAGGTGTCGGTGGTGAGGGCAAGACCTGCCAATGGCCTGCGTTCTTTCTTGAACCTGTTCACCAGCTCTGCGGCAAGATGCTGGGCATCCGCTGCAGAACCGCCATTTCCTGCAAACATGATCTTGCCGCCCACTTCTATGCATTCAATCATCATGCGGGCAGCCTGCTCAATCTTCGGAACCAGTGGCATAAGCCGTTCATGGAGGCCCTTGCTTTCCTCAAGGATTGCAGAGATTGTGTGTTCCATACATAATCCTCATATTTTCATAATTATATATCATAATAGGCGAGAACAGTCCTTATCACAAGGATCAAAATCCCTCAAAAGACCTGAGCACATACACGGGGACAAAAATGTGGAAGGAAACTCTTTGATGGAAATCTTATTGAAAGACTTTGACGCTATACCCGGAAGTGGCCGTCTCTTTGTGAGTAGTCGAGAAGGAATTCCCT
>CAYMDG010000159.1:1269-4012 GCA_964388905.1 uncultured Bacteriovoracaceae bacterium
AACCAGGCTCTGCTTCGCATGACAGGCAAGCTTATTATTGCGAATATGACCAAGGAGTAACAAGAACGTATGAAGCAGGATATCAGCGGCGATCTTGAAAACACACGGTGTCCGGAGATCATCAAGATACTTTCGCTCGGCAAGCGATCGGGAAGGCTTTACCTGACCAACGGCTCCGATTCCGGGAATATCTTTTTCACGGAAGGAGAGGTCATTCATGCCCAGTGCGGTGCCCTAAACGGCATTAAGGCCATCCAGGAGATTGCAGTCTGGACATCCGGAGAATACCGCTTCTTTGTGGATGAACCTGCAGACATGCAGACCGTCATCATGGGCATTGATGAGGTACTTGCCGAAACCACTTCTCATCTGCGCCAGATGGATAAGATCACATCGCTCATCCCGTCCTCTTCGGCTGTTTACGCCCTGGAACCGGACATCAGAGACAAGGATGTCCAGCTCAAATCCATTCAGTGGAGGGTCCTGACCACCATCGACGGCAAGAAGTCCATAGCCGACATAGCGCAGGGCATCAACCTCGGGGTCTCGGACTGCATGAAGATTCTCTACACCCTGCTCAGGATGGGCTTGCTCCGTGATGCGGCCCAGCAGGACAACCAGGAGGTACGCCGGGCGATAAATCTGCCTGACACGGAATTCATCAATTCCCTGAAAAACGCCCTCACTCAGGCCATGGGGCCCATTGCCCCCTATATTATCGTGGAGACGGCTGAAGATCTGAAGGCCGATCTCCTCTCCGACAGTACTGATCAGAAGGCCTTCCTCATTGAGACGCTCTCCAGCAAGATACCCAGCGAAAAGATGTCCTTGAAATTCTTGGATGCCATGACAGACTGGCTCAAGGCGGAGGTTTAATCTCCCATGAAGATAAAGGTATTTTTCATTGTGTGCATCGGGGCCATGGTGATGCTGGGTATTTCATCAATACTCATTTTTACCCAGCTGCGCTCAGTGCAAAACGTTAATCTGGACCCGCTGACGGATTCTCTCTTTAAAGAGGATTCCAAGATCCTGACATGGGTACTATCATCAATCCCCCCCGAAAGGATAAACTCCTTGAAGCTGCCCGAATCATGGGCCGAGATCTTTGTGGTGAACAACAGTGATCTTCAGCTGGTCTCTTCCACGAACACGGCCCACAAAGGGATCGCCCTGTACCAGCACAGGGCCCTTCTGGACCAGGCGGATAAAATCGTAAATGCCATAAAAACCAGGAAACCGACAACCGTGAGTTCCAAAGAATTCATGATCGTGATTCAACCTCTGTCTGCCGAACAGTCCATCGTTGCCTTGAAGCCGAAGGCATGGGAAAATGGTTTGTTCTCGGAACACAACAAACAGATCGAAGATGCATCGTTGAGCATTTTAACCATGTTGGGTATCTTTTTGATTATCGGGTCGTGCATAAGCATATTGATAGCATATATCATCACCAGGACCGTAGCAGCCCCGACCAGTTATGCATTCGATGCCTTAGAGGCCTTGAGCCTGGGTGATTTCAAACAAGAGATTAAAGCAACAAAGAGCAGAGAGATGGAATCATTCACCGAATCATATCTCCGCTTGAAGACATCTTTGGAAATTGCACTCGACAGGATATCAAGGAGATAGCATGCCCAAGCAGGTACTCATCGTAGACGACGAAGAAACCCTGACCTGGTCTCTGGCAAAATCGCTTTCACATGACCGTGAAACCTATGACGTGACAACGGTAAATGATGGAGAAACCGCGCTTAGAATCTTTGACGAACAAGCCTTCGATGTCGTAGTGCTCGATATCAGGCTTCCGGGCATTAGCGGGCTGGATGTCCTGGTAAAGATCAAGGAAAAGAAGCCTTCCACAAAGGTCATCATGATGACTGCCTATGGGTCAATGAATGTCAAGGAAAAGGCCAAGGCGCGAGGCTCGCTTTTCTACATCGAAAAACCCTTTGAGATAGAACAGATGAGGGGGCTCATCCTCAAGGCACTGAAGGAGGATTCTGCACGGGGCTTCGCAGGCAGCATCACCGGCCTGCAGTTGCCGGACCTTATCCAGATGAACTGTTTGAGTCAGATGACCACGGCCCTTTTCGTAAAAAAGGACGACCGCAAGGGCTGCATCTACTTTGAAGACGGCCAGATCACCCACGCCGAGGTGGGGGCCATCGAAGGGGAAGAGGCCCTTTTTACCATCCTGTCATGGTCAACGGGAAACTTCAAGTTCGTGGGCGGCACCAAGGCGCCCAGAAACTCCATCGCCAAAAATTGGGAATACCTTCTCATAGAGGGCATGCGACGCGCCGACGAGATGAGCCTGGCCTTGGAGCGCGGCGAGATCGAGGACAGCGACACAGCGCCGGTGGATGAATCCACACGTACGCTCGTGAAAAATCTTTCATCGCTGAATGAATGCACCGGCATCGCCCTGATGAAATCCGCACAGGAAATCCTCTACCAGAGCGGCAACATCGGTAAGGAAATCAATATTCCTTATGTTGCAAAGTTCTATATGAATCTTCCCGAGGCGCTCGGCGACCTCTGCCCCACCAGGCCCAAGAAGGTGACGTTCATCGACCAGGGCAGGCTGGTTCTGCTCTTTCCTTTCAAGATCTTCGCCCTCATTGTGCTTATCAACAGGTCCGTGATCTCCCAGGAGACGTCATCGGCCATAGAGCGCCTTATTGAACGGTATCAGGTTTAGGTTTACAAGGCCTTCCAAGTCTTCATTGCACCCTTGAGA
>CAYMDG010000159.1:4112-7342 GCA_964388905.1 uncultured Bacteriovoracaceae bacterium
CGCAGAATGTCTCCCATGCCGAGGAGTTTCACGTTCAGTGACCAGGTAGTCCTCCTGGGAGAGATAGACCCTTGTGCCACCACTCGTCTTTCCGCAACAACGGCCCAGCACTGAGAATTATAGCCGATGGTCTGTGTCTGGTTGTCAAACTTATGGTCCATAAAGTTGAACTTCACTTCGTATCCGGCCACAAGCCCTTTCATCAGCACTGCCTGAATGCCTGCGGTGATGAGCTTGGTGTCCGGCCTGTGATATTCCCCCCCGAGGCTGAATATGTCTCCCCTCGTGTCACTCAATGAAATCCTTGTTGAATGCGCTGCGGTAGCAAAAGGGCTGCCCGACAACCTGCTTAAAACATTGGTATGGGATGCACTCATCCAGGAGAATGGATGGAGGTTCGACTTCACATCGATTTCGTTCCATTGTTCGGTAATGTAATTGTAATAGTTGTCAACGCTCAGATCAGCCAACGATACGCCTTGTGCGTTCCGAAGATAATTCGAAAGACTTAAATCCATAGTAACGGTCTTTGCCCAGTCATCGCCGGTGAGGAGTTGTGGGAAAGGATCATGAGCGTCAAGCGGGTCATAGTTGCCCCCGATACGGGACAGGTGTGCCCATGATATCCCCGGTATCACCTGATGATACAACCCTCCTGCAAAACTGGAGCTGTAGAGCGTTGTAGATAGAGATGCCCCCCGCTCTTCCCAATGCTCCTGATAGGTTGAATCAGGGTAAAGATCCTTTGTCTCAGAGAACAATGTGTCGCGGTAGAGCTCCTTCACATACGGCCTGAATGTGAAGTATGGGAACACAGTCAGCGGCCATGATATCTCGGTCTGGGCGTTGTCTTTAAATGCCTCTATGGAATCGAGCGTATAAAGCCTTGTGGAGTTGACCTCTGCGGATACCTGAAGGGGGGTATACGGTATATTTTTCTCCCTCACCCGTGCGGTAATCTTGGGAAGCTCCTGGAGGGTCTTCCCGTTGTCTTTTTGGGTCAAGTCCTGTTTCCATTGACTCGATAAGGCCAAGGAAATCCCTTTATGGGAATTTACCCACTGGATGCGGGATATAAGCTCGGTAAGATTTGAATCATCGAGCTGGTTTACCTCACCACCCGTCATGGAATCTTTCAGGTATTTCGGATCATAAAACGTCCCTATGTCCCTGAAGTAATCGACATTGCTCACCAGGTTGATGTCCCAGTTCAGGTTGTTACCGCTCTTGTCTGTTTTGACAAACCATCTGTCTTCAGGGATGGCCTGCAGCACACCTCCGCTACCTCTTTCCCCTCCACGTTTGTCATGAAGGTTCTCCAGGTAGATCAGGCCGTTCTGATCGTAATCTATGGAATACCTCAATTCGTTTTTCATGAGCAGACCCCGCTCTGTCAGCCAGGTAGGGGTGATGGTCCAGTCCATTGACCTGCCGAGTACGACATATGCAGGCAAGCCAAGTCGATAGCCGTAATCGGACCCATGGCTGAGCTCGGGGAAAAGCAGCCCGGAGTGACGGGAGAGATCGGCCGGAAAGGGCAGATAAGGAATCCTGAGCAGGGGCCACGACCTGACCTCGAACCGTGCATCTTCAGCAGTTCCATACCCACCCACCGGTATCTCAAGCTCATGGGCAGAAATGGACCAGTCGGGCGGATTACCGAGACAGTGGGTGAATTCAATGGATTGTCCGGTAATGTAATCCTCGCCATAGCGCGTGATGGATTCTCCGGATATCTTCATCGCCTGGTCATAGCTGAGAATCGTACCGTTTTGGATATGAAGGTCTTTTCTCCTGGCATTATAGGAAAGGGCGGAGGCGCCTACCTCACCCTTGGGCTCTCTCATGGTGCAGTCACCAGTTGCCCAGATGTCTTCGGATGAGATGTCGTAGACAACATAATCGGCCTTTAAGGTGAGGTCCTCTCCCGTTACCACCACGTTCCCGTAGGCCTCGATGCGCTGGCCGACCTTGAGCACATCATCCGCTTCCACATTGAGCATCTTTGCCACGGCATTCCCATGAAGGGAAAAACAGATGAGGGCAATCAGGAAGACCAGCCTGGACATATGAGCAGTTCCCTTACCTCTCCTACGGTATAGAATGAACCCGTGACCACAACGGGCAATCCGGTCTGAATCGCTTCAGTAAAGGCCTGCGTGACGTTTTCGAATACCGTGACGTTGCCTAATGCCTCCACGCGCCTCATTTCGGGTTCTCCCCACGATCTCGGCGATCGCACCGGGGCTATGAAGAGGTGTGAGCAGATTTCTTTCAGGGTCATGATAATCGTCAGGTAGTCCTTGTCGGATAGAATACCTGCAACCGCCACCCCATCAAAGCCGCTTTCTTTAAGGTGCTCCACAAGGACTAGCATAGATGAGGGATTGTGCGCCACATCCATGATTAAACGTTGGCCCACCTTTTCAATCCTTCCCGGAAGGAATGATGTCATAAGGGCATTGGTCAGCGCCGATTCTACCGGGGTGGCTCCAAGAAGCTGCGCACAGAGTAACGCCAGGGCTGCATTGACTTTTTGAGGCCCCCCGGCCAATGATACAGCCGCTATGCCCGGATCCTTCATCACATGCAGCTGGGCACCCATAGAGCTTGCATGGTCCTTTATTACACCAAGGGCTTCACCGGTAGCCGAGGTGACAAGGGGCCTGCCGGGCCGGGCTATCAAAGCCTTCTCGCCGGCAATGGCGGTAATGGTATTACCGAGGTAATCGGTGTGGTCTATGGATATCTCAGTTATGATCGAGACGGCCGGGTCCAGGGCATTGGAAGCATCATACCTGCCGCCAAGTCCGACCTCGAAGATGCCCACATCAATCTTGTTCCTGGCAAACAGCACCACTGCAAGGATCACGCACCATTCGAAATAGGTCAGACAGAACTCACCCACAAAGGGTTCCAGATCTTGGCGCAGTCTTTTCAACTCATGAGAGTTTGCCTGGGTCCCATTGATCCTGAACCTTTCCGTGAATCTGCTTACATGGGGGGAAATGGTCGTCCCCACACGGCGTCCGGCGCTCAAGAGGATCTTCTCCAAAAAGATACAGGTGGAGCCCTTGCCGTTGGTTCCGGCTATGAGAACATGGGGATATGCGCGCTCAGGGTGGTCAAGGGCATCAAGCGCCTTTCCTACCCTTTCAAGGCCTAAAGACCACTTGTGCTGATCGACATTTAAGAGAACCATTTCAGGAAGAAAGCGAGAACCTCGCGCA
>CAYMDG010000160.1:0-3318 GCA_964388905.1 uncultured Bacteriovoracaceae bacterium
AGCACCTCTTATGGCCCCTGTGGTCCAAGAGATCATGGAACTACGAAGACACAGGCACTGAAGAAGAGACCGTCACCATACTCCTCATGAACTGGTTTACAAAAAAGACATTACAAGATGGACAGACATCAAGAAGGGTGATCCTCTGGCCGTTTCTTTACACTTTCCAGGAGGGAGACCGCAGCGAGTGGCACCTCCCGTGCATCTTCCCTCTCTTTTTCGATGAAGGATTTTCACGGATCTGGGGCCCGGTGCTCAGTATTGCCGAGGGTACCTCGGATGGTTCATCGTCTGAGATGAGTATCCTCTGGCGTACGCTATATATGGAAAAGAAGGGTGATATCCAAAGATACTCGCTGTCTTTCCTGGCTACCACAACCCAGACACCTGAATACCGCCAGTGGGGATTCCTTGGTAACCTGCTGAGTTTCAAGCAGGCCATCGAGAAAAATGCTGATCCAGACAATTAAGTCCGTTCAGCCCCTTTATCTTGCAGCCTTGAAGGATCAGTATAATTATCGTTCCACAAATGCTGCAAGATAAAGGGGTTGAACGGATCAGGTCTTTTACGCACCTCAAACACAAAATCCGGGTTATAAGTTCTTCCCAACCTCGTTGTAACTATTTTATGGAAGCCTCCAACATTATGGGGTAAACACCATAATATGGTCTTATGCCCTCTGGCACAAAGGGAATGCTTTGCTTTTCCGGCATCTCCCCATTATCTTTAATAGAGAAAAATCAAAACATTACTTATCAGTTACTGTATATACCCACCTACGAAGTACGATGGCACAGTTTTCGCTTTGTCTATGGAGATTGCAGGGAAACCAAGGGGGTAATAGTCAATGAGTTCATTTCAGTACAACCAAGAGGCTCTTAATAATCTCCAGATCGAAGACACAAGCATCCTCGACAGGCTCGTGGACTTCGAATCGGCCAGAAAGGCCCACCTCAAAAAGGAACACGCAAAGGTGGACAAGAGGATGTCTCTCAAAGATGCGATCGCAACCTTTGTGACCGATGGTGATGTCATGACTGATTCGGGCTTTGCCTATGTCAGGACACCCCACCAGGCCTTTTGGGAGATCATGCGCCAGGGAAAGAAAAACCTGCAGTGCATTGCCGCACCAAACACCAACCATAGCTTCTTGATCTTCAATAACAACTGCGATTACTCGCACAACTCCTATGTGGGTGTTGAGATGCGCGGTATTGACCGGAACTATGACCGCATGCTCAGGGAAGGCAGGGTAAAGATCCTTTCGGAGTGGAGCCATGGGGGCGTGGCGCTAGGGCTTAAGGCCGCCCAGCTCGGAACACCAGGCGTGTTCAGTAAGCAGATGCTCGGATCGGACATAGTCAAATATAATCCGTACATTCAAGTCGTGCAGAATCCTATAAGGAAAGACCCTGACCCGGTGGTCTTCATCCCGGCCCTCTATCCTGATGTATCCATAATCCACTGCCAGGTTGCGGACAAGTACGGCAATGCCTACATCTACGGACCAACGGTCAATGACATGGCCACTGCCGCTGCCGCACGTAAGCTCATAATCACGGCCGAGGAGATCGTACCCGAGTCCGATATTCGGAACAGGCAGGGGACCATCATCCCCTTCTTCTATTCGGACGCCGTGGTGGAGTTGCCCTTCGGGGCCGTTCCCGGGAACATGCCCGGCTACTACTACTGGTCACGCCAATGGTGGGAAAAACTGATCAGGTTCGGCTGTATCAGTAACGAGAACATGAAAATATTCTTCGACGAATGGGTCCATGGCGTAAAGGATCAGTTCGAGTTCGTGGACAAGCTTGGCGGGGCCAAATGGATCGCCGAGGCAAGGATTCAGACCAAGGCGGCCGAAGGCGACCACGAAGATATAGACTTCTCATACGAAGAATACACCCGGACACACGACTCCGGGCTTTATTACTAAGACTGGAGGCTACCATGAAAGACTTAAACGCACCTGCCAACCCGCTGGAAATGCTAGGATATATTCTCGCACAGCAGATCCACGACCATCAGGTCGTCTATATCGGCACCGGGATCCCCATGATCGCCGGTATCCTGGCAAGGAAGACCCATGCCCCGAACATCACCATGGTCTATGAGTCCGGCGGCCAGGACCCGATGCCGGCCGACCTGCCCTGGTCCGTGGGCTGCCCCTTCACCTGGCGCAAATCCCCTGTGGTCATGGAGATGGCATACTCCTTTGCCCAGTGTTACAACGGATTCGTGGACATCGCCTTTCTGGGTTTTGCCCAGGTGGACATGTACGGTAACGTGAACACCCATCAGATCGGGACCGACCTCCTCCACCCAAAGGTCCGCATGACCGGTTCAGGAGGAAATAACGATCTTGCCTCACTGGCCGAAAATCTGGTTCTTGTGGGTGTCCAGACCCCTGAGAAGTTTCCGGCCAAGGTTGACTTCATGACTTCGGTAGGTCACTTGACAGGCGGGAAATCACGCAAGGAGGCAGGCCTGCTAGGGAACGGTCCAGGAGTGGTCATATCCCAGTGCGGCGAGTTCGACTTCGATCCGGAAACAAAGCGTATGAGGGTCAAATCACTGCTGCCCGGATGGACCTTTGACTTTACCCAGCAGTTCACGGGGTTCGAACTGCGGAAGCCCGAGGGCGAAATCCCGCAGACACCGGTGATTCCGGACGATATTCTAAAGCTTCTCAGGACTGAGGTGGACCCGAGGGGAGTGTTCACCACCATGCCCACGGCCTGATCGACTAACAAAAACGGGATGCCCCCTGTAAACGAGGGCATCCCTCTTCATAACGCCCTTAGCCACCTTTTTTCTGCAACAACCGGGTACCCGAGACAAGATGGTTCCCGGTTCTTTCATTATCCGTCCTATTCGTACGTTAAGAACCTGTCCTTCTTGGCCCCGCAGACCGGACATTCTTCAGGCAGGATGCCATCGGAGACATACCCGCAGACATCGCAGACATAATAAGTAGTCTGCCTTTCTTCAAGAACATGGTCCATAGCCTCTTTGTAGAGCTTGGCGTGGATCTCTTCCACATCGCGGGACTGGCTGAAGTAGACTGATGCAGCCCGGTCACCCACCTCTTCGGCATATTTAATGAAGTTATCGTATGCAACGCCTGCTACCCTTGTTTCCGACTCGAAGCTCTCTGCAAGATTTTCCTCAGTGCTCTTAATTTCCCTCATCAGCCTCAGAGCCCTCTTTCCATGGAGTTCTTCAGAGAAGGATATTACACGGAAGAGCTTTGCAAGCTGGGGGTACCCTTCCTGATCCGCCTTTTCTGCAAAGACCTTGAGCCTGAGGCTGGCCTT
>CAYMDG010000160.1:3418-7324 GCA_964388905.1 uncultured Bacteriovoracaceae bacterium
ATTCCAAGGGCCATGCAGATCCTGTGCATATGGACATCCAGGGGTACAATAAGTTTAGACGGAGATATTTCATCCCATCCGCCCGGATCCACTGCATCACTACGTACCATCCACCGCAGAAAGAGGTGGAGCCTTTTGCATGCACTCCTCTTTTCCGGGCAGGGGAGAAGGCTGTTTTCCTTTATGCTCAGGTGTTCCTTGATCTCTTGCACGAACAACTCAAGAGAACGGGTAATATCATGATCCAGGGGCTCATAACGCCTCAGGAAACTTTGGCGAAGGGACCCATTGACTTTGATTACCTTCTGAATGGCTATGAGAAAATCCACCATCTCTTCTCCTGTGGTGAAACGATGTTTAAACCTGGAGAATTCTCTTTCAAGGGAAACCCTTGAGGCGCTCTCAAGAAATTTTCTCGGAGAAGGAACCATCTTATTGAGTATGCTGGAAACACTTTTTAAAATCTGAGCAACCCTGCCATAGGCTAAAGAAGAAGCAATGAGACCCACGATCTCCCGGTCAACTGTCTGTGGGTATAGCTGAAGGAATTCAAGTGGGTCCGGGTGGATGAATTCTGGCCTGTTGTAGGTAGTATAGAGTCTTTCCAGGAGACTGCCCTTCTGGGTAAATGTAAGTCCCTTCTTCATTATGACTGCTTAAGGCCTTCTTGGGCAGACGAAAAATGCGTTGAGCGGGCAGGCGAAATATACCTGCCCTGCTCTGTTCCAAAAATTTTGGCACGCCCCGGCAAGATCGGTGCGCTCAGGGCGTTTTGAAAACATCACTCGGGTGAGAACTCACTCTTGTCCGCTCCGCATACCGGACAGGTCCAATCGTCGGGCAGCTTGTCAAAGGGCGTCCCGGCAGGGATATCCGCCTCAGGGTCGCCTTTTGACGGATCATATACATAACCACAAACACCACAAACGTATTTCTGCATCGTACCCTCCAAAAATTTATTCTTTTATTTTGCGGCCGGCTTTTTTAATTTCTCAGCAACACCCTTACCAAGTTCAAAACATTTCAGAAGGGTGTCCTTGTCCGGTACATATTTCGCCTTGATGGGGTCGCTTACGAGATCGACTTTCATGTCTGAAAGGATGTCGTGGACCTGCTTGGGTGACTCACCGCTCCATCCATAGGAACCGAAAGCTGCACCTAAAAGGTTTACCGGTCTTAATCCTTTCAGGTAGGTGAGGACATCGGCCATTGCGGGCAACAAATTATTATTGAGCGTAGGGGAGCCTGCAATGAGTGCACCGGCATCAAGGACCTCGTAGGCCACATCGCTCCTGTGGAACGCGCTCATGGACATCATCTTCACGCGCGAGCCCCCAGACAAAAGCCCCTCCTCGATTGCCCTGGCCATTTGTTCGGTGCTATGCCACATGGTCTGGTAGACGATGACGGTCTTATCGGTGGGTTTCTGCTCCGCCCAGGTCTTGTACAGGTCGAGTATCCAGGGAAGATCCTTCCTCCAGACCGGACCATGATCAGGCGCCACGATCCGGATGTCCAATTTGGAGGCGGCAACCTTGTCTAATAACTTTAAGACAAGCGGAGAATAGGGGAGCAGGATATTGCCATAATACGTGGCGGCCTCATACTCTATGATATCTTTTTTGATTTCATCTGCAAAACGCTCACCTGTGGCCAAGTGCATACCGAAGGCGTCCTGGGAGAAGAGGAGCTTATCCTCATGCAGATAGCTGAACATGCTGTCAGGCCAATGGAGCATGCGGGTTTCCATGAAGGTGATGTTCATGTTCCCAAGGCTCAGTTTTTCGCCATCTTTAACCGGCATGATCTCATCGTCTATGCTGAAGTGATCATGAAGGGCCTTGACTCCCATCTGGGAGGCAAAAACCTTCTCCGGATTCACCTCATTAATAACCTGCCCGAGGCAGCCTGAATGGTCCATTTCGGCATGGTTTGAAATGATATAATCAATCTCTTTCGGATCAATAAGTCCTGCAATACGGGCGAGCATTTCATCTTTAAAGGGGGCCTTTACCGTATCGATAAGTGTTACTTTATCGGCAAGTACGAGATATGCATTGTAGGTACTGCCGCGCTTGGTAGTGTATCCGTGGAAATCACGGATCGTCCAATCGAGTGCACCAACCCAGTACACCTTATCACTGATTTGAATGGGTTTATAAATGCCGGACACTTTTTGCTCCTTTTGCTTTTTTCAATTCTTGGATTGAGACTTAATCGGCTTTCAATGTCAAACTTAACCCTTCCAGAGTCCATGGAGATTGCAATATTCCCTCGCTGTTACCTGTGCGGCATCCAGATAGAACTCAGCTTCAGGGGCATCACCGGGTTTTAAAAATTTTCTGTAAGCCACGCCATCAGCGATGAGTTCGATCCATTCGATATAATGTTTCTCCTCCATAGGATGGGTAACACTACCAATCTTGACCTTGAAACCTCTGCCTGTCTTTTCAATAACCGGGACATGCTTTTCCTTTGCAGCGTCAACGGTGTTTTCCTTATAGAGCTTCATGGGTTGTCCGCAGCACACGAGTTCCCCTTTGCCCTCATGGAGAACTTCAACAATATTTCCACAAAACTCACACTTATATACCTCAAGCCTGCTTGTCATGATTGGTTCCTCCTCTCATACTATTGATAATGGTTATCGTTATAGGTAGTTATTGAAACTCTACCTGTCAAGTGCAATGTTGGACACATCTAATTATTCATTATAATAACATGTTTTTAAAAAAGAATCAATCAAGGGCACTCTGCTATAAGTGGTGGAAGTAGTTTGTGATTAACCATGCAGTGGGCCTCTACACCTTTTGAGCTGGCACATGAATCCAAATGGGCTCAAACACAAGATTCATAAGCAAAAGTGTCCGGCAATTTCCATATTGACAGGGGTGTGTTTGGCTGTTATGAAAGACTTCCGTTATACTGCCGAAGTGGTGGAATTGGCAGACACGCCATCTTGAGGGGGTGGTGGGTAACTCCCGTCCGGGTTCAAATCCCGGCTTCGGCACCACTTGAACTATTTTTTATACATAAAAGCAGAAAGAGAGTAGGCATCCATGTCAAGACGGTGTGATATTTGTGGAAAAGGTACGCAGACTGGGCATAATGTTTCCCATGCACAGAACAAGTCCAAAAAAGTCTGGCTTCCAAATCTTCAGAAGGTGCGGGTAGATACTGCCCAGGGCGTAAAGAGTATAAGGGTATGCACACAGTGCATAAAATCCAATAAGATCCAGAAACACGCCGCCTGATAATAACCTTACCGCGCCCTTCCAGCTGACTCTGTTAACCTTGAGCACCTCATGATCTAGAGGTGCTTCAGTTTTTGTTGGGTAGCTGTCTGCTGTTGTCATTAACATCCTAAAAATAATTCCATATTCACCTTTATAAAAATACATGCTAATGGAAAATTTAAGAATATGACAACTGCTATGCGATGCGGAGATATGTTATGAACAACAGATATCCAATTATAGTAATGCTCATGGTTCTCATAGGATGCGCTACTCCACAACCTCTGGCACCAACGGTGGATGATACCTCTTTCTTTCTCGGCCGTTTCGATAAGGTGTGGGATGTGACATTGAAGGTATTGGAGAAGAAATCCTTGGCCATAAAGGACATCAATAAGGAAAAGGGCGAAATAGTAACCCGCTTCGCGAATTATTCCATAGGGTCGCGTGCCCACCAGGATCTGCAAACTATCGCTGAAAAGCCTGAACTAAGGCTGGGTCTCTATACCCAAGTGGGTTATTCACTGACCATCAAGCTCACCCCAATTAATGACATGAGCACACAGGTAAAGATCACAGCAAATATCGAAGCATATGATACAAATGTCACCCAGAAGTGGCAAAAGTGCATATCAAAAAATGTTATTGAACGGGAATTATTAGAAAAGAT
>CAYMDG010000161.1:0-7313 GCA_964388905.1 uncultured Bacteriovoracaceae bacterium
GTGGCTATTCCAAAGCATAGATTTATTTCGATAATCATCAAAAATGTGAACATTGAAAACCGATGATAACATGTTTTTATTGACAGGGGCCTTTTAATGGGTGCCATGACAGGTGCTCTGATCCAGTAGCCTGGATACCATGGATTATAAATCATGAAATCAGTTTTAAGCCTTCTCAAAACCGAGAAGAAATCTCAGAAATCTCCACTTTTGAGTTTGCTTATGATGAAACGAAAAAGCAGGGCCAGAGGTTGACCCTGCCTCTTCCGATAATCAACCGGATTAACGTTCAGCGGTGCTGTATATTAATGGCACTTAAGGGCTGACAGGAACCAAGGAGTAGCCCTTAGCCTCATACCCGATCAAGGAAATCCATCCATTGCCGACCTGCTTAATCTCCGGTAATATAGAGGACGGTTCTATGCCAAACGCTTTCACTGCAACGAGACAAATTTCCAATTTGATCCCGTCCTTTGCCATTTCTGTAATGGTCCTAGCAACCTCATCGAGGGTTTTTTGATCTTCTTCCTTAAACTCACTCCTGTTCTTGGAAACAAGCTTCACAGAGGGACCTATGAAAATGATGGCTAACTCCGGCTTCTTTCCTGACACCCAAATGTTTTTATCTTTGAAGGTCTGCTGAATAACCTGGAGATGGAGTAGAGCGCTCTGCGGATTTGCGAGCTCGAAATCGAATACCGCCTTGACTGATTTCAGGCCTTTCAGTGTGTTATACTCCGCACTCGAACTATTCCCGATATTTACCGTGAGGAGACATATCATGAGGAATACACTCATTACGGCAATCCTTATTAAACCTTTCATGGATCATCCCTCCTTTGATAGATTATGGTAGGAAACTGACTTTGAATAAGTCTGTCATAAAGCTTATCAATCCTTGTGGAATCCCGACCCAGCTACAGATGCCTGGACATCGGCAGGGAACTCCGAGAACTCCTGCACCTGGCGAACCTCTATGATTTCGTTGTCCGAAGCGGGGCAATGTGATGCCCATTCGACTGCCTCCTTCTTCGACTTCACCTGAATCATCCAATAGCCACCAAGCGTCTCCTTGGACTCGGGGAAGGGCCCATCAGTCACTATTGGCTTACCCCCGGAGAACGTAACACGTGCTCCCATTGAAGGTGGATGGAGGCCATCAAGTGTAAGCAACACCCCGGCTTTCTGAAGAGATTCATTGTATTTCACCATGTCTGCTACGGCCTTTGCATCCGGCATAGTGCCCGGCTTTGCTTTCTCGTACCCCTTGGGAATCATCAACATCATGAATCGCATAGGCAATACCTCCTTGGTTTATAAACTGGGCTTCCTGCTCAATGAAGGGTCAGATCATCCAGGCTAACTCTGTATTCCCCATTCTTCTTGTCATACTTAATGCGATATGTGCCAGGATAGAAACCGCTTTGTTCAAAAGCAGCCGGCTGTTTAATTTTTGCTGAGAAATCTGGCTTAGTTTTTAGAAATGACATGGTGACCATGGGTTCATAGAAGGTAACCTTGCCATCATACGTTCCGTATATGAATGTCTTCGTAAATGGTTTGCCCTGTAATTCCGGTGACGTTTTATCAATACAATGCGCACCCATTCTGGGAACACCGCCGGGAGCCAGTATATAATCAACAGGCAGGTATTCTGAAGGAGGGGCCTTGGCGAATTGTGCTGCATCGCTTTCAGTTATCTTCTCTCGCTCTTCATTTGATATCATGTAAAAATGAAAGTCGAAATGGGGCACCTGATACATCTTGGGCTCATGGCCTTGGGGATTCCAATTGATGACGACATACTTGAATTGATGCACATCGACCTTCTCTGGCAGCGGCAGCATTACTTCGGGGGGTTCAGCTTCCGTTGGTAGACCCGTGAGTGCTTTCTTAGAAAAAGTTATACCTAGAGAAAGCGGCTTGTCTTGATCATTCATTACTACGAAAGTTCTGGCAGTGCCCTTTCCGAGAGCTTTGGGCTCACCCCACAATGTCTTGGCCTGCGCCGTCATGAAAAGCCCGTTCAACAAGACAAACATTATGATGTAAAGCAAAATACTTGAACTGCGGTACTTGGATTTTTTCATGGCTCTCCCTCCTTTGTTTCCGCTCTTGAAATGGCGATATTTCAATTTTTATACCAATAAGAATATTTGATACTGCAGCAATGATTCTAGTTGGTTGGAAATTTAATATTGTAAAGAATCATCAAAGTTCACAAGAGAATTGTCCTCTTTAAGAAGACAATTCTCCTGCAGCAGGAATAAAATTGAAATGAACAAATGTATGATTGTCCTTTAAGATAGGGCCGGGTTTGCAAGCAATGAATCATTTAACAGCAAACTGTGATGATTTTACCCGGAAAATGTAACATGCCTAATTTGAAGGGATAAGATTCGTATGCTTCAACTCAGAATCATTGGTCTTCAAACCCTTACAACGAGCAAATCAAAACTGGATCTTGAAATCTTTGCATCTGCAGCAATGGAGAAAGGGGTGTGCCTATTCATTGCCTGCGACATCTAAACTTCCACCAGGTTCAGCCAGCTTCTACCAGCTTGCCATTTGTACTGAATCTCTGAAATCCTTTGCTGGTGAGCCTATGCTGGCCTGTGGAATACACAGGTCAGCACTCTTAAAAATCCCTCGGTAAGTGTCGTGTCCGTTATCCCAGTTGCTCCACGCACCTGGGGCATATCTCCGGATGGGCCTGGCTCTTGCCGATACCTTCCCGGTAGTGCCAGCATCTTGGGCATTTTTTCCCTGCAGCTTTTTCCGCCTCGATGCGGAGCATGGTGAAGTTCTCACTCTCCGTATACGGTCCGTCACCCGCGGTTACCTCTACCCCCGAGCAGATAAAGACATCTTCCAGGAAAGGCTCCACGTCTTTCAGGAAGGCCAGGGTATCTCCCTGCGCCACAAGCTTCACCTTGGCATCCAGGGGGTGGCCGATAACCTTGTCCCTTCGGGCCCCTTCGAGAACCTTGGACACCTCCTGCTTGAGCTGCAGGATGCGTTCCCACTTTCCCTTCAGCGCATCATCCCTGAGCGCCGCATCCGAAACAGGCAGGCTGCTCAGATGCACGCTGGCCTCCTGGCCGGAAAAGGCAGGGATGAAGTCCCAGATCTCTTCGGCCGTGAAGGACAGGACCGGGGCGATGAGCCTGGTGAGCGCCACCAGGATCCTGAACAGGGCGCTCTGGGCCGACTTGCGATCCTTTGAGCCTGCCTTGTATACATAGAGCCTGTCCTTGAGCACGTCGAGGTAGAAGGCGCTCATGTCCACCACACAGAAATTATGCACCTGCTGGTAGATGACATAGGGTTCGAAATCCTCATAGGCCTTTCGCACCTTTTCGATAAGATCCTGTGTTACATGCAGCGCATAGCGGTCTATCTCGAGCATGTCATGGTAGGCAACCACGTCCGTGTCAGGGTTGAAGCCGGAAAGGTTCCCCAGCAGGAAGCGTGCCGTATTCCTGATACGCCGGTAGGTCTCCACCAGGCGCTCGATGATCTCTTTTGAGATCCTGATGTCGTTCGTGTAATCCTGGGCGCTCACCCACAGCCGCAGGATCTCGGCGCCGTACTTGTCGATAATCTCCTGCGGCGCGATGGTGTTGCCAAGCGATTTGGACATCTTGCGGCCCTCTCCGTCCACCACGAACCCATGGGTGAGCACGGTCCTGTAGGGCGCGGTGCCCCTTGTGCCCACGGATGTCAGCAGGGTGCTGTGGAACCATCCCCTGTGCTGGTCAGAGCCTTCGAGGTACATGTCCACGGGTACACCCAGCCTCTCGTCGTTCTCGCACACTGCGGCATAGCTCACGCCCGAATCGAACCACACATCCGCAATGTCCTCTTCCCTGACCAGATTCGCACCTGAACATTTTGCGCACTTGGTGCCTTCGGGCAGCAGGTCTTTCTCAGGATGGGTGAACCAGGCATCGGCACCCTCCCTTTCGAAGATATCCGCCACATGCCGGGCCACTGTCTCGGATGCCAGCACCTCGTCACAGTCCTTGCAATAAAACACCGGTATGGGCACTCCCCAGGCGCGCTGCCTGGAGATGCACCAGTCGGGCCTGTTTTCCACCATGCCGTAGATGCGCTCCCTTCCCCACGACGGGATCCACCGCACGTTCTGGATTGCCTGCAGGGCCTTCTTGCGCAGGTCATCATGCTCGAGTGAGATGAACCACTGGTTGGTGGAGCGGAAGATGATGGCGCTCTTGCACCGCCAGCAGTAGGGGTATGAGTGGCTGTATTTGTCAACGGACAGCAAGGCGCCTTCCCTCTTCAGGGCCTTGTTCACGTCGTCATTTGCGTCAAAGACGAATTTGCCAGCAAACTCTTCGACCTCTTTGGTGAACTTTCCCTCGTTGTCCACAGGTGCATAAATATCCAGGCCGTAGGCCTTGCCGATCTCATAGTCCTCTTCACCGTGGCCGGGCGCTATGTGCACCAGACCTGAACCGGCATCCAGCGTGACAAAGGGGGCCAGAATAAGCAATGACTCGCGGTCGTACAGGGGGTGGCGTGCCTTGAGGCGGTCCATGATCTTGCCCTCGAACACGGCCAGGGTCTCATAATCCTTCACCCCGATCTGGTCCATGACTGCATACACCAGATCCTTGGCCATGATGAGCACGCCGTACGCCTGGGTCTTCACGGCTGCATAGTCCAGGTCCGGGTGGAATGCCACAGCCAGGTTGGCAGGGATGGTCCATGGCGTAGTGGTCCAGATCACCACATGGGTATTGTCTTTATAATCCTTGAGCTCAGGCACAACTGCGGAGGCATCGGATATCATCTTGAACCGTACGAAGATGGCCGGTGTTGTCTGATCGTTGTACTCCACCTCGGCCTCGGCCAGGGCGGTCTGGCAGGTGGCGCACCAGTACACGGGCTTACGCGCCTTATAAAGCGAACCCTTGCCGATGAACTTGCCCAGTTCCCGGACAATGGTGGCCTCATACTTATACGACATGGTCACATACGGGTCCTCCCACAGGCCCAGAACCCCTAAACGCTTGAACTCGCCGCGCTGGATGTCGAGGAACTCCCCGGCATACTCACGGCACTTCTTGCGTATCTCGGTCTTGCTCATACCGGCTATCTCGTCGCCTGATGATATTTCCACCTGGTGCTCGATGGGCAGGCCGTGGCAATCCCAGCCAGGCATGTAGAACGTGTCGTACCCCATCATGAACTTGGATTTTACGATAATGTCCTTCAGGATCTTGTTGAGGGCCGTGCCAAGATGGATATGCCCGTTGGCATATGGCGGTCCGTCATGGAGAATGAATTTGTCCCTGCCTGCAGAGGCCGCGATAATCTTATGATAAAGGTTTTCCTTTTCCCAGCGTTCCAGGATCTCGGGCTCCTTCTGCACAAGCTTGGCCTTCATGGGGAATTCGGTGTTCGGCAGACACAATGTATCCTTGTAATCCATTCCTTCCTCCTTGTTTTTCAAACGCATTCGAATCTATCCCACATGGCAAATGATTGTCAATGGTCTCAGGGCTCGAGGCGCTGGGTCTGAGCAGGAAAAAACACACTGGACTTCATTAAACGTATTTACGCACGAATATTGAGTTATTAAAGAGTAAAAACCTTGACCCGTTCAAAACATGCATATCGGCTTCACCGATATGCATGTTTTGAACGGGCTAATCTTTGGTTTGTATTTTAATTTAACCTTATAACTACCTCTTCATCACGTTTTCAAGCTGCCTGACCGCCAGCGAACAGGAAAACGTCAGGATGAAATACATGGCCGTTATGGTTATCCAGATTTCAAAGGTGTGGTAGGTGGCGGACATGATCTCCATGCCCTGGAAGGTGAGTTCCTGGATGGATATGACCGATACAATGGCAGAATCCTTGATGGTGGAGATCACCTGACCTGCCAACGGCGGCAGGACCCTCTTGGTTGCCTGTGGGAAGATAATGTGGCGCATCTGCTGTCGCTTGGTGAAACCCAAGGCGCTGGAGGCCTCCCACTGGCCCTTCTCGATGGACTCGATACCCGCGCGCACAATCTCGGTGATATAAGCCCCTTCATACAGCGCGAGCATGACCACGGCTGAGATGAAAAGCGGCAGCTGAGGCGCCGGGACGCAGCAGCCTGCCAGGAAAGCCTGCGTGCCCGGTCGCAGAGAGCCAAGCAGGTTATTGATCCCCATGGCGCTCAATATCTGATCGCTGATGAAATAATACACAATGAACACCAGCACCAGAGGCGGCATGTTGCGGATGAGCTCAACATAGGTCCTGCCGATCATTCGGCGCAGCAGGCTTTTGCTGACCCTGAACAGGGCCATGACGACTCCCAGAAGCGTTGCCAGCACGGTGGACCATATGCTGAGTTTGATAGTGGTGAGAAACCCCATGAAAAGGAAGTTCGGTACCCAGGCATGCCTTTTTTCATCAAACCGGAAGAGGTACTGGGGTATGGCCTCCCAGTGCCAGTTATAGTGCAGGTCCACCCTGATGCGGTGGAAAACCCACAGAGAAAAGGCCGCAAGCGTACACAGTACGATTGCATCCAGGACCGTTACCTTAAGCCTTTTCTCCATATGCGCATCATCCCGGCCGGTGCCGGTAGAGGACACCCTTCCAACAAGGAAAACCACTTCCCCCTACCGGTACTGCAGTGTGCTTTCCTACTCAATCAGATTCTTCCACTCCTTGGTCTCGAACCAGTAGTGCTTGCGCTCCTTAAGCCACCCCTCCGCCTCCACTATGGTGATCCAGCTGTTCAGAAAATTCAGAGTATCCACGTCGCCCTTCACCACGGCAAAGCCTATGGGCTCACGCGTAAAGCTCTCCTTGATGGGCAGGAAAAGCCTGTCCGGATATTCAAGTGCCTGGAAAGCGGGCAGCGGGGCCGATGCAATCAGTGCATGGACGCGTCCGTTCAGCAGCTCCTGAACCGCCTGGGACTCGTCATCGAAAAGCTTGAGATTGGCATTGGGGACATACTTTTTGGCCGCTGCCGCCGCTGTCGTCCCGATCCTGGCTGCGATGGTCACATTGGGTTTGTTGAAGTCAGACAATGTTTTGAATCCCTTGGCAAGCTTCTTACTCGCAACGACAGACATGCCGGTATAATCATAAGGCATGGAGAAGTTCACCTTGAGATTGCGCTCGGGTGTGATGCCCATGCCCCCTATGATGATGTCGAACTTACCGGTAAGTAAGCCGGGCAGGATCCCTGACCATTTGGTGGGCACAAACTCCACCTTCACACCCATATCCTGGGCGAGCCTTTTTGCCACATCTATCTCGAACCCCACAAGGTTGCC
>CAYMDG010000162.1:0-2271 GCA_964388905.1 uncultured Bacteriovoracaceae bacterium
GAACGCCGGCGTCCTTCATTTCGTGGTACAGGTCGTTTCCTTCACGGGTGCGCTCGCCCACGCCGGCGAACACCGAGTAGCCGCCGTGCTTTGATGCGATGTTGTGAATGAGCTCCATGATGAAAACCGTCTTGCCCACGCCGGCGCCGCCGAACAGGCCGATCTTTCCGCCCCTCATGTACGGGGTCAGAAGGTCGATGACCTTGATGCCGGTCACGAAGGAATCGATGGATGTACTCTGCTCGGTGAACTTCGGGGGCTCGCGGTGGATGGGGTTACGCTTTTCAGTGTTCACCGGGCCCATCTCGTCAACCGGCTTGCCCACCACGTTCAGGATGCGTCCGAGCACCGCGTCTCCCACAGGGATGGAGATGGGCGCACCGGAGTCTTTGACCGGCATACCCCTGACCAGACCGTCGGAAGAGTCCATGCAGATAGTGCGGACTGTCCTGTTGCCCAAGTGCTGGGCAACCTCGAGAACCAGGTTATCTTCCTCTTCGGAGATAAACTTGTTCGTCACATACAGGGCGTTATATATGTTAGGCAGCTCTCCCTGGGGGAACTCGACGTCCACAACAGCGCCGATGACCTGTGCGATCCTTCCTATGTTCATAAGCTCATTCCTCCCGATTAGTCCTAAAGTTGTTATCCTTTAAGGGCCTCAGCACCGCCCACCACTTCCATGAGTTCAGTGGTGATGGCAGCCTGCCTTGCCCTGTTGTATTTGATATCCAGTTTCCCGATCACTTCGCCTGCGTTGTTTGATGCGCTCTCCATTGCCGTCATACGCGCACCGTGCTCTGAAGCTGCAGATTCCAGGAGCGCACGGTACATGAATATCTTCAGGCTTAAGGGCAACAGAGTATCAAGCAGGACTTCCTCTGAGGGTTCATAGAGATATTCGACATTGCTCATGTCGTCATCAACCTCCATGGGCTCCACCGGCAACAGTTTGTCTTCATGCATGATCTGGGTCATGGCTGACTTGAACTCATTGAAGATGATGATGAGCTCGTCGTATTCCGCATTGACGTACCCCTTGATGAGGTCATCGCAGATCTCGGAAGCCAGGGCATAATTTGGTTTGCCGATAGCATAGCTCTGCCTCTTCTTGACGTCCTTACGCCTGTAGTAGTCAGCCGATCTCTTTCCGATAAGAACCATGGAGATCTCTTCGTATTTGTCTTTGTTTCCCTTGATGAAGGTGTCGGCCCTGCGGAATAGGTTCTGGTTGAAGGAACCGCATAATCCCCTGTCGGATGCAATCACAACAATGACACATCTCTTGGGTTCACGGACGCGCAGAAGCGGGTGCATGTCAGGGTTTGTCCTGGTCACCAGGGAGATGAGCACCTCGTTGGTCTTGATGGCATAAGGGCGCGCGGCAATGATGTCGGTCTGCGCCCTCCTCAGCTTGGCGGCTGCAACCATGCGCATGGCCGAGGTAATCTGCTTCGTCTTTTTGACGGAGTTGATCCTTTTTCGTAAGTCTTTTAGACTAGGCATTTCCTCTCCCTATTATTCCGCCACGAATATCTTCTTGAAGTCCGCAATGGCATCTTTGAGGGCCTTTTCCGTATCGGCCTCGAGCTTACCGGTTTCACGAACCGTCTTTAAGATGTCAGAGTGCTTGCTCTCCATGAAGGCAAAGAACTGATCCTCGAAGCTTCTGATGGAAGTAGTGGGGTATTCATCAAGGTGGCCATTGGTGCCCACGTAGATGATGGCCACCTGCTTCTCGACGGGCAACGGCTTGTACTGGGGCTGCTTCAGGAGCTCCATGAGCCGCGCACCACGGTTAAGCTGGGCCTGGGTGGCCTTGTCGAGGTCGGACCCGAACTGCGAGAACGCCGCCAGCTCGCGGTACTGGGCAAGGTCAAGGCGGAGCGTACCGGCTACCTTCTTCATGGCCTTGATCTGGGCATTACCGCCCACGCGGGAAACCGAGATACCCACGTTGATGGCCGGCCTGAAGCCCGAGTAGAAGAGGTCGGAATCCAGGAAGATCTGCCCGTCGGTAATGGAAATAACATTTGTGGGGATGTATGCAGATACGTCACCGGCCTGGGTTTCAACAATGGGCAGGGCCGTGAGAGAACCGGCGCCCAGGTTGTCACTCAGCTTGGCAGCGCGCTCAAGGAGGCGGGAATGCAGATAGAACACGTCGCCTGGGAAGGCCTCGCGTCCCGGGGGTCTTCGCAGGAGAAGCGAAAGCTGCCTGTAGGACTGGGCCTGTTTGGTAAGGTCGTCGTAGATACACAGGGCATGGCC
>CAYMDG010000162.1:2371-3651 GCA_964388905.1 uncultured Bacteriovoracaceae bacterium
TCACCTTCCTTGATGCCTGCGCTCTCACCGAAAAGAACGCAACCGACATTGTCCTGTTCCAGGTTGAGCGCCATGCCCATGATGCCGTGGGGAAACTCGATGAGCTCACTGGACATGACGTTTCTCAGGCCATAGACACGGGCGATACCGTCACCGACCGACAGGATGGTACCAGTCTCGGCGACATCGATCTCCTTCTCGTACCCCTTGATCTGCTCTTTGATAATCTTACTTATCTCTTCCGCCCTGATCTGCATCCTATATCTCCCCTTTTAGACTCTGTTTTAATCTCATAATCTGCGTCTTGACGCTGCCGTCATAAATCATGCCCTCTACCTCGGCTATGAGGCCGCCGATGAGTGTCGGGTCAATCGAGACGTCAAGGTCCACTTCCTTCTTCACGATCTTTTTGAGCGTGCCGGAAAGACGTTCGAGTTGAGCCTTGTCAAGCTCCGTCGCACAGGTAACCGTGGCCCTCACCCTTCCGGAAGCCTCATCCAAAATCTGGCGGAATGAGTCCAGTATGGCCCGCAAAGATGCGAACCTGTCCTTGTCGAGGAGTATGCTGAGGAAGTTCTCCGTGTACTTGGAAATCTTGACCTTGGTGATGAGTTCGCCCAAGATCCTCTTTTTCAGGAGAATATCATACAACGGGCTCTCCATGATGGACCGGAATTCATCACTCTCATCAAGGATGGATACTATGGCCTCCAGGTCTGTGAGGAACTTTTCCTGTAAACCCTCTTCCTTGCCCAGGTCGTAAAGCGCCCCCGCATATCGTCTTGCTACGATGTCGTCTTTCAAGGTTACCTCACTACCTTATTTAAATATTCCTCAAGGATACGTTTCTGATCATCCGGGGTCATGCTGTTGGTAATCATGCCTGAAGCCATGTCTCCGGCCATTTCCACCACGTGCTCCTTAAGTTCGTTCTTAACCTTGGCTACTTCCTGATCAGCAGTCCACTTGGCCTGCTGGATAATACGCTCCGCCGATACCTTGCCTTCTTCTATGATGCGGGCCTTTTCACCTTCAAGCTCGCCCATGATGGCATTCTTGATATCATGGATATCCTTCTCTACGTTCTTAAGCTTCTGCTGGATGTCGGCATACTGAATATCTGCATCAGATTTTGCCTTGTCAGCCTCTTCAATCATCTGGGCTATCTCTTCCTTGCGGCCCACAAAATACTTCCTGATCGTATCGGCAAGGAGCTTCCACAGCAGAGCCATGAGAATCAGGAAGTTGACGATACGCCACACTATAAGCCAGACCCCTTT
>CAYMDG010000162.1:3751-4874 GCA_964388905.1 uncultured Bacteriovoracaceae bacterium
GCGCTTCGCGCTGCATTCTTCGTATTCATTGCCTCTATTTTTGCATTGTAAAGCTTCTTATCATAATCACCCTGAAGCACCTGGCCTTCTTCGACGATCTTCTTGGCCTGCTGCAACTGACCGTCGATCCTTTGCTCCCTCTCTTCAAGGATCTTCAGGATAGGTTTATAAAGAACCTTGTTCAGAATTACGAGAAGAAGAAAAAAATTGAATGCCTGTATGAGAAGGGTAAAATTAATCTCTATCAAAGCCTGCCTCCATAGACGTTGGTCATTGAGAAAGCACTCCTGCCATCTTGCTTGAACGTCAATCTTTTGGGAATATTATTTGCATCAACTTCCCAAATGGCCTCTGCAATGGTTACTATACAGCCCTTGACTGAATGGCTGTTCACTCATTCAGATCAATTTTTCCTATCATTTCAAACTCGATGATGTCAAGGATTTTATTGAAAGGCAAAGCTACTATATTGAATCCTTAACCTATGATAATTTTTTCAAACCGGCACTGAACTGCCTGAATCGATTATCCTCCCTCCGAAATATTATCGCATGGGTAAACGGTTTATTCGTACTGAGCTTGCAGCAGCGTATCTCTTGTGGTATCTCGAAAATCATGGTTGATTTCCAAACGGTCTCGCTGACAGTTGATCGGAAGGATATCTTTTATGTGAACTATGTCGTCCAAGGCTATGACGGCTTGGCTACTGTCAGCACAAAAGACCCTATTCAGGGCCTTCTCATTATGAATTATCACGAAGACTGCAGGGCAACGATACTTGATCTCATTAAGGCACTTCAAATAGAAGGGGTTGTTAAGGAGGTACATGAGCTATGAACACTAAAGGTTATCTTTATCGGGCAGCATTACTTATGGTCCTCAGTATTTTCCTCATGGGAATGGGCAGCGCCGGATCTCCCGGCCAGACCCCCATCGCATCACCTTTTAATGCGAAAATCAAGGACACATCAAACAATGAAGTAACAATCACTTCAGTTACTTTTGACGGTAAAACAACATTCAACGTATACATGGGTAAGGGCCGCATTGAGATACCTTTTGATACCATATCACGCATCGAGATGAAGGAAGGTTCTGCATGTGCAGCCATAAAGGATACCGG
>CAYMDG010000162.1:4974-7312 GCA_964388905.1 uncultured Bacteriovoracaceae bacterium
ATCTTCGTGAATTCGAAGGTACTGCCTTATACCAAGAAGACCATGAGCAGCATCAGGGGGTTCATCCCTGAACAGATGCAGCCATATATCCAGAGCACCACCAAAACAGTGACAAAAGAACTGCAAAAGAAGTGAGTAACCTCAAGGGCGGGCACAAGACTAGGCCCCTACAATCTAATTACTCTGAATCCGCGTTTTCCTCAAGGACGATGTCTTCCATATCGAGGACATAGTCTTCTACGTTTTCATCGGTTTCTACCGGGATATCAGCCTCTTCCGGTATGGCCCTCACGTCGGATTTCACCTTTGCAAGCGAACGCTTTCTCTTTCGCTTGAGCATCCGCTTCGTCTCTTCGTTATTCTGGTCCTCACCACAGGCAGGGCAAATGGGCTGTGGTTTACCTAAGTCATAAAATTTCGTGCCGCACTTATAGCATTTATACCGTGTCCCTAGATCGGCCACAGGGGTCTCCTTTGATTGTTTTTTAGTATTTTGACACTCTATTCTCATGGAGTGTCGGAGAAGTTGTCAAGTAAAATATAACTTAGGGAAAGCATTGCCGCAGTAAAGGAATTGCATCTCATTGACTTGGCGTAATATCTTCATATAGTATTTAAAATTATTATGAAAACGCGATTCTTAAGGGTACTGCCCGTGTTGCTTGAAGTGTTCCTGCTGCTTTCAGGCCCCTCTGCGATGGCGGCATCTGACTCTGATGTAACTCGTCCGGACACATTGAATACTATCTTTATATCGACCCCTCGAAATGCCATTGGTGTTATCCTCCCCTTAAGCGGAAAATGGGAATCAGTAGGCCATAAGATACTCAAGGGGATAGAAATCGCAGGCGGGGTCTTTTCCAACGGCCCTGCACAGAATGTAGAATACATCATCAGGGACTATGGCAATAACGAGGACTCCATCCCTTCTATCATTGATGAACTTGACCGCACCCAAAAGGTTTTTGCAATCATAGGCCCGGTGGGGGAACACGCAGGGGATATCGCCTGCAAGGAGGCTCAGGCAAGGCATCTGCCGGCAATAATATTCACCCAGGCTGAGATACCTCCAAAGATCGGGACATACTGCTACAGGAACTTCCTCACTATTGATTTACAGGCCAAGGCCCTCCTTAACGCAGCAAGGTCCATGGGCATTACAAGGTTTGCCGTCATGATTCCGGATGATCGCTTCGGAAAGACCTTTGCCGAGAAATTTCAAAGATTGTCCCCCTCTTTCGGAATAACTATTCTGAAGTCTATCACCTATTCTCCGCAGAGTGTTGATTTCAAACAGCAACTGAAAACCCTTTTCTCAGGAGGTAAAAAAACGCCTGCAAAAGGCCGGCCGGGTGATATGTCCCTGGGTAAGGGATCAGATATTGAGGCAGTCCTCATACCGGATAATGCAGCGAATGCAGCCATGATATCATCATACATAAGCTATCTTAACATCAGAAATATTCGCCTCTTCGGGCCTACACTGTGGGACACCCCTGATCTTCTCAAAGCAGGGGGAAGAAATATCGAGAATGCAGTATTCTTAAGTGGATACTATCATGGAACCATCCTTAGCGCTGTCCAGGATTTTAACCGCTCATTCACGAACACATTCCACTATACGCCCTCGGTGTGGGAGGCCTGCGCCTTTGACACTGCACAGATCCTCCAGGCTTACACCCAATCTCAAAGGCCATCACGTGACACACTGAAGGACCATCTGGCCTCCCTGAAAAATTACCCCGGGGTCAGCGGCACTACGTCATTCTCTTCAGATGGCGCATTAGATAAGTCCACCTATATCCTTACTATTAAGGACGGTTCAATCTATGAAATCCATCCTTGATTCCCATAACGATTTGGCTTAAGGTGCCTAACGCATGAGAATAGCGCTCTCTCTTATCATCTACGTATTTATTTTATCTCTCATTTTCAGCTGCGCCCACGACACCGACAAGATTAAACCCGCTCAAGAGCTCTATGATGAAGCCGCCGGGCTTGCAAAGAAAGGCGATGCTGAAAAGGCTGCCGAGGTATTCATGCAGGTACGGACCTATTACCCGGGCCATGAGCTTGCGCGGAAGGCCATTTTCAGTACTGCTGATCTCTATTATGACCAGGAAGATTATGAACTGGCGCTGAAGAACTATGAGGAATTCCGCCTGCTCTATCCCACTGATATCGATGCCGGCTATTGTCTCTTCAGGATAGGGATGTGCCATTATAAACAGATGGGCACGCTCGACCGGGACCAGAATGAGACCATGAAGGCTATTGCGAGTTTTGAGGGATTCATGAAGACTTATCCGGGATCTCCCTATATTAAAGATGCCACGGA
>CAYMDG010000163.1:0-7222 GCA_964388905.1 uncultured Bacteriovoracaceae bacterium
GCAAAGCGATCGATAGTCTCCTGTTCGTCATAGCCGCTGCTGATGATCACCTTTACTTCCGGCTTGATGCGCCGGAGCTCATCATAGGTCGCCAGACCATCCAATTTAGGCATGGTGAGGTCCAAGATGACACAGACGATTCCTTCAGCCTGCTCATGGAAGATCTTGACTGCTTCTTCCCCATCTTTGGCGGTGATAACCTTGTACCCCAGCCGCTCAACCATGGACCGGCAGAGGTCCAGCACCATATCCTCATCATCTGCTATCAGAACCATGCCTGAGGCAGTTTCTATTGAAACTCTCTCAAGCTCCGAAGGGGTTACACCGGTACCCATGCCTTTGATCGTTCCCTTGACCTGTGATGCCGGAAACATTACCCTGATGGTAGCTCCTTCGCCGGGTTCGGACTCCACCATGATGGCGCCCTTGTGCCCGCTCACAATACCCAGGACTGCGGCCATGCCCAGGCCACGGCCCGTGAATTTGGTAGTAAAGAACGGATCAAAGAGGCGATCTTTGGTTTCATCGTCCATACCGCACCCCGTATCCCTGACCTCGAAGAACACATAAGTACCGGGGTTCGGCTTCTCCTTGAGACGGCTGTCCTGCAGGTAGTCCTGGTCGCATTCCAGGGCGCCGGTAGTAATGGTTACGACTCCGGGGTGGTCGCCAACGGCCTCTGATGCATTCACGATAAGGTTCATGATGATCTGCTGGATCTGGCTCGGATCGGCCACAATGGACGGGAGGTTACCTTCCATCTGGAGGTTAAGGGTAACGGTCTTGGAGATGGAGGCCTTAAGCAGGTGCGCCATCTCCTGTACAAGCTCGCTCAGGTCGAACGGCTTCAGATCGAACCTGCCCTTACCTGAATATGCGAGCATCTGGTTCGTGAGGTCTGCAGCCCTCCGGCCGGCCTTCAAGGCCTGATCGATGAAGGGCCGGGAACGGGAAACCGGCGAGAGGTCAAGCCGGGCAAGATCCAAGTTGCCGAGAATCGCCATGAGGAGATTGTTGAAGTCGTGTGCAATGCCGCCTGCCATGACCCCTAAGCTTTCCAGTTTCTGGGCATGGAGCATGCGGCGCTCCATATCGAGCTTCTGTTCTTCTGCCTTCTTGCGCTCGGTTATATCACGGGCAGTAATGACGATGCCGTTGATGCCGGGATAATTTATCAGGTTGTTCCCGATTGCCTCCAGGTGCACCAAGGTGCCGTCTGCCCTTTGAAAGCGGAATTCCGTAGGAACCCCGGTATTAACATTCTCGAAGACCTCTGCAAGATCTCCCGCCACGCTTGCCACATCGTCGGGATGGATGAAATCCAGGGGGTTCTTGCCGATCATGCTGCCCGGCTGAAATTTCAGGACACGTTCCATTGACGGTGATTCATAGGTGATCAAGCCATTCTCATCCATGATAACAATGATGTCCAGAGAGCTCTGAATGAGGGACCTGAAGCGCTCCTCGCTCTCCTTCAGTGCCTTCTCGGCCCTCTTGCGTTCGGTGATGTCAAGGATCACACCATTAAAGACCAATCCATCCTCGGTCTTCATAGGCTCTGAAATACCCCGGAAATACATCTCCTCCCCGGTCGATTTTATATACCTCGCCTCGAAGTCCCACGTGCCTTCAGAATTGATTGCCTTATTAATCGAGGTAAGAAATTTGTCCCTGTCTTCCGGGGCGATGCAGGCAGTAAGATGGGGGAAGAAATCGTGCGGATCATTGGATAAGCCTAAAAGTTCCAGGGCGTTCTCACTGACATAGCTGAGCCCCATTTCACCGTCACGACGGGCGAAGAACTGAAATACCCCCCCAGGCAGATTAACGGCAATCCCCCTGAACCGTTCCTCACTCTCCCGCAGGGCCTCCTCGGCCTTCTTCCGTTCAGTCGTGTCATGAATAATGGAGTACAGGAGGGTATGGCCGCTTATTTTAATGGGGCCGCTGAAGACCTCGACATCACGGATATCTCCGTTGGACAGCCGGTGCTTAAAGGAAAAGGAACGTTGTTCTTGCTCTTTTGCCCGCTGCATCTCTGTGAAGATCTGTTCTGGTGTAAAGGTATTGATTTCAGAGATATTCTTAGCGGTTAACTTCTGTTTGGTATAGCCGTAATAGGCGCAGGCTGCAGGATTTGCATCCACTATCTGCCCGGTATCCGGATGGATAAGCAGCATAACTGCATGGCTGTCTTCGAACATGCTATGATAGCGCTCCTCGCTCTCCCTCAGGGCCGCCTCCGCCTTCACACGTTCGGTGATATCCCTTACCAAGGCCTGAAGGTACGGCTGGTCTCCCAGTTCAATGCGGTTCAAAGTGACCTCGGCGTCAAAAGGTGTCCCATCCTTTCGCGCATGTTTCCAATAAAAGTGCTGGGGTGTTCCATCGAAGGCGGCATTGATAAATTCTAGGGCCTTTTCTATGGAAACCCTTCCATCGGGCTGTTCAATGGGGCTTAATTCCCAGGGCCTGCATCCATAGATGTCATCTTTACTGTCACACCCGAACATCTTCAGTGTCATCTGGTTGCACTCGATGAACCTGTTCTCACTCATAATAAAGATTGCATCATTGGCACCCTCAAAAAGGGTGCGATATCGCCTCTCTGCCTCACGTATAGCTCCTTCAGCCTGCTTTCGCACAGAGATGTCGCCCAGACTGCCCAGCATGCGGATTGCCCTGCCTTTGTCATCAGGGAGGAAAACGCCATGGTCCTCCACAAAGATATTCGAGCCGTCCTTTTTCCGCAGGCAGTACTCGGCATTATATGGGCCACACTCCTTCAGGGCCGCCTCAAGAATTACAACCACCTCAGTGCGGTCCTCGGGGTGGATCATCTCGTTGAACGCCTTTATATCGACGGCCCCAAACTCTTCAGGACTGTAGCCGGTAATCTGCGTTATGGCCCCATGCCAGGTGATGCGCCCTGATGGGACATCCAGGTCATACACGAGCTTGCCTGTCAGCTCGGCCATGAGACGGTAGCGCTCCTCGCTTTCCTTCAGGGCCTCATCAACGCGTTTAATCTGGGTGATATCTTCATAGATGCCTAACACGCCTTTGACTTCTCCCTTTGCATCAAGGAGAGGAACTTTACTCGTCCGCAGCCAAAACTCAGAGCCATCCGAACGTTTTTCAGGCTGGACATAATTGAATTTCGGCTCCCCGGTACTGATAACCGCGTGGTCATACTCGCGATAGAGATTCGCTTGTTCCGACCAACTTAAATCAAAATCGTTCATGCCTATAACCTCTTCATTCGAAGCCAGTCCGGCATCACTGGCAAAATGACGGTTACAGCCCATATAGTTCGAATCTTTGTCTTTCCAGAAAACCCGTATCGGAATAGTGTCCAGGACCAGGCGCAGCATCTGCTGTGATTCTCGCAGGGCCTCTTCTGAGCGTTTTCGCTCAGTGATATCCAGGGCAGTGAACGTTACCCCTGCCTGGAGGTCTCCCGGCATGATGGGGGTAGAACTCAACAGGATGTCGATGATGGTGCCGTCCTTTTTTTTCCAGTGTGTCTCTACTGTGCCGGTGCCCTTGTCTCTTATCTGTCGGTATTTCTCAGTACCCACAAAATCCGATTCTTCCTGGGTCGGATAGAAGATGCGCGCCGGGTTTCCCACCAGTTCTTCGCGTGAATAGCCTGTCATCTCACAGATGCGGTCATTGACCTCCAAGAGGATACGGTCAGCCACCACGCCGATGCCGGTGGGTGCCGCCCGGAAGATACTGTCCAGCTTGGCCTGCCGCTGCCTGATGGCCTCTTCTGCATTTTTTCGCTGGGTGATATCACTCAACACCCCATCGTAGGAAACAATGGTCCCTGCTTCGTCCCGGTGGACAACAGGCATATTGGCAACCCATCGCACTGAGCCGTCCTTATGATAAATGCGGTGCTCGATAGGCCCGACATGCCTATCCATGAGGACCTGGCTGAAATACTCCCGCACCCGCTCCCGGTCATCCTCCACCACCATAGTTAACCAGAGAAACGGGTCGGCATTGAATTCATTCACCCGGTATCCTGTCACGGCCTCGCATGCTGGGCTGTGCTCCGTAGAGACCACATGGCCTCCTTCAACATGGACGGTGTAGATATAATCCGTAATTGCCGCAACGATCTTCCGGTAACGGTCCTCGCTTTCACTCAAGGCCTCCTGCTCCTGCTGGCGCAAGGAGAGATCCCTGAATTCAGTCAACCTGACAGTCCGGCCATGATAGGGGATGCTCTTACCCATGATCTCCAATGGATAGATCGTCCCGTCTTTTCGCATTCCTTCCACATCGTAGGTCTTTTCATACCCTGTAACAATATTTTGCATTACTAGGTCGCGCCATTTGGGTGCGATGAGATCAAGCCCGTTCATACCGATAAGCTCGTCCATGGAGTAACCGGTGATATCGGCAAGGCCATGGTTGCAGTCCAGGATAATACCCTTATCATGAATGCCGATGCCGCCGAATGACGCTTCATGGAGGGTCCGGAACCGCTCTTCGCTCTCTTTAAGGTCCTTTTCCACCTTCTTCTGCTCGGTGATGTCGCGGGCCAAGGAGAGAATGTACGTCTTGCCCCCGACCTCAATAAGGCGGGCAGAGAGGAGCACATCCCTAAGCTGTCCATCCTTCCTGGCGAGTTTCACTGGTGAGTTCATGGTCGAGTCTCCTGCAGAAAGACTCTTTACGAATCGCTCCCGGTCACTCTGGTTTGGCCATAGATTGACATCCAGGGTAGTCTTCCCGATAAGCTCGTTGCGTTTATACCCCGACCATATTTCTATGGCCTTATTGGCATCGATAATCCTTCCTGTAGCAGGGTCGGATATCACCATGGAGTCAGGGCTTGAAAGGAAGGCCTCAGAGAATTTTTTCTCAGACAGCTGCAGCAGTTCTTCCATTCTTTTCCGCTCGGTGATGTCGCGGAATGTTACCAGGCTTGCATCCTTGCCGCCAAAAGATACACGCTGGCCGATGGCTTCAACCCACTTCTGATCATGCTTTGTGGTTATAATCCTGTGTTGAGTCAGGGAACCCGCCTTCCCGTCCTTGGCGAACATATGGATTTCGAGTGCCTTCTGGAGGTCGTCGGGATGGATGAATTGGGCCATGTTAAAGCCTTTTGGTGATCTCCGGGGTTTGAGACCCACTATCTGATACGAGGCTTTATTGGCAAACAGAATATTGCCGTCCCAGTCAAGTACAATAAGACCGTCGAGCATGTTCGAGGTAAAAGTCTCGAAAAGTTCCCGGATTTCCTTCAGATTCGAACTGATCTTCTCGCGGCTGGCAAGATCCTTTTTCAACGACTTGATCTCTGAACGCATTGCATTGATTTCATCCTGAAGCCCTTGGGTGCCTTTGCTGATATCTTGCTTTGATTCCCCCTTCTTCCCGCTCATTGAGGGCAGCCTCCCAAAACATCGTTGTTCAGGCAAATGAATGGATACAGATTCTATAAGGATAATAAGCCTGTATTGCTAAACAGTCAATGCCCACAGCAGCGCGTTCCATGAGCTCATTAACGCAGGGACCGGACGATATCCCTCACCTCGGCCAGCATCATTTCCCTCTCGGCAGAGGTGGCAATGGGAACCCCCATGAAAAACCGGTGTTGCAGAACCTCAATGCCGCAAAACCTGAATATCCCTCCGTCGATTGTCGTTCTGATGCTGTCAAGCATGCCTGACTTCCTGTGATACAGAAGGCTTCCTCCTGTGGAGTTGAGGATAACGGCCTTCTTGCTCCGGAGAAGTCCCTTGGGCCTGTCCCCCTGGAAGGAATAGGCAAAGCCCAGCGAAAATACCTTGTCCACGTAACCCTTGAGCATCGCAGGCATGCCTGCCCAGAAGATAGGGGAGATAAAGGACACAACATCGGCCCACTGGATGTGATCCTGCTCCTGCCTGATGTCTTCAGGTGGCTCTCCCCGGTCGATCATGTCATAGTCCGCCAGCGTGATTACCGGATTGAAACCCAAAGCATACAGGTCACGTATACGAACCTCATGGCCGTACGCCCTCAATTCAGCGGCATATACCTCCATTATGGCATGGTTAAAGCTCGCCGGGTTCGGATGTACATACACGATAAGGTTGTTCACAAGCCCTCTCCATCAATGCATGTGTTGCTTATTAGTATAAGTCCGGGCAGCAATAAAACCAGTGGGAATATAAAGACCGGCAAAGATCAATCAGTTCGGCGGGGGCTCAGCAGAGACCTCCCTCACTGCCCCAAGGCGCATGAGCAGCGATCCTTTTTTCGTACCATCCCCGATGGCCAGGCTGCTCACCACCACACGATTGATAGGGACAAGCCTTTCGTCAGGCTGGGCAGGCTCGGTGTATGCGTAGAGGTCATGTATGGCATACGGCATCCCATCGAATGAGCCGATAAAAAGCATGATATGTCCTGGGAACTGGAGTGTTGTAATGCCTGCCACAACGGAGCCTTCGAGTATACCCCGGCGGTCGTTTTGAGGGTTTGCCTTGGTGAAATTCGCCATGAGCTTACCCACCTTGCCCTGCTGGGAGGAATTCCTGGGCAGCGTTATGCCCATGGTGGCGAAGACCTCCTGGATAAAACGGGAGCAATCCTGTTCACCGTACATGCCGCCCCACCCGTAAGGAGCATTAAGCAGCTTGAAGGCCTGGCTTATGGCGTTGCGCGGGGTGTAGGAAAGAAAACCCCGGTGGACCTGTGAAGCTGCAACATAAGCGGCTTCAAACGTACACCCCCCTTCTTGGGTGCGGACCGGCACAAGGACCTGGATGATACCGTTATCCCATTGCCGGACAAGGGGGAGCCTGATACCCATGTGAATGTAGGTAAGGTGTTGTCTGAGCCAGGGGTCTTTATAGATGTCGGTCTTGGCATCAGTACTCACGACAAAATCCGTGCTTGCCTCATATCGCTCCATCTCCTCTTTGGGGCACAGGGCAACATTATCCGAAGGTACCCATCCTTCGGAGTTGGGTGATATGACATAGACCCATGCACGGTCGGTGCTCTCCGTAAGTACAAGAACAGGTGTTGCAGCATCAAGGGCATTATTCTGGAGCCTGTCGATTGCAGTGTCAGTGGCGCTCTTGTAAAACGGCTTTGCCGTAGGCAGCAGCCTCTGGTCGGAAGGCCGGACCATATATGCAAAGTGTGCAGTGATGGATGGCGGGATCTGATCAATACCCATGAGGACCTCCATGTGACTGATGAAGTCCTT
>CAYMDG010000164.1:0-7211 GCA_964388905.1 uncultured Bacteriovoracaceae bacterium
ATGCCGCGCTCATGATGCAGCTCGGGGCTGAAGGTGTGTTTGTGGGCTCAGGCATATTCAAATCATCTGATCCTGCAAAACGTGCCAGGGCCATTGTTGAGGCCGTGGCTCACTATGAAGACCCTGCATGGATTGCGCGTGTATCCGAAGGCCTAGGCGATGCTATACCGGGCCTTGATGTCAGGACCATGCCGGATGAAGAACGGCTTGCCAAACGAGGCTGGTAATGATGATCGGGATCCTTGCGCTCCAAGGCAATGTCCGCGAGCACAGATTAAACCTCGAGCGTCATGGTGCACAGAGCCGGTGCATCCGGAGTCCTATTGAACTTGATGGGATTGATGGCCTCATTCTTCCCGGCGGAGAAAGTTCGGCCATGAGAAAGCTCATCGTGTCTTCAGGGCTTAAAGAACTTGTGCAGGGCCTGATTCAGCAGGGACTACCCGTCTGGGGAACCTGTGCAGGGGTCATCCTTCTTGCATCCGGAGGCGTCTGGCAGAGCGTGGATATTGAGGTTCAAAGAAATGCCTATGGTTCCCAGGTCTACAGCAGGGCTGCAAAAGGGAGATCGATCATAACGGACAGAGAGTTTTCCATGGTGTTCATCCGTGCACCACGGATTTGCTCCATCCCGACAAATGCCCAGGTCCTTGCCGACCTCGATGGAGACTTCGTGGCTGTCCGCTGCAGCAACATCCTGCTTACCACTTTCCACCCTGAACTTACGCAAGATACTCCTTTCACTGAATATTTTCTCAAGATGGTGAATGAATAGCAACTCAACCGCCCAGGGTCTTGCACCCTTGACTAGGGCCTTTCATTAAAAAACCGCCAGGCTTCTTGAGCCATATTCATGTCCCGGCTCACCCTGCCCACAACAAATACGGGCAGATACTGCTTTCCGGAAGGTACAGTATGACCGCCTCCATGTATCATATAGAGGCACACCCTCGAATTGGCCCAGGAAAGGCGCTCTATGTGTGTATCATCAGCCGGATCAAGGTCCGGCATCTGTTCAATCTTCGGGTGTAGTTCCTGGTTTTCGCTCTTCAGCCAGGCGCGGGCGGATTCCATGGAAGACACTACCTCTCCTTTTGAGATCACATAAAAGAGCCTCACCATACCACCTTCAAAGGGATTGATTGGGTCATCCGTCCCGTTCACTATCATCACAGGCATGCCTGCACGTGGGGCTGCGCACTTAGAATAACCATTAGCGGGCATGTTCGCGCCGATTACGGCAATGCCTGTTATCTTGTCACGAATTTCAGTGGCGAGACGAAAGCACATGTGGCCTCCGTTTGATAGGCCCACTGTATAGACCTTTTTCGGATTTGCATGCCACTTTGTGCAACAGGACTCGATTACCTTGGTAATAAACCCCACATCATCGATGTTCTTGGTATGGGCATCATCTTTTGGTGCGGTTCGGCAGTCATTCCAATACGTCTGATACCCGTCCGGGTATACAACAATGCACTTCTCTTTCTCTGCAAGGCGTTCGAATTGGTCCCCACATATCTCCCTCATCTTTTTGCCCGTGCCCATGGCGCCATGCAGGACTATGATGATGGCCGGGGCTGAAAGCTCCCCTGAGGGGATATATGCAAGATAAGTTCGATCCATACCCCCCAGCGATAGGGTTTCATCCATGACCTTACCCTGCAATTCCGACTCTGCTGCATGGAGAACTTGTCCAGTGAAAACTGCAGCTACTATAATTAAGCGGGTGAGCAAATGAGTGTATCGCATATATTCCCTTGTTTTTTTCTGAATTAGAATAATTAAAAAAACACGAATAGAACAATCCACTTGTGTATTCTTGATGTAATACTCCTATCCACGTTTCATTTAAAGCATAATCCATATGACTGTTGACATCCTCTCACATTCAACCCCATAGATACATAATGAATTCCCTGGTGGTGAGATGTACCTTCTGCGGGAAGCGGCACCTGCTGGATATTGAAGATCTGGATTGTTGGTTTGCAGAATGCGGGTGCGGTGCCTGCGGGTTCGTTCAGGATGATTCGGAGTTCGGCGAAGGATTGAACAAAGGTGTCGGGTTCACGGTGCATGAAGTCCCCAACCCACGAGGTACGTTTGTCCACCTGGCTGACCCTCTCCCGGTCTTTGTGAATGAGAAGGGATGTTGGGTGTATGTCTGTTGGTATAAAAAAGATGATAGGCCTTATGTCTAAAACCTCAGGCTATAATCGCATATTTTTTTCGTCGTCGTGCAATTCTTTTATTAAGGAGGACCTTGATGGCTAAAAGACTTCTCAGGACAAAACTGTGTGACATGCTGGGTATCGAGTACCCCATTATTTGCGCAGGCATGGGTCCGGTTCTCATCGGCGAGCAGGCGGGCTCGCCTGTGGATCTCGTAGTGGCCGTGTCTGAAGCAGGAGGGCTCGGAGTACTTGGCGGCAGCGGCTTTACCGTGGATGAACTGAGGCAGGCCATATGTAATATCAGGGCGCGCACAAGCAGGCCTTTCGGGGTAGACCTTCTGTTGCCTAAGAATGTGGTTGAAGGCAAGGGTGTTGATTACGGAGATATCAAGGAAGTACCCCTGAGTGCAGCATTAAAGACCCTGCCCAAACCTTATCAGGACTGGATAAGCAAGGTAAGAACCGAACTGGGGTTGCCCGGCGTGGAAGTTATGGTGAAGCTCAACACTACCACCATGCGGCCCCTGGATGCCGTAAAGGTATGCATCGAAGAGAAGGTCCCCCTTTTCTGCGCAGGTCTGGGGAATCCCGGCTTTATGGTGGAGGAGGCTCATGCGAAAGGCATCAAGGTGCTTGCCATCACCGGCAATGTGAAGAATGCAGTGCGCATGGTGGAAGCCGGCATTGACCTGCTAGTGGCACAGGGATTTGAAGGCGGAGGCCATACAGGCAGGGTAGGCACCATGGCGCTGTTGCCCGGAGCATTGGATGCGGCAGGTAAGGTTCCGGTTCTTGCAGCCGGCGGTATCGGCGACGGCAGAGGGCTGGCTGCTGCCCTTGCCATGGGATGTGCGGGTGTCTGGGTGGGTACCAGGTTCCTGGCAACAACTGAGGGTGGTGCATTGGAAGTTAACAAGCAGCGTATCCTTTCTTCCACAGAAGAGGACACCCGTGTGAGTTATGCAATAACGGGAAAGACATCACGGACAAGCTACAGCCTGTTCCATGATCTGTGGAATTCATCCGGGCTTGAGCCTCTCCCATTCCCCATGCAGGTGCTGGTGTCTTCAGCCCTGTTCGCAGATTTGGTGGAGGCAGGCAAAGACGAGTACATGGGCGGCTTTGCCGGTCAGGTCTCGGGCATCATCCATGAGCTCAAGCCTGCCGGGCAGGTGGTGGAAGAGATGGTTGAGGAGGCCGCCGACATCCTTACCCGGGGGCTGCCGGAACGGGTAAAGGTGCATTAATCAAATGAGGGATGGAAATATTATAGACCGATAGGGTCTTAGGTGAACTGAAACAAAAAGGCCCCGTCTTCTAGAAAAGACGGGGCCTTGTATTACTTGCTAATCTTCATCGTCATAGCCCGTACCGGGAGGGGCTTCTGATTTTATTGACCTGTTGATCCCCTTTGAAAGTATGGCTGCAATGGAGAAGAGTATTACCATTGCCCCGAAGAGGATCAGTATGATCGTTGTCAACCACGACTGGGCTTCCTTTTCTACCTTACCGGAAGCGATCTTGGCCTGCTCGTTGAATTTCTCAACATCCACACCCATCCCTACCCATCCGAAACCGGCTGGCTTTGGATAATCCTTTGCGTAGAAAGGTATGGGAGCATATGCCACAATCTTAGTACGGCCTTCGAATTTATAGGTTTTTATTCCCGATTTGCCCAATGAGGCTTCTTTGGCAACCTCCGGCATGACCGGATCAATGCCGCCGAGCTGATTGAGGTTCAGCACCTCTTCACCCTTTTTCTTCATTTCCTCAGCGACAGCTGAGGTCAGCGGTGGAACAGGTGTACCATCCTTGTAGAGGCCTTTTATATGATAATCATTGGGGTGCGAGATAACAAAACCTCTGTTATCAACCATGTATGCATAGTTTCCCGTGGAGGCATCCGCCTCGATGACATAATTTGCCTCAAACGGCACGATGTTATCCGTGTATTTGGAAAGGGCCCTTGCATCTAGCGCAAGCTCTATGACCCCGGTAAAACCCTGCTTATCGAACAGCGGAGTTGCCATTCGAATAATCCCTTCGAATCTCTTCCCTTTTTCAAAATCAGCCTTGTTAACATACCACCCAGTGACAGGAGAGATATACATCTCGCCCTTGTTGAGCTCTTTTGCCTTGAGGAAGTACTCCTCAGACTTATACGTTGTGTTGGCAGGATTGCTCACATTTACCAATTCGTTTTTGGGCGCTATCTTGCCATCTTTGATTTTAATGAGCTCATTTCCTTTGGTGTCTATGAGTGACATTTCCACATAGAGTGGCAGCTGTTCCTTTACGATGCCTGTATCTTTTTTAACCCAGAGTTCATACGTCTTGGTATCCAAGAACTGTTTGTATGTCTCCTGGGTTGAAGGAAGGATAGTGGTGGTTAACACATCCCTCTGACGTTCGCGCAAGAAATTGGAGATATTCTCTGCCAGATCATTTGCGCGCACACTGAGCTCCTGTTGCGATTTCGTATCAAGAGCATTCATCGTACCTGTTTTGGATAAGCCGCCAATATTGAAAATGCTGAAGGCTATGAGGGAAGCGATCAGTAATAAGGGGATCACGACAAGCAGGAAAAATAACCTTGCAACCGTTAATAAACGAGTTCCTTTAATCGATTCAGGCATTTTTTCCCCCTTATTCTTTGAATCGTTCTGTTAAAAAACCCTCTGTTGAAAAGCTTATCCAAACAGGAAAGTCTTGAATGGGTTGGCGAAGATAAGGATGAGCGTAATAACCAGCGCATAAATAGCGATGGATTCGGCCATGGCCATACCAACCATCATGGTCATCATGATCTTTCCCTGTGCCGCTGGGTTTCTGCCTACTGCCTCAGAAGCACCTGCTGCTGCCGCACCAATACCTGCGCCTGCCCCGATGCACCCCAGGCCGATAGCAAAGCCTGCGCCGAGCATGGCGCCTACCGAGAAGATCACCTTGATGAGCGGATCCTGAGCAGCCGGGATTGCATCAGCTGCGAAGACACCCTGTGACGCTAAAAGCGAAAGGGCCACTGTTGCTGCAACTGTGAAGAAAATTTTGGTCGCGTTACGAAACATGTTTATTCTCCTTTCTAACTGATAATTTTTTCGTATTCATTTTGACTGAGTCCTCATTTCTCTCATCCCAGAAAAGCAATAGCTATGCCACGTTGTACCAGCAGGTATTTTTATCCTATACCGGATTGATATTAATATCTAAATTAGCTATGGGTTCTATGTCTCACCCCCTAGGCTTGAACAATAACATTAAACGTATCGTTCAATAGCGTCTCATCATGTTGAACAAAAAGTGTTATGTGCACCATGAACCTTCAGTGTCCACCCTGAAAGTTATTCATCGAGCTCACCTAAGAAATATCCTTATTGTATCTTGTTTAAAGAACTTCTCATGGTGGAATGAAGTAATGATAAGGAGTTGCTGATGGTATTACAAGGGGGTGAGCTGCGAGGGATTGTTTTGATTTGAAGCAGGGCACCAGACAATTGCCGGTATTCCCATAAGACTGAATATAATGACGCGGCTCAACTAGTACCTTTGGAAACCCTTGGTATTTGTCAGGATCTCTGGTTTCGATACAGAAGGGATCTTTTCGCCTCAGTCTATTTTATTTCAGATCGAACTCTGTCCCGAAACCCAGGGCAAGGTACATCTCGCCCTGCCGGTTGCGGTCCTGGATGTTGAATGCGGCAAGAGAGTAAATACGCGGCCGGTTCATGCCCATAAGGGTATCCACAGGAACCCAGTACGCAAACCACCCCACGCGCTGCCGGGTGAGGTCGGCATCTTGTGCATGGGTGATCTCGTAGGAAGGACCCGTATAGAGCAAGGCCTGGCCGGAGCCCTTCCATGCGGGAATGAGGGCCTGGGTCCGGTTGGAAACGGCAGAGTCACCGTTCCTGATGAGCATCTCATATTCCCAGTCAAGGAAATAGGGCCCGTCACCATTAAAGCAGTAGTATGCCAGGTCGGTCTGGTTCATGATGATAACCGGCCCTGCCATGGCATACAGGGTCGGCTGCAGGAGGATGCGCTGACCTGTTCCTGTCTCCTCCTGGCCTTCAAGCTCTTTGAGCTCGTGCCGTCCATACCTGGCGTGTGCAGCAGGGAACGAAAGCAGGGCGCTATTGGTGCCGAAGAAATCGTAGAGATCATACTCAAGACGGACTGTCGCGAATATGAGAGGCCCCCACTCGGCATAGACCGACGCCTTGGCATAGGCCGGACTCACACCGAGGGTTGCACCGGCCTGAATATACCGGGAAGGCATGCCCTGTTCGTCGGTCTCCTGTATCCACTTTCTGAAGCCCCCGAGGGTGAGCATCACACCGTCCGGGTTTCTCGATCCGGCAAGATCCGCTGTCAGGGTGTTTTGTACCCGCGTGTCCTTTGCCTCTGTCTCATCAGCCCTGGCTGAAGGACTATATGCAGGTAAAATCCCGACTGCAGCCAATACCAGGATTGCAGCCAGATAGGATTTACGCAATGTTATGCCGGCCGTTCTCATCAACAGATCTCTCTTCATTTTTTTGCGCCTCATTGACTTCATGGTTTCTTAATTATCCATGGTAACGGATAATCTCCTCACGCAATGATCTTTTAAGTTCCATTATATATGAATCAGAATGAATAAAGCGTCTTCTTCTGATCGATCTCCTTCATCAGGAGGACCAGAATCAATGCTCCACCAAAGAGAACGGAGAGCACCGCCATGTTGAAGAATAACACAAAAATAATTCCGGTTATTTGACCGCTTAACATGAGAATGCCATTAGAAGTGGCTTCAGGTACCGGATGGGTCTTTTCAACCGCATAGGTCAGTCCTACAGGCATAGCAGAAACAAGGAAGAAGCCGAAAATAAAACTGCAAATACTCACTGTCCAGATGCTGGATGCATACTGAAGAATAAGGGTCAGGGGGATAGACATACTCATAGCCAGTACCAGGAATAATTTTCTTCTGTGGTATTTATCCGAGAGGGCCGAGATTACTACCGCCCCGAATATGCCTCCAACCACAAGGAGGCC
>CAYMDG010000165.1:0-1952 GCA_964388905.1 uncultured Bacteriovoracaceae bacterium
GTTATTATTTTATCTGAACAGGTGCCAGCTTGCTGATAAGTGTTCCATCGCCCAACTGGCCATCCGAGTTGTCCCCCCAGGCCCAGAGCGTTCCATCCGATTTCAAGGCAAGACTATAAGCCTCACCCGCAGATACAGTTGTCCAATTGGTTTCACTTCCTACCTGTATCGGGGTTTGCTTATCTGCGGTCGCACTGTTTCCCAGTTGGCCTGAAGAATTTCTTCCCCAGGCCCAGAGAGTCCCGTCAGATTTAATGGCAAGGGTATGATAACCTCCACCAGCTGTACCACCCGCTGCAGAAGACCAAGTGCTTTCTCCACCGGCTTTTAAGGGAGTTGTCTGATCAGCCATTGTTCCATTGGCGATCTGTCCGTAGGTGTTATCGCCCCATGCCCACAAGGTGCCGGCTTTTAGTGCAAGACTATGGTAAGAGCCTGAAGCTACAACATTCCAAGAGGTATCAAGGCCTACCTTTGCCGGGACGATCTTATTGTAGGTTGTGCCGTCCCCAAGCTGTCCATACGAGTTGTCCCCCCATGCCCAGATGCCATCGGATTTAAGGGCAAGACTATGACCTGAGCCCGCAGCAATAGATGTCCAATCAGTATTGGATCCTATCTTTATCGGAATGATCTTGTTGTCGGTTGTGCCGTCCCCAAGCTGGCCATATGAGTTGTCGCCCCATGCCCAAAGGGTGCCGTCGGATTTAAGGGCAAGACTATGACCTGAACCTGCAACAAGGGCTGTCCAATCAGTATCGGATCCTAACTTTACCGGCGTATGCCTGTCTGTACTTGTTCCATCCCCGAGCTGGCCACTGTTATTGGACCCCCATACCCACATGGTTCCATCATTTTTTAATGCCAGGCTGTGGTTCGATCCGGCAGCAATGCTTTTCCAATTGCCGTCAGAACCTACTTGTGTCGGGGTGTTCTTTTCGTCGGTTGTGCCGTCCCCAAGCTGACCGTTGCCATTAAGACCCCATGCCCAAAGCGTTCCGTCGGATTTGAGTGCTAAGGCATGGTTTTGACCAGCAGATACTTTGGTCCAAGTGTTTGAAGTTGAAGATTGAACTGTCACGACAACCGAGGTATCCGCTGTGGTCCCGCTGCTGTCAGTCACGGTAAGGTTGATCATATAGGTGCCTATAGTGCTGAATGTTGTTGAGCCGGGATTTTGTGCAGTACTGTTGGTCGCGCCACCCCCGAAGTCCCACAGGTAGGTAACAGTACCTTTTTCAAAGGTGACCTCACATTGGAAATCAACCGACTGGCCTGCGGCAACAGTTACGTCACCAGAGGGTGAGGTTATTTTTACCGTGAGGTCATCCACGCCCCAAAAATTGCACCCGGCTATGAACGCAACAGAAAAGAATACCCCCAAAAGCCTAAGCATCCTTATGAGTTTGATTTTACCCATGGAGAATAATCCTTGTAAAATGTTTTCTAAAATAGTTTTAAACTGTGCCCTTCAGAAAATTCACCAGAGCTGTTTAGTAAAAGATCACATAGTAGATGACATAAATCCATGAGAGGAGGCCATGGAAGATTGCCCATAAGACCGATTTGTTGACGTACCAGGAGATAACCATGGCAAGGGCGGTCCCGAATGTAATGCCTGTTTTGATTGTCTCAAATCTGTATGACATTGTTATATCCTTAACTATATCTATATGTCCCTTATTTCAGTACAAGGCAATACTTTGATTCGTTCATGTAATCGTCACAATGAGTTTTATGATTAAGACCAACCGGAATGAGAAGAGTATTCACGGGTACATTTAATTGCAAAATTTGGAATAAAGCGGGAACGGCATTAGCACCGCCCCCGCTTTTCGTTTGAAATACTACATCATGTCATCCATACCGTGCGGCATTCCGCCAGCGCCGGGCATGTTTTTCTTTTCCTCGGGCATATCGGCTATCATGACCTCGGTAGTGAGGAGAAGGCC
>CAYMDG010000165.1:2052-3364 GCA_964388905.1 uncultured Bacteriovoracaceae bacterium
GCAACACCACCGCCGGGCAGGAAGCCTTCTTCAACAGCAGCGCGCGTCGCGTGGAGGGCGTCTTCCACCCGGGCCTTCTTCTCTTTCATCTCGGGCTCTGTGGCGGCCCCCACCTTGATCACGGCAACGCCGCCTGCCAGCTTGGCAAGTCTTTCCTGGAGTTTTTCGCGGTCATAATCAGAGCTCGTTTCTTCGATCTGGGCCTTGATCTGAGAAATCCGGCCCTGAATATCGCTGCTACTGCCGGAGCCTTCAACAATAGTGGTGTTGTCTTTATTGATCACCACCTTTTTGGCCTTGCCGAGATCCGTAACAGTTACACTCTCAAGCTTGCGACCAAGGTCTTCGGACACCATCTGTCCGCCGGTGAGGGTGGCGAGATCTTCAAGCATTGACTTTCGCCTGTCGCCGAAGCCGGGGGCCTTGACTGCAGCACACTTGAGTGTGCCCCTGAGATTGTTCACAACGAGAGTTGCCAGGGCTTCGCCATCAATATCTTCGGCGATGATAAGCAGTGCACGGCCCTCTTTTGCGATAGTCTCGAGGACGGGGATGATATCCCTCATATTGCTGATCTTTTTATCATAGATAAGGATGTAGGGATCTTCCAGGGTTGACTCCATGCGTTCCGCATCAGTGACAAAGTAGGGGGAGAGATAGCCTCTATCGAACTGCATGCCTTCCACCAGTTCAAGGGTTGTCTCCATTCCCTTTGCCTCTTCTACGGTGATGACCCCTTCCTTTCCTACTTTGTCCATGGCATCGGCGATGATCTGGCCCACCTCGGGATCGTCGTTGGCTGAGATCCTGCCGACCTGTTCAATCTCTTTCTTGTCCTCCACGCTCTTGCTCATCTTTTTAAGTTCTTCAATAATTGAAGCTGTAGCCTTGTCGATGCCACGCTTGAGGTCCATGGCATTCATGCCGGCTGCCAGGTATTTTAGCCCCTCGGTATAGATGGCCTGGGCAAGGACCGTGGCTGTGGTAGTGCCGTCGCCTGCCACATCCGATGTCTTGGATGCGACCTCTCTGACCATCTGGGCACCCATGTTTTCAAACCTGTCCTTAAGATCAATTTCTTTGGCAACAGTGACGCCATCCTTGGTGATATTCGGTGCGCCGAACATCTTGTTAAGGATGGCGTTGCGGCCTTTGGGTCCTAGGGTTGCCTTTACGGCATCGGCGAGCTTGTTAACGCCGGATAATATCTTTAATCGTGCGTCATCACTATAAATAATCTTTTTTGCAGGCATGTTTCACCCTCCTTATTTCGTAAAGATACCAAGAATGTCATCTTCTTTCATGATCAACA
>CAYMDG010000165.1:3464-7086 GCA_964388905.1 uncultured Bacteriovoracaceae bacterium
AACTATTAGCACTCATCATTAATGAGTGCTAATATGAATTAATATATCATCTCTTGGATGTCAATACTTATGACTCAAGTTTCAGATCCTTTTTTAGGGACTCAATGAAATAAATTCTACAGATCCATCTTACAATTAAGGGGTGCTAAGGTTGAGTAATTTATGTAACAATAATTGATCTATTGCCGTATAGTTACGACTTTTCAGCAAAGAAATAATTCAATTGTGAAAAAATCCTTTATTTTATCTCGTTATTTTGATAAGATACCTAATTGGATGGAATGAACAGTTCATATCGAAAGGAAGGTTTTTATGTACAGCTCACACACCCTATCTATTATAGAAGAAGCCCTAGAGAGCGAACGGAGAGAGGTTGCATTCTTCAAACGTCTGTCAAAACGTATCAAAAGCCCGCTTGGAAAGGCAGTTTTTAATGATTATGCCGACAAGGGCAAAAAGAATTACCAGAGCTTGAAGGATCTCCATGAACAACTTTCGAGTAAAGGGAAAACTGTTGGTCAGGCCCATATGGCAAGCATCGGCAGCATCAACTATGATGACGATGAGGAGAAGCTTACCGAGAGCATGGGCAAGGCCCTGGCAGATTTCGATGACCTTACGGCCATCGATATTGCGGCAAGGTTCGTCAGAAAGACCACACGGTTTTTATCCAATTCTTATGAGGCCCTCAAAGACCCGGCTGGCAAGGAGATGCTCAAGGCCATGGCGCTTTCAGAGCAGGAAAATTTTATCCACCTCAAGAATATCGAGGAATATTTGAAAGACCCGCAGGCCTGGTTCAGAGAGATGGAGCATCACGGACTCGATGGGGCATAACGCTAAGTAACTGCCAATTCACAAGGATTCTGACTTGTATTAACGTACCATGCTTAATGGTGTTGATCTGCCGTGAGGCAGTAAGGCATGATCACGGTAATTATGAATGATGCATCTTTTTCGCCGTATAATTTATCTGCCAGTATAACTGCGTCACAACATATCATATCAAATCCAAGATGAATTGTAACATTATGCTTTCATAACTTTGCTAGGAGTGAATCTACAAACAAGCTGATAATTGCACATCAACCAGGAATTGATATTACATGAAAATCAAGTGAGTGCAGAGCTCGTCATTTAGCCACAACCGTGATATGATTAATGTAAGATGCTTATGATCTCTTATTTGCATTCTGAATGAATAAGGACGTATTCATAGGCACTATGCGAGGAGGATATGTGATGGATACACCCACAGCAGGCCACGAAGAGAAGAATATCTGGAAGGTGGTCAAGGTAGTTTCTGAAAACCATGACACGAACTCCCTTTACTTGGAAGGATCCGGCGAAGGATTTATATTTAGAAAGGCCGGACAGTATGCCTCCCTTCGAATCATGAGGCCTGATGGCTGGAGCGAGCCCCATCCGTTCACGATCTCAGCTGCGCCTGAAGATGCCCTGCTACGCTTTACCATTAAAAAGGGTGGAAAATTTACCTCGGCTATTGGTGAGCTTAAGCCAGGCGCCCCTGTGAAGTGCATGGGGCCTTTAGGAGTGTTCTGCAAAGATATCGATGCGGAGCCTTCCATTGTCATGATCGCCGGAGGAGTCGGCATAACACCCTTCTTGAGCGTGCTCCGGCACTTCAGAAATATCAAGACGACCAACAAGGTCACACTCTTGTGGGCCAATAAGGGCATTGAAGACATTTTTTCATCTGACGAGATAAAACAGATGTCTGGGGAACTCAGCCTCAATGTTGTTCATTGCCTGAGCCGTGATGACGAGGTGAACAGGCATGTTGATACACAGTATGCAAACGTTTTTTACGAAAAAGGGCGCTTAAGCGAAGATATTTTGAAGAAGCACTGTGTTGCCGATGAAGCAGCCGTTTACCTATGCGGTCCTCCACCCATGATGGAATCTGCGCTGAATGATCTTCAGAAGCTTGGTGTGGAGCCTGACTCTGTGGAACGAGAGAAGTTCAGCTGGTAGAAAAATAATCATAATGGTCACTGAAGATAATTTCATGATCCGTGGAATTCGCCGGAAACTCTCCGAGATCAAGGATGATTCTCATGCCAGGATACTCCAGCGTTTTTTTAAGACCGGTCCGGGTGAATATGGCCAAGGGGACATATTCATGGGCCTTCGTATGCCTCAATTGAGATCTTTGGCCCGCACTTACGAACATTTGAGACTTGAAGATGTCCTTGAACTCATGAGGTCTTCTATCCATGAGGAGCGGGTGCTGGCATTACTCATCCTTGTGAGATCTTATAATAAAAGTGATGAGATGATGAAAGAGAAGATCTACCGATTTTATCTGGACAATACCCCTTTCATTAACAACTGGGACCTTGTCGATTTAAGCGCAGAGCACATTATGGGCGCCCATCTGTTTAACCGGGACAGGAAACAGCTGGTACAGCTTGCACATTCCAAGATCCTCTGGGATAGACGCATAGCAGTTATGGCGACCTTCCATTTCATCAGGAAGGGCCAGTTCACTTTAACGCTGTCACTTGTAGAGTCGCTTCTGGGTGACAAGGAAGACCTCATACACAAGGCATGCGGCTGGATGCTCAGGGAGATCGGGAAACGGGATATTCTCTCGGAAGAGGCATTTTTAAGACTGCATTGCAAAACCATGCCGCGGACCATGCTCCGTTATGCCATTGAACGGTTCCCTGAAGAAAAAAGGCTGATGTACCTCCGGGGGAGAGTTTGATGGGGATTGATGTTATGAATCTTCCAATATAATCCCAACCGGGCAATGATCGGAACCCATGACTTCCTTGAGGATAAAGGCATCCTTGAGCCTTGGTCTGAGGGCCTTTGAGATGCAGAAATAGTCTATGCGCCACCCAATATTTTTAGTCCTGGCATTGAACCGGTAAGACCACCAGGTATAGTTATCGGGTTCCTGGTTGAACTCGCGGAAGGTATCGATGAAGCCACTTTCAATGTACCTGTCAAGACCGCGCCTCTCTTCCATGGTGAATCCGGGGTTGTGCTGGTTAGCCTTTGGATTTTTAAGATCGATCTCCTTGTGTGCCACGTTAAGGTCACCACAGAAGATCACGGGTTTTTTGAGCTCCAGCTCCTTTAAGAACGAATGGAAATCCACATCCCATTTCTGGCGGTAATCGAGGCGTAAGAGCTCATGCTGGGCATTGGGGGTGTAGACATTCACCAGCTGAAAATCCTTGAATTCCAGTGTAATGACACGACCTTCGCTGTCATGCTCGGCCATGCCTAATCCGTAGGATACGGTTTCGGGTGGAGTTGTGGTGAAGACGGCAGTCCCGGAATACCCCCTTTTTTTTGCGCTGTTGAAATACTGCTGATAGCCATCGAGGCCAACGTTAATCTCGTGCTGAGAGACCCGGGTCTCCTGAAGACACAGGATATCAGGTTTCATTTCCTTAATGCTTTCGATGAAGTTATTCTTCAGAGCTGCCCTGAGTCCGTTTACATTCCATGAGGTCAGTTTCATGCAAATATCCTTAGGTATAACATTTTACCCATTTTAGTATAACAGGTTATATATAATACATCCTGAGTGTCAATGAAGGCAAAAAATCTTTGACAGTACCATGGACTTTCAGATACGTCTTTT
>CAYMDG010000166.1:0-4388 GCA_964388905.1 uncultured Bacteriovoracaceae bacterium
GCCAAGTATCCCACTTCAAGCCCGGCAAATGTCAACCTTGCAGCCATCTACATACGCCAGGGCCGCTATCAGGAGGTCCAGCAGCTCTGTCTTACCGCCATAAAGGCCCTGCCCTATGACTACCTTGCCATGAGCAACCTTGCGCTGGCCCAGATGATGATGAAGCAGTATGACTATGCCATCAATAATTACAAGCAGGCACTTAAGCTCAAGCCCGATCTTACGGAAGCCCGGATGGGGCTTGCATATGCATATTCCGAGAAGGGAGATCATGCAAACGCTTATGAGATGTATACCAGGCTTTTTCAGGAAAATGTCCAGGGTTCGCCGGATTTCATAACAAAGGCCTACTATCAGTTAGGGTACGCTGCATGGAAACTTGGCAAGAAGGACGAGGCCTATCGCAGACTGGCCATGGCCGAACCGGGGATGCGAAAGAACAAGTTCCTCCTAGCCGACCTGGCAGGGCTCTACACGAGCATGATGGACATGAACAAGTCTTATGAGCTGTACTCGGCGCTGTATCCCATGCTTGATCAGGGTGATGCAAAGGATAAGCTGGACATGCTTCTGAGGGCGCTCGAAAAGAGGATAAAAAAGCCTCAGGGGTAAGTTAAACCGGATTCTGCGCTTAAGATGAGTAAAAACCTGATCCGTTAAAACCCTCAATCTTGCAGCCTTCGTGGATTGCTGATTTCCCTGGTCCTTCAGGATGCAAGATTGAGGGTTTTAACGGACCTATTTTTTAAAAACAACTCTTCGATCACTATGGATTAAGGCCGCCAGAGATGCATGAAGCAATTATGGGTGCATCCAAAAGAAAAAGTCCGGTTCATTAAAATTTTCTTTTCGGTGAAACCATTACCAGTGCATAGGTGCTCTCGGCCCGGTAAGAATCCACCAGCACGGAGTGCATACGCCCCTTAAGGCCCTCGAGCAGACCTGCTAGGTCAGATGTGCTTGCAGCGAGGAAAGCAGTGTCATTCAGGGGCACGACGTTCCTGTTCACGATCATGGGGCGGACACGTGCAGCACTCATATATCCGCGCATGACAAGGTCATCTTCATACACGATCAGTGGTGCATTTTTAGAAATGTCCCCCATGTAGGACATCTTCTGGTCCCACTGGTCTTGTGGGCTCAGAAAGGCCATATACCAGACTATGGAGCCAACGGCGAACAGGGTGACAATGAACTGGGCGGCCATCTTGCGCTTAACGGTCAAGATCATAAAGAGTATGGCAGCTGTGATGAACCCTGCGCAGCCAATGAGCTGCTTTGTGTTTATGGCGAACCCTGAATACACAGGAAGCAGAAGAAGAACGAGTGCACAGAGAAAAACGCTTAACCCGGCCAGCATCAACATCCAATAGCCCAGACCACTTTTCTGTACTCCCGGGAAAATTGCGCGCGAAATCCAGCGCCCGATTAAAGGCGAAGCAAATATTGCAAGGATTGTGGCATACTGGTACAGTCCGGAAGACGAGCTCCAGAGCATGAGGACGATCAGCACAATAGCAATTCTGGCAGGCAGCAGCGTCCGCCAGGCATCCTGGTCTGAGGGTCCGCCGCCATAAACCCAAGCCGGGATAACCAGGAATATCCAGGGGGATGAATAGGTGATAACTGCGTACATTCCTTTAAACAGGCCGATATGCCCACCTGGTGTAAAGGCCTCGCTTGAAAAGCCAGGGCCCAGTATTATCCTGTATGATGCGTAATACGCTGCCATGGCACATGCTATAATAACCAGGCCGGGGATAAGGTGGATGGATAGGAGCTGTGATGGGGCAAGGTCAAGCATGATGAGAAGGAGCGCTCCAAGGAGAAAGAACACGAGCATGAAGTAGCCCCCGGTGAGCGCGGCCAGACCGGCGAGCAGGTATGATAAGATATACAGTCCGGAATTAAGGCCCTTCAGGTAGACCAGGGAAAAGAGGCCAAAGGCCGATACAACAAGGGTTACAGGCAGCGCCATGAGGTTCAGCGTACCGAATAGGGCTAAAAACCCAAGGCTTGTCAAGGCGATCAGACATGAGGCAAAGGCGCATGAAAGGCCGAAGAGGGCAAGGCTGTAAAGGAAGATGCCTGATATAACGATACAGCCCAGCAGACAGGACACCATTCTCGGTGTTGAGACGTCAATGACAGGAAGTAACGACATGGCCGTCAAGGTCAGGGGATTCTGGCCCGGCACGGATTCGGCGTTGAGCACAGGCACATGGCGTTGCTGATCCTGCATCTCGTTTATGATCTGGAAGAGCCACACCTCTGAGTCTCTCGGCGGTGTGAACAGGCTGAGCGGCAGGAGAAGTGCAAGGCATGCCGCAAGAATGACGAAAAGAGATGCGGCGGATTTCAGTGATTTCACAGGGTTTGGCCTCCCACTCTCCAAAAGGGATTACATGATGCACCTCGAAAGTGTCAAGACTGGAGATGACTTATTTGTAAGGGTTGACATCTTAAGGCGATGACCATAGAATCGGCCCCCAGAAAGGGCATAACGGGTTTAGATATGGCATCTATTGAGGAATTGTTGAAAGATAAGGGCATTATCCGGCCCAAGGCACTGCGTCGGAGTGACAACCGGGCTCTCGATGAGATCAGGCAGGCAAAGATAACCAGGGGCTATTGCAAACATGCAATGGGTTCGTGTCTCATCGAGATCGGTGACACCAAGGTGATATGCGCTGCCAGTGTAGAGAACAAGGTCCCTCCGCACCTGAAAAATTCCGGGTCAGGTTGGGTTACGGCCGAATACGGGATGCTTCCGGCATCCACGAATGTAAGGACTGTACGGGAGTCCTCAAGGGGGAGGACTAAAGGAAGGACCCATGAGATCCAGCGGCTTATAGGGCGTTCGCTCAGGGCCGCGACATCCCTTACCGATCTCGGTGAACGGACGATCTGGATCGACTGCGATGTGCTCCAGGCAGACGGAGGTACCCGCACTGCAGCCATCACCGGCTCATATGTTGCGCTCCATGAAGCCATCAAGTTCATGCTCTCCCATCAGCTCATAGTAAAGAATCCGCTGCTGGAACAGGTAGCCGCAATATCGGTGGGCATTATCGACGATCAGCTGTTTCTCGACCTGAGCTACGAGGAGGACTCGAGCGCGGCTGTGGACATGAACGTGGTCATGACCAAGACCGGCAAGATCATAGAGGTGCAGGGAACAGCCGAAAAGGCCCCTTTCACCCTGGAGCAGATGATGATGCTCATCCATCTCGCCAAGAAGGGGATCGATGAGCTTATACTGAAGCAGGCCCAAGTCCTCGGCATACCATGAAGGTCCTGGCGGCCACCTCCAACAGGGGAAAGATAAGCGAGATCTCTAAGATTCTCTCCGGCACGGGCATAAGCATTCTCACTCCGCAAGAGACTGGCCTGATCCTTGATGTTGAGGAAAACGGCGACACCTTTGAGGCCAATGCACTAATAAAGGCCCGTGCCTGGCGCATAGCAAGCGGATATCCAACCCTGGCCGACGATTCGGGTCTGTGCGTTGATGCGCTTGACGGCAGGCCCGGCGTCCATACGGCCAGGTTCGCAGGCGATGGCGCCACTGATCAGGAGAATTACGAACTGCTTCTCAAGCTCATGCAAGGGGTCACAGACAGGAAGGCCCATTTCATGTGTGTTGTTGCCCTTGCCATCTCCGATAACATGGTGATTACCGCAACGGGCCGGTGCGACGGTGTCATTTCACACGGGCCCATGGGTAAGGGCGGGTTCGGCTATGACCCGGTATTTTTTGATCCTGAGACCGGGAAGAGCTTTGCCCAGCTGACGGACAACGAAAAAAATGCCCGCAGCCACAGGGCCCGGGCACTTATATCCTTGAAGCTGAAACTTGAGGAAAAGGGGCTCATAGGGCATAGGTGAGGCGCTGCCCGGGGCTTATCTTCATTCCATTCTGTATTAAAGTGAGCCTTCGTATCTTTCGGAACACTTTGTCTGTGGATAAAAAAACCTGACCTGTTAAAGCCATGCATCTCGCCATGCCGGCATAATTTCTACGGGGCGAGACGCATGGCTTTAACAGGCTAAGTTTTTTATCCGGATTTTTACGTTTATGATGGGGAGAAACCTTTTCCGTTCAAAACATCAATCTCGCAGCCTTCAGGACCGATATAACTAACGCCCCACAAAGGCTGCGAAATTGATGTTTTGAACGGTCCAATTTAAAAAACAATTCCATGGTTATCTGGAGTGTATAGCTCAAAGAAAATTATGGGGTATACACGGGTCTCCTGGTGCACATGTCTCCATGTTGTAGTAAGATGAGTATTCTTCTGCTTAAAGGAGGCCTATCGCCATGCCCTACGAGCTCATCGACCATACTGCGGATATGGGTTTGCGGGTGAGTGCACCCAGCATGGAAG
>CAYMDG010000166.1:4488-7027 GCA_964388905.1 uncultured Bacteriovoracaceae bacterium
TCCGGGGCCATGCGGACAACAGGCCTTGTTTATGCGAACCGCGCCATCGAGCGAACCCTCGAACACGATGAGGTGCTGCAGCAGGTGGCAAATGTGGCCATGCTGCCCGGCATCATCGGGCCTTCGCTGGCCATGCCGGACATTCATGTGGGCTATGGATTCCCCATAGGCGGCGTAGCTGCATTCTCAAGGGATGATGGCATCATCTCGCCAGGCGGTGTTGGCTATGACATAAACTGCGGGGTGTGCTGCATGCTCACCGGCCTGAGGATCGAGATGGTGAGACCCAGACAGGAAAAGCTGCTGGCCTCACTGTTCAGCAATGTGCCCTCGGGCGTGGGGTCGAGCAACAAGGGCATGGCCGTGGGCGGCAAGGAGTTCAGGCAGGTGCTCGAAAAGGGCGCGCTCTGGGCAGCGAAGAAGGGCTACGTCCCCCAAGACGACCTTGATGCCCAGGAGGATGGAGGATGCATCGAGGGGGCAAATCCTGATGCCGTATCAGGAAGGGCCATGGAACGTGGCCAGCCCCAGATGGGCACCCTGGGCTCGGGCAATCATTTCCTGGAGCTTGATGTAGTCGATCTCATAATCGACAGCGAAAAGGCCGAACACTTCGGGCTTTTCGAAGGCCAGGTGGTTGTCCAGGTGCACACGGGCTCGCGCGGCCTTGGTCATCAGGTCTGTGACGATTATGTGCACGATATGGTTGCCGCATCCTCGCGCCATGGAATCATTTTGCCTGACAGACAGCTCGCCTGCGCCCCGGTCATGAGCAAGGAAGGCAGGGCATATTTCGGGGCAATGGCCTGTGCCGCCAACTTCGCCTTTGCCAACCGGGCGATCATCACCTTTCTCATCCGGGGAACCTTTGAGCAGGTCTTCGGGGGCTCCTTTGAATGGCTGGGTATGCATCTGCTGTATGACTGCTGCCACAACATCGCCAAGATGGAGCGTGTCATGTGGAAAGGATCGGCCATAGAGGCATGCATCCACCGCAAAGGCGCCACCCGATCGTTTCCGCCTGACGACAAGAGGCTGCCGCAGCGCTTCAGGAAGACCGGCCAGCCGGTGCTTGTGCCCGGCGATATGGGCAGGATGTCATTCATCCTTGCAGGGGCAAAGGGATCGTCAGAGACGTTTTTCAGCGCCTGCCACGGGGCGGGAAGACTCCTGTCCCGGCATGAGGCGAAAAAGCGTTCAAAGGGAAGACAGGTCCTTGAAGAACTGCTCAGGAAGGACATCCATGCCATGGCTGCCTCCCGGGCAACCCTGGCGGAAGAAATCCCGGAGGCCTACAAGGATGTATCGGACGTCGTTGACACCATAACCGGGGCCGGCATTGCCACGGCAGTGGCCAGGCTCAAACCCTTTGCCCTGGTCAAGGGATAGATCAGGCCTAGGCTGGTTTCGCCGGTTCCGTTGCAGCGGCTGCTGTTGCTGCAGCTGCCTCTGCCTCTACTTCAGGAGCGGCCTCTACGGCGCGGGTGGTTACAAGTGACGCGATAACCTTTTTCTCGCTCACGCCATGTCCAAGGGCCACGCCCTCGGGAAGCTTCAGGTCGGAGGCATGGATGACATTGTGCTTGTCAATGATACCAGAGATATCCACCACGATCTCCGATGGGATATCTGCAGGGGAACACTTGAGGTGGATGGATGTTTCTTCGTGGGTGATCTTGCCCTTGCCTTCTTTTTCGCCGGGAGAGACGCCTACGAAAACCAGCGGTACATTCACCGTGACCTGTCTGTTGGCCTCGACCTTCAGAAATTCCACATGGAGGGCCTCACCCCTGAGCTTATCCCTATGGACCGCATGGATGAGCACCTGGATGGTCTTGCCGCCAAGCTGAAGATTTACCAGCGATGTCCCATGGGCCTTTTTGTAGAGCTGCTCGAACGGGCGTTCGCCAACCTGGACATGAATAGGTTCGAAATCCTTCCCGTGGATGATGCCGGGTATGACGCCTTCTCTGCGAAGCTTGCTTACCTTCTTCTTTCTCAGTACGCGCTCGCTGATTTCAAGGTTGAGCTCTTGTTTTGCCGTCATACAATCTCCTCCGCTATTTAAAATAGAGACTCTCTATACTGGTAAGCTTAGGATTAAGTCAATGGGGAAGTCCATAGCACGTAAAAGGTGCAGGGGGTAAACCGTTTGAGGAAACCTTTCTCATACCTCGGCAACGCAGATTGTCCCCTTGACATCGATTCTCCTTTGGGCATAATGGATCCTCCATGATACTGGTAGTTTCACTACCGGTATTTTTCATTTTTAAGAAGGATCTGCCATGAAACGTAGTCCCATAACGAAAGAAGGCTATGCAGCGCTCAGGGAAGAGCTTGCGCGGCTGAAAAAACACGAGCGGCCGAAGATCATCGCTGCCATCGAAGAGGCCAGGGGGCATGGGGATCTATCGGAGAATGCAGAATATAAATATGCCAAGGAGCGGCAGGCCTTAATCGAGGTCCGGATGCAGGATCTGGAAAACAAGCTGGGCAATGCAGAGATAATCGACACCACCAAGCTGCCTGCAGACCGTAT
>CAYMDG010000167.1:0-7022 GCA_964388905.1 uncultured Bacteriovoracaceae bacterium
ATATCCAGCTTTGCAATGTGCACATCCTCGTCATAACCGGTCCTGATCGTAATCTTCTTCACCGGGCTGTTGCTCTCCAGGATGGCGGTGGTGGCATTTTCCAAGAGGTTGGTTACGGCCCTGTTCATCTGGGAGCTGTCGATGTCCATTTTGGGCATGCCTTCATCCATATCGAGAACAAACTCCAGGTCCTGATGGGCCTGCCGGTACAGCGCCACGGCATCAGTGACCACCTTGTTGAAATCCTCCGGTCTCGGCATGGACGAGGGCATCCTGGCAAAGGCGGAAAACTCGTTTACCAGGCGCTTCATCACATCCACCTCGTTGATAATGACCCTTGTGCATTCGTCAAAGACCTCCGAATCGTCTCCGAGCTTGTCCAGGTATCTGCGCCTGAGTCTCTGGGCCGAAAGCTGTATGGGGGTGAGCGGGTTTTTCACCTCATGGGCGATCCTGCGGGCCACCTCGCGCCATGCGGCCATGCGCTGCATCCTCTGGAGCTGGGTAAGGTCATCGAAAAAAAGGACCATACCGATACGTTCGAAATTATCGCCATGAAGGACAGAGGCCTGACCGAGGAGCGTCAGCCATTTCCCGTCCAGGGACAGGGTAAGCTGTTTCTGGATGGAGGATGTCCTTGAGCTATTTAGTCCTGAGACCAGGTCAGTGAAGATGGGCAGATATTCACCCGAGAGAACTTCCTCAATCCCTTTTCCCATGGTCTTTTCCGAGGTGAGTCCGAGCATGGACTCTGCAGAGGGATTGATCCACACAATCTGGTCATCCTTATCGATGGTGATCACGCCTGCGGAGATGGTATTGAGCACGGTCAGGATATAGCGGTTTCTCATGGAGATTACATTGTATGCGCCCTCAAGGTTTCTGCGCGATTCTTTGAGGTCATCCACCATGATATTGAAGTCGTCCACCAGTATCCCCAGTTCATCGTTGGCCTTCATATCGATTTTGAAGCCCAGGTCGCCCTTGGAGATTTTTTGGGTGCCTTCCACGAGCTTCTCGATGGGGTTGAGAAGACCCTTGGCGATATTCAATGCGAACCAGACGGCAGAGAAGATTACTAGAAGGGTCACCGATGTCAGCAGGATGATGTAATTCGTCTTGATGGGGCCTTTAAGCCTGAGACTCTGGGAATAATCCTTAAATGAACCCTTGATGAGGCTGATTCTTGCCGAGAGGCTCTCAGGGACATAGTAGTCAGCTACAAGGACACCAACAATATCCTTCGGGTTGAAGGACGACTGGATGGGCACAATACCTTCGATGATGTCCGCCTTGCCTTTCCGCACAATCTGCGACATACCCCTGCCCTGCATGGCGGACCTGACAATGCCTGACTCTGGTCTCGGCATGGCCTCGGCCTGTATGCCGGGCGAGATGATCTTCGCCAGCTCCTCGCCCTGGGCTGAAAAGACCACCACCGAAGACAGCCGGAACAGGGCCATCTTCTCTTCCAGCAGTGCCTTGAGGATATTAAGGTTGTCTTCTTTGAGTAACCTGCGCTCGGTGATCTCCTTGGATATAGAGGCGGCGTAATGGATGGAATTCTCAGAGGCTTCATTATAATAGATGTTGGCTACAGTCATGGATTCTTCAATAGCTGTTTCCACCTCCGTAGAAAGCCATCCTTCCATGCTCCGGTTGAGGAAGACCACGCTGGTAAAGAACAGCAAGGCAGATGGAATGGTTGTAAGCGTTACAAAGGCTACCACAAGTTTGGTCCTCAGTCTGGTGCCAAGGACCCCCCTCCTGCGTTCGAGCATGAGCTTCACAACATTTCGGATTACCAGGAAAACCACCAGGATAAGCAGCACGACATTAAGGCTGATCACCGTGAACACAACTGCATTTGAAGATGGCACGAGCCCCAGGGTACTCAGGTTCGTCTTTGCAATGCTCATGAGGATCATCACGATAATGATGCCGCCGACAATGATCATCTCCTTGGTCTTCTTAGACATGTATTTATCCCTGCCCCTGTTGGCATAGGCCCAAGTGGATCTGTTTCGCAAGACGAATGTGCAAGGTATGGTTTGCCTTTACCGCAATGATCCGGGCTTCAAGCGGCGAACCCAGAGTCCACAGATCCCCCAATATGTCCAGGACCTTGTGGCGGACGAATTCGTCGGGAAAACGCAGGCCTTTAGGATTGATGATTCGGTCATGGTCCACCACTACTGCGTTGTGCAGGCCGCCGCCGAGCGCCAGGCCTGCGGCGCGCATCATCTCTACGTCCTTAAGCCTTCCGAAGGTTCGGGCAGGGGCGATCTGATTTCCAAAATCCTCACCAAGGTAGCTGAACCGTTGAAGCCCTATGGCAGGCTCCGGAAAGTCGATCTCGTAGGACAGGCTGAACGGTCCCGGCATGGCCTCGATGCAGGCATTTCCATCTTCCAAGCGGATCGGTGAAGCAAGCACGATGGGGTCACACAAAGGGCCTAATGGCTCGATGCCCGCCTCTTCCAGGAGCCGGAAAAAGGGCAGGGCCGAACCATCCATGGCAGGCATTTCATCGCCTGACACGAAGATATCACAGTCCGTGATACGATGACCATACAAGGCTGACATGATGTGCTCTATGGTGGAGATGGACACATAATCATCGCCAAGGGTGGTGTTCAACCTGGTGTTGATGATATTCATGGGTGTGGCGGGAATCCTCCTCCCGTCTTTGATGAACACAATTCCATCTGAATTCGGTTTGAGCCTTAGCGTGATTGCGGTCCCCTTGTGGAGCCCGGTACCCTCGATTATAAGTTCTTTGCGGATAGTTCTGCGATTCATGGCAGGACATAGATTATGTAAGGTGCTCCCATTAGTCAAATCCTAATACTTCACCCGCATTTGACAGGGCTTGATAAAATGCTTTATAGAGCAATACCATGTTTGAACTCAGCTTCCCGCACATACTCCTTCTCCTTGCCATTGCCTTGGTCGTCATCGGTCCGAAGAAACTGCCCGATATTGCAAAGACCCTGGGCAAGATGTTCGGTGAATTCCAGCGGGCTGCAGACGATCTCAAGCGCGAGATAAAGACCGCATCCGACATCAAGACGGGCAACGATCCCCAGCAGAAGCCCGCCGAAGAGAAGGCCCCTGAGCCTGCAGCAACGCCTGAGGAGGATGCCGCGGCCCCTGACACCAAGACCCCGCCCGAGAAGAACTCTTAAAGATTCTTTAAACGAGGAACCACACGTGGAAGAAGAGAAACTGCCGGTAACCGATCATCTCGAAGAGCTCAGAACAAGGATCATCAAGTGCTTCGTCGCGATTATCGTGGGATTTCTCCTTTCATTTACGTTCTCCCAGCAGCTCTTTGATTTTCTGACGTATCCCCTGGTCAAGGCTATGCCTGAAGGGGGAAAGCTTATTTACACCTCGCTGCAGGAGGCCTTTGTCACCTACATGAAGATCGCGTTTTTCGCAGGGCTCTTCATGGCAATTCCGGTGATCTTCTACCAGATCTGGAAATTTGTGATTCCGGGCCTGTATGAGAAGGAGCGCACCTATATAGTGCCCTTTATGATTATGGCATGCGTTTTCTTTATCCTGGGGGCATCCTTTGCCTTTTTTGTAGCTTTCCCCTTTGCCTTCAGGTTCTTCCTCAGTTTCGCGAATGATCGTATCCAGGCCCTGCCCTCCATGAAGGAATACCTGAGTCTCTGCATGAGCCTGATCATAGCTTTCGGCATCACCTTCGAGCTGCCGGTGGTCATGTTCTTCCTTGCCAAGATGGGGCTCGTGGACCATACCAAGCTGAAGAAATTCCGGAAATACGCATTCCTCATAATTTCCACCGCTGCAGCCTTCCTTACCCCTCCTGATATTTTAAGCATGATATTGCTCATCGTCCCTTTGTATTTCCTCTATGAGCTCAGTATCCTGGTAGTCTACTTCACCAGGAAAAAGAAGACGGCCCCTGAAGAGGCGGCAGGCTGACACGATCACTCGAATGAAAACAGTATCATCACAAAAGTGCTAACACCTTGCCTGTAAACTTGATCTGGGTATACATTAGGATGCACATATGAAAAGTGCGTTTACCTATGGGTTTTCTTCTTTTGTTGCCGTTGTGTTTTCTTTTCTCTCAATCTTCATGCCATCATCTTCTAGCGGCCAGGATCAGGTACCCGGAAGGATCGTTTCACTGGCGCCCAATATCACCAGGGAGATCTATGACCTGGGTGCCCAGAGCATGCTTGTGGGCGTTACCAGCTACTCTCCGATAGATGCCGACTCCGGCAAGCAGCTGGTGGGCTCGCCAGCACGCATAAATATCGAGAAGACCTATTCGTTAAGGCCACAGCTTGTGCTGGCAAGCACTGACTGCAACAGCAAGTCTGATGTTGAAACGCTGAAAAAGCTGGGATGCAAGGTTCATGTCTTCAAGGGATGCGAGAGCTTCGCATGCATGTGTCTGACCTTTAAAGAGCTCGGCGCCATGTTGGGGAGGTCTCAGCGGGCCGAGGATATGATCACAGAGATTAGGGTACAGATGAACAGCATCCAGGCAAAGATCCATGGCCGTAAAAGCCTGAAGGTGTTCTGGCAACTTGGCGATAACCCTCTTGTAACAGCAAGCGGTGCTACCTTTTCAGGCGAGATGCTCCGCAGGGCAGGGTGCGTCAACATCTTTGGGGATGCACCCATACCCTATCCACGGGTAAATGCGGAAGAGGTCATCAAGCGAAACCCCGAAGTCATTGTGGTGGTAAGCCAGATGGGACCTCGTTCCGCCGGGTCTGCTTGGGGTCGGTTCGGTGTAATCAGTGCAGTAAGCAGGAAAAGGGTCTATGATCTCTCGGCAGATATGGTCTGCCAACCCACACCGGTAATGTACCTCAAAGGGTATAAAGCGGTAGTGGCCATGCTTTACCCCGGAATTTTATGAACAGGGTTGCACCTTTTCTTCTCCTGGTTTTTCTGCTGGCATGTGCGTTTTTGCTGGCTGTTTTCATGGGAGGCTCTGAGCTGCCTGCAGCTGCAGTCGTCAATGCGCTGATCCACCCCGGGTCTTCCGGCACCGCTCATACCCTCATCTGGGAACTGCGCATCCCGCGTATCATAAGGGCGCTCGTGGTGGGCGCAGGTCTTGCCGGATGCGGAGTGGCATTTCAGGCCGTGCTCAGAAATCCGTTGGCAGAGCCCTTTACATTGGGGGTATCTGCGGGCGGAGCCCTCGGGGCTACCATTGCCATAACCCTGGGGCTTTCAGGTCTGTCCATGGTGGGGTTGTGCTTTGCAGGTTGCCTCATGAGCATTACCGTGGTGATCTTCATGTCCACCCTGAAGGATTTTTCCACCACGACCATAATATTAAGCGGTGTGGTCTTGAGCTTCCTTCTCTCCTCGGTTGTAATGTTCATCTTCACCATAGCCACATCCCGGGAGGTCCATACATCCATCCTCTGGATCATGGGCAGCCTCAGCTCCACCGATACCTTGTCAACACCCGTGATCATCCTGATAGTGGTTCCCCTGATCCTTCTGCTCAGCTTGTTGACGCGGGACATGAACCTCATCTCCCTTGGAGACGATAAGACTCACCTTTTAGGCTTTTCTCCAGGCATGCTCAAGACTGTGCTGCTCGGGCTCGCTTCGTTGATCACCGGGGTCTGTGTGGCCATATCCGGTATCATAGGTTTTGTGGGGCTCATCATCCCCCATGCCGTGCGCCGGGCTGTAGGGGCAGACCATCAGGTGCTTTTCCCGGCATCCATGCTTGCAGGGAGTGCTTTCCTGCTGTTGTGTGACACGCTCTCCCAGGTCATTATCAGGCCCTATGAGCTGCCTGTGGGGGTAATTACCGGGATCGCAGGAGGCGTCTTCTTCCTGGCATACCTGCTCAAGGCCTCTCCCCCGGAGGTTATCTAGATGACGGGGCTCAGGGTGGAAAACCTGACTGCCGGGTATCAGGACCACCCGGTGGTGGACGGAGTCTCCTTTGCTGCCAGCCCTGGGGGAATCTTCGGACTTATCGGGCCCAACGGGAGCGGCAAGACTACCCTGTTCAAGTGCATCTGCGGCCTCATGAAACCCTGGCAGGGGAAGATCTTCTTGGGTGATGAAAGCCTTTTCACAATGCCCAGGAAGAAGCTTGCCCGAAAGGCCGCCTTCATCCCCCAAATCCACTCGCTGTCCTTCCCCTATACCTTGGAGGAATATGTGCTCATGGGAAGATACCCCCACCGGGGCAGGATGATGCCCTTCACCCCGGCAGACCTTAGAATCGTTGAAGATACGCTTACCCTGCTCGACCTCACTGGGGTCAGGTCACAGCGTATCCAGCGGCTCTCGGGAGGAGAGATGCAGCGGGTGTTCCTTGCATGCGGCCTCGCCCAGAAGCCCGAGATTCTCCTCATGGATGAACCCACCACGCACCTGGATATCGGCCACCAGATACGTCTGCTGGACCTGGTATCGGGGCTCTCAGGAAACTATGGGCTCACCGTGCTCGTAACCCTGCATGACCTCAACCTAGCAAGCCTCTACTGCACATCCATCGCACTCATGGACCATGGCCGCATCCATGCCAAGGGGAGTCCGGAAGAGGTTCTTACTGCAGAGAATATCGAACATGTATACCGGGCCCGTGTGATAGTAGGGGAAGACCCGGTATTGTTGAAGCCGCATATATTTTTTGTGCCGGGACAGGAATTGTAGGATCTCACATTTCATTCAATGCCTTTAAACATTCTTTTCAATGGATCATGGTTTTTTCAGGTCTGGACCAGTGCATTTTTGAGCGGTTGTTCAGTTAATCGTATGCAATATTATTATGTTAGATGGTATTATTCATTTGTATGAACAATTGGCACGGTTAGTGCTCAAGGCATAGGCATCAAGCAATCATGAAGGAGGGCAGTGACAATGAAAAAGACAATCCAGACAATAATCGTAGCAATGTTCGTGGTGATGATTACCGGTACGTTTGCGTTTGCAGCAGCAGCGACTTCCGGCGGCAACAGCTTCCCCTACTTCCACCTCGGCTGTCTTATCATGGG
>CAYMDG010000168.1:0-1736 GCA_964388905.1 uncultured Bacteriovoracaceae bacterium
GCGGGCATGAAGCTCTACCAGTTCAGCGCCATGATGGCGAACATCTATGACCAGTATGTCATATTCAGGCCCGAGCTTGTACTGGGGTGGGAAGAGGGCGGCAATGCGCCTTCGGGCTACCCGGAGAACTGGCAGGCCGTGCTCTGGAATAAGATTGTCGAAGGGCACTCTGCTTTCCACCGCGCCCGGCTCAAGCAGCTCTTCAGCCGCGGGCTTGCTCAAGCAGATGTGTCGGGGCTGCCCGAGCGGGTGTCCATCTTCGGCATCTCGTATCTGCCTGCATTCCATCTCGAGGTGCTCAAAGGTTTATCAGAGGTGATGGATGTCAGCCTCTACTGCCTGAACCCCTGCAGGGAATACTGGGCGGACATCGTGCCGGAAAGGCGCATCACCAGGATCGCGGCCAAGGAGCCCCAGGCGGATCTGCACCTGGAATCGCGCAACGACCTGCTGGCCAGCCTGGGCAGGCTCGGCAGGAATTTCCTGGACATGGTCATCGATCTGGACCCGCAGGAGACGGATCTGTTTGCGGGTGGCGGGCGTTCCACCATGCTGGCTAAGGTGCAGGACGACATATTGAATTTGAGGACGAGCGGTGATGAGGGGGCTGAAGAGGCCGAGGCCTGGGATTGCTCCATCCAGGTGCACTCGTGTCACAGCCCCATGCGGGAGGTGGAGGTGCTGCTGGATACTTTGCTGGCGCTCTTCGAGAGTTCCCACCCTCCTCGGTCCTCCGAGTCTTTATCCGTCGTTCACACGGAGGCGGGAATCCGGGATTTGCCGGAATCACTGGGTCCCCGCCTTCGCGGGGACGACGGGAGAGGCATGATGGCAATTGAGGGGCTGGAGCCTCGGGACGTGCTGGTCATGGCACCTGATATCGAGGCTTATGCACCCTTTATCCGGGCCGTGTTCGACATGGACAGGGGGGATTCGCGCCGCATCCCTTACAGCATATCCGACCGGTCGTTCAGGCGGAGCTCCCAGCTGGCGGATGCCCTTATGGCCGTCCTTGATCTGCCGTCTCAGCGCTTCGAGGCGTCGCTCGTCATGGACCTGCTGGACAAGGCGCCCGTGCGGGCCCGGTTCGGCATGGACGAGGAGGCGGTGCGGAAGATCCATGCGTGGGTTACCGGGGCTAACATCAGGTGGGGCAGGGACGGCCGCGACAAAGAGGAGATGGGCTTGCCCGGGTTCGAGGAGAACACCTGGGGCTTCGGCCTGAAGAGGCTTTTGCTGGGCTATGCCATGGCCGGGAGGGAAGAGCTGTTCGAGGGCATCGCGCCCCTGGCCGGCATGGACCCTGCCTCGGCGGGACTCCTGGGCGGCTTTGTGGACTTCGTTGAGCGGCTCTTTGCGGCAGTGGATACGCTCAGGCAGGAGCGGGGTTTGGGCGAGTGGTCGCAGGTGCTCCTCTCGATCATCGACGACCTGTTCGCTTCGGACGAAGAGACGCTTCGCGAGTTTCTGAGGCTGAAATCCACGGTGCGGAACCTGGAGAAGATCGCCCGGGATGCCGGGTTCACGGGCACGGTCACAATCGACGTGGTGCGGCACCACCTGGGCAACGCCTTCGGCAGTGCCGCGGAAGGGGCAGGGTTCCTGGAACGCGGGGTCACCTTCTGCTCCATGCTGCCCATGCGGAGCATCCCGTTCAAGGTGATCTGCCTCATGGGCATGAACCATGAATCCTTCCCCCGCAGGGATTACGCAAGCGGGCTCGACCTCATGGCCAT
>CAYMDG010000168.1:1836-3609 GCA_964388905.1 uncultured Bacteriovoracaceae bacterium
CCTTCACCATCACCGGGGCCGTGGACTGCCTTGGCCGCGGCGGGTTCCTCTCGTTCCGCTATGCCGACCTGAAACCTCTCGACCTCATGAGGGCCTGGGTCAGCGTGCTCCTGCTCAAGGCCGTGAGCCCGGGTGCGCAGGTGGCGGGCATGCACATCCACAAGGCAGGGCAGGCCTGTATCAGCCCTGCGGAGGAGCCTTTTGCCGTGCTGAAGGGGCTGCTTGAAGTGTACTGGCAGGGCCTGAGCCGGCCGCTCCATTTCTTCCCCAAGAGCTCGTACGCCTATGCAGAGCACATGAAGAAGACGGGGAATGCAGAGCGGGCCATGCAGGAGGCTGGCAAGGCCTGGAGCGGGGGCTGGAACAAGAGGGGCGAAGGTGAGGATGCGGCCATGCGGATCTGCTTTGCAGGCGCTGATCCCCTGGATGACGAGTTCCGCGAGCTGGCCATGACTGTGTACGCTCCGCTCCTGGACTCTCTGGAGGCAGGGAAATGGTAGAGCCCCTGGACCTCACGGGCTTAAGCCTTTCCGGAACGCACCTCATCGAGGCGAGCGCCGGCACGGGCAAGACCTACACCATTGCATCGCTCTTCCTGCGGCTTCTTCTGGAGCAGCGCATGCCCGTGGAGTCGATCCTCGTGGTCACCTACACCGTTCCGGCCACCGACGAGCTCAAGACCCGCATTAGGGACAAGGTGCGCCAGGCCCGTGACGCGTTTGCGCACGGTTCATCAGACGATCTTTTCATAGCCTGGCTCCTGGAGAAGGTGGGAAACCGGGCACAGGCCCTTAACACCTTGGACGACGCCCTGGCAAGGTTCGACGAGACCGCCATATCCACCATCCACGGCTTCTGCCAGCGCATGCTCAAGGAGCTGGCTTTCGAGACGGGCAGCCCCTTCGAGACCGAGCTGGTAACCGACCAGGCTGACATGATCGCCTGTGTTGCGGATGATTTCTACCGCATGCGCGTCACCGCAGCGGCCGTACCCGAGTTCATCGCCTTTTGCCGCGGCCGGAAGGTGAGTCCGGAATGGTTCATGGGCCTGGCTCGCCAGAGAAGCCTGGCCTCGCAGATCATCCCCGCACGTGCGGGTGCTCTCAATCCGGATGCGTTTGCGCCGCTGCTGGCTGCATACCGGCAGGCCTTTAACGCCCTTGCCGCGGCATGGCCTGCGGCACGAGGCGAGGTGGAGCGGCTCATGTGCGATGTGAACACCATCAACCAGAGCACCCACAAGGTCACAAAGGTCCCAGGATATCTGCAGGACATGGAGCGCTACCTGGCCATGGGGTGCATGGTGCTGCCCGCGGCCCCGTGCCTGACAAAGTTCACGCCCGCTGCCATAAAAAAGGCCACGAAGAAGGGCGCTGCAATGCCGGAAAACCCGGTCTTTGCCCTGTGCGGGGCCCTGCAGGAGGCAGGCGATGCATTGGTCGCTGTCTTCGAGGACGAGATCACCTCCTTGAAGGTGGAGTTCCTTGCGTTCCTGGATACGGCCCTCACGCGGCGCAAGGAGAGGCAGGGGCTCGTGCACTACGACGACCTGCTGCTCAGGATGCACCAGGCCCTGCGGTCCCGGGTCGGTGTCGCCCTGGCCGGTGCGGTGGCGGGCAGGTTCAAGGCGGCGCTGATCGACGAGTTCCAGGACACGGACCCTTTGCAGTACGAGATCTTCACCCGGTGCTTTGCAGGATCATGCCTGTTCTTCATCGGCGACCCCAAGCAGGCCGTCTACAGCTTCCGGGGCGCGGACGTGTTCACCTATGC
>CAYMDG010000168.1:3709-6987 GCA_964388905.1 uncultured Bacteriovoracaceae bacterium
CTGGGCATGCAGGGCCTGAGGAAATGGCTTGCCGGGCGCAGGGACCCGGGCATGCCCGGCAGCGACGAGTACCAGCTCAGGCTGGAGAGCGACGACGATGCGGTGAGGGTCATGACCGTGCACAAGAGCAAGGGGCTCGAATTCCCGGTGGTGTTCTGCCCCTTTGCCTGGGGCGCCGCAAAGCCGGACAGGGGCGAGGGCGTGCTGTTCCACGATGATGGCCATACTGCAGTGCTGGACATGGGCTCGCCGGAGCAGGAGGATCACCGGGACAAAGCCAGGGAGGAGGTCCTAGCGGAGAACGTGAGGCTCCTCTACGTGGCGTTCACCCGGGCAAAGAACCGGTGCTATGTGGCCTGGGGCAAGGTGAAGGGGGCCCAGAGCTCGGCCATGGCCCATCTCATGAAGGGCATGGACCAGGCAGACCTGCGGCATGCCCTGGAGGAATTCCTCGGCGCAAGCACAGGTCATGCCCGGGTTTTGGACATCCCCCATGGTCAGCCCGATCCTCCGGCTCGACAGGCCTTATCCTCAGAAGAACCTGCAGCACGGGTTTTTGAGGGAGCCATTGACCGAACCTGGGGCATTGCCAGCTACACCGCGTTCATCCACGGCCTGCACAAGGGTAGTGAAGCCGCCGACCGGGACAGTCTGCGGCAGGATGTGAGAAATGGATCTAAGGAGAAGGGGGAGAGGGCGAAAGACATCTTCTCCTTCCCCAAAGGAGCACGGGCGGGAATCCTCCTGCACGAGGTCTTCGAGAAGCTCGACTTCACTGCTGGTGATGAGGCTGTCAGAGCCGTGGTTTCGGACACGCTTGCCGGTCATGGCTTTGATATGGCATGGACCGATGTGGTGACAGGTATGGTGAGAAAAGTTTTGGATATTGATCTGGGGGGGGTCATTTTATCAGGACTGGAAAAAGGAAAGCGGCTCACGGAGCTTGAATTCATGTTCCCTATAAAGCAGCTCACACCCGTTATCCTTGAGCAGACCATTATTGACTGCGTGCCCTCCATGAATGTCTCCTCTCCCCTGGCGGGTCAGGGACAGGCTGAGGTGTCCCTTGTACCGGCTGATACCCCCCGTTTCACCTTCGACCCGGTTAAAGGGTTCCTCCGGGGCTTCATGGACCTGGTCTTCGTACACAAGGGGAAGTATTATCTCATCGACTGGAAGTCCAACCACCTGGGTAACAGTGTACAGGACTACGGCCAGGATGCACTCATGAAGTCCATGATCAGGGACAACTACATCCTCCAGTATCACCTCTACTGCGTGGCGCTGCACCAGTACCTCAGGCACCGTCAGGAGGGGTATTCGTATGCCGAGCACTTCGGGGGGGTCTTCTATGTGTACCTGCGGGGGGTAGATCCTTCCAAAGGGCCTGAGTACGGCATCTTCCGGTCCCGTCCGGACGAGGAGAACCTGGTAAAGTTGAGCGAAGCGCTGATGAACAAAGATGAGTAGAGGGCCAAAACAAATGGCGCATGATGCCGTTGATTCCAGGAAAGGTCTTGAACAGGGCCTGATGCTGTCAGAAGAATATTTCGAGCCCATCGATATGCATTTCGCCCGGTTTATGGCGCAGCTCTCAAAGTCCGGCGGGAAGGAGCTCATCCTTGCTGCCGCCCTAGTGAGCAGGCTCAACAGGGAAGGGCACACCTGCCTGAACCTGAACGATATCAATACAGGGCTGATGGGCAAAGACTCCAAGGCCGATGTACTGGAACTGCCTTCACCTGAGGCCTGGATATCTGCCCTGAGGTCATGCCCGGTAGTGGGAAGGCCCGGTGAGTTTCGCCCCCTAATACTGGACAAGGCGGGCAGGCTCTATCTCCACCGCTCCCATGAGAACGAGCGGAGATTGGCCGAGGTCCTGCTGCGTCTGAACGCGCGGGCCATGCCTCTTGACGAGGCCCTGTTCACCAGGGGGCTCTCACGGATGTTTCCGCCGGACGGGACTGACGGACATGATCTTCACAAGACCGCGGCCGCAGCTGCCGTATCAAGAGGTCTATGCGTGATCACGGGCGGGCCGGGCACAGGCAAGACCACGCTGGTCTGCAGGATCATGGCCTTGCTCCTTGAGCAGGAGCCTCACCTGAAGATCGCCCTGGCGGCCCCCACCGGCAAGGCGGCCCGGAGAATCGAGGAGTCCATCAAGCGAAGCCTTGAACTCATCGACTGCGCACCGGAGATAAAGGCACTGATCCCGGTTGAGGCCACCACGATCCACAGGCTTCTGGGCTTCTCTCCCGGTTCAACACTGTCAAGATACGGCGCAGCAAATCGCCTGAGTGCCGATGTTATCGCCATCGATGAGGCGTCCATGGCTGACCTGGCCCTCATGTCAAACCTGGTCCAGGCCCTCAAGGACACCGCCCGCCTTATCCTCCTTGGCGACAAGAACCAGCTCGCTTCCGTTCAGGCCGGCTACGTGCTCGGGGATATTTGCGATGTGGGCGCTTCCCACGCCTATTCGCCTGATTTCGCCGGTCTTGTGAAGAGGACGACAGGGTGTTCTGTCCCGGCAGGCAGTGAAGGCGGCATGCAGGACTCCCTTGTGGAACTCACCCGGACCTTCCGTTTCAGCAAGGGCAGCGCCATTTTCGCCCTTGGCGAGGCAGTCAATTCGGGAGATACCGGCCTGTCCCTTGAGATACTCCACTCAGGCGACACAGCGGAGTTCTGCTGGAAGGATCTGCCTTTACCGGGAGAATTGAACAAGGCGCTGAAAGAGATCGTTACCGCAGGGTATGGAGGTTTTCTCGCCTCAGAGCATATTTATGAACGCTTCCGCCTCTTCGATACGTTGCGCATCCTGAGCCCTGTCCGCGAGGGTCCTTATGGTGTAGCGGCCCTGAACCGCAAGGTGGAAGAGATCTTGCAGGGCGCGGGCCTCATTGAACCCGGCAGGCTGCATTACCACGGCAGGCCCGTGCTCGTCACGGAAAACGACTATACCCTGAGGCTCATGAACGGCGATATCGGGCTCATCGTGAGCGATGGGGATGACCTGCGCGCCTGCTTTATGGACAAAGACGGTTCTGTGAGAAAGATTTCACCCCTAAGGCTGCCGGCACACGAGACGGCCTTTGCCATGACAATCCACAAGAGCCAGGGGTCCGAGTTCGACCGGGTGCTGCTCATACTGCCCGAGCGCGACTCTCCGGTGCTCACCAGGGAGCTCGTCTATACAGGCATAACCAGGGCCAGGGACGCCGTCGAGATCTGGGCGCTCGAAGATATCTTCTCTTCTTCGATTGCCAGGCGGA
>CAYMDG010000169.1:0-6943 GCA_964388905.1 uncultured Bacteriovoracaceae bacterium
ATGGCGCTGCGTGTTTCACATAAGATCTTTCTTGAGCTGGAAAAGGCGATTCTCAGCGGCCATTACAAGCCGCACTCCAGGTTTCCCTCCGAGCGCGAGCTCGCCCGCATATACGCTGCAAGCCGCCCGGCAGTGAGAGAGGCCATGGCCCACCTGAGCGAACTCGGCCTGGTGAAGACCCTTGCCCAGAGCGGGACCTATGTCACCGACTACCAGACCGAAGGATCGCTTGACCTGCTTGTACACATCATGAAGACCACCGAAGTCATTGATTCCGGGGTGCTGTTATCCCTGCTCAGGTTCAGACGGATTACCGCACCTTTTTATGCAAGGGAAGCCGCTCTGATGGCCGGCCCCGATGATATCGAAGAGTTCCGGATTGCAGGAGAATTCCTGATAAAGTCACTGGGACGCAAAGGCAAGGGTACTGCAAAAATCTCCGAAAGCGATTTCAGATTCCATTCCTTGATAGCCAGGATGACAAAAGACCTTGTCTTTCAGCTCTTCTTCAACTCGTTCAAGCCCATCTACCGTTATTATACGGACATTTACTACAGCCTGCCCGATTCTGCCCAGGCAACCATCGCTTTTGTCACTGACCTGACTGCCGCGATCAGCAGTAAAGACCCGGACAATGCGGCTCGCATCATGGATGATGCAGTAATCGATGCAGAAAAAAGACTGCTCACAGCACTGGACCTGAAGGCCGGGAGACGCACGATCCCTTTAAAAACGCCCTGAATCATAGCGATAATCAACCCTCTGTGTTCAGTCCTTCCGTGCTGAACCTTGTTCTGTCTGAAAGAAATTGGTCTTACCAATTTATTCTTGACAAGCGTGCCTGCTCCCTCTATGCTGTGTGATCATAAGGCACGGAATTTCCAAGAAGAGGAGGCTGCCATGCACCCCAAGGAACGCGTTCTCCGCACACTCGAAGGCAAACCCGTAGACCGTGTCCCCACGTTCTGCGCCATGGTGGAAGACAGTACCTTCAACGAGGTGCTGGGCAAGCCTCTCATATCCCAGGAGAAGCAGCTCAACAACCCGTTTACCCGTTTCGTTCTTGACCGGTGGGGGCCGAAGCTGACCAGGCCCATCGTCCAGCCGGAGATCAACCGCGCCATGGAAAAGCGTATCAAGGCAGCCTGCGAGCTTGGTTTCGACTCCACCTGGGCCATCCTGGACGAAACCTTCACCATACTCAACCACAACACCATGGCCCGCTGCACCGGATCCATCTTCAACCTGCAACCCGACGGGCTCGGCAATATGACCTACATGTACCGCTGCCCGGGCATCAAGAGCAGGGAAGATTTCGAATCCTGGCCATACTGGCCCGACCCGGACCGGCTCGCCCAGAGCACCTACCGGTTCTTCAAGAAGATGGTGGCCAAGTACGGCGAGAGGATCTGCCTCTTTGGCCAGTCCTCGGCATACGGCATCCAGGAGTCCCTGTACTGGGCCATCGGCATCGAACGCCTGCCGCTGTGGATCAGGAGGGAGAAAGATCTCGTCAAGCGCTTCATCGACCTGTGCGAACAGGTCAGCCTGAAGACCGCCATGGCCATGCTCGATGCAGGCATACCGGTCGTTCTCCAGAGCGACGACTTCGCCTTCAAGAGCGGCCCCATCATGAACCCGAACCTCATCGACGAGCTCTTCGGAGGGCCCTACCGGCGCATCATCAAGGCGGTCCATGACCGCGGCGGCAAGTATGTTCTCCACTCGTGCGGCGACAACACGCTTCTCTTCGACACCTTCATCTCCTGGGGCGTCGACGGGTTGCACGCCTATGAGAACACCTCGAATGTGGACATCTTCCATGAGAAGAAGATCCACGGGGACAAGGTCACCATTATCGGGGGCGTGGGCGTTGATTACCTCCTTACGGACCGCTCGAAAGACCACGAGGTGGTGGACAGCGTGAAGAAGCTCATAGCCGAGCTGGGGCCAGGCGGACGGTTCATTATCTCTCCGGTCCACAGCCTGAGCAGCATCCCGGCGCACAAGCTGACGGTCATGGTCGATGCCGTTGAGCGCTACGGATCGTACCCTATAGCCGTTTCCTGAAAGGCTTTGGTCTTGTAAACGAAACCCTTATGATGAAAAGAGAGGAGAGATGCCCATGAAGGATGCAATCGCAGCCATTGTAAAGGCCATCGACGAACTGGATATCGATGCCATAATCCCCCTGGTGGAGAAGGCCCTCTCGGAAGGCTTGTTGCCTGAAGAGATCATCCAGGAAGGCATCAGCAAAGGGCTTGAGATCGTGGGTAAGAAATTCGAGTCGGGTGAATACTTCCTGGCTGACCTCGTCATGGCCGGCGAGGTGGTAAGGGAGGCCATGCCGGCTCTCAAGGCACGTATGAACCCTGATGAAGCAAGCCTGCGAGGCAAGGTTATCCTGGCAACGGTGGCCGGAGACATTCACGAGATCGGCAAGAACATCGTAGGCATGATCCTGTCTGCCAACGGATTCGAGGTCATCGACCTGGGGGTGGACGTGCCTGCCCGGCGTATCATTGAAACGGCCAAGGCCAGCGGGGCACGGTTCATAGGGCTCTCGGCCCTGCTCACAACCATGGTGGGGAGCATCCGCGACGTGGTGGAAATGAGCGCAAAGGCGGGACTGCGGGATGCCGTGAAGATCGTCATCGGAGGGGCATGCACCTCTGAGGACCTGTGCCGTGAGATGGGGGCGGACGCCTACGGCGAGACCGCAATCGATGCATTGCGGATCTTCACCTCCTACAGCAAGGCGGCGTGAGCATGGGCATAAAAGACATCCCCTTCCCCTGCGTCGCTCCCATTGCCTCTTCCATGGGAATACGCCTCGCCGGTGTCCCGGCCGAGGAGGCCATCCACAGCCCCGAGACCCAGGCCGAGGCGCTCGCGGCTTTCCTAAAACGCTTCCCGGACATAGACATTGCCACACCGGTCATGGACACCTCGGTGGAGGCGCGCACCCTCGGGTGCCCATGGGAATTCAAGGGCAGGGTCCCAGTGATAACCGGCCACATCTGTGCAGATGCCGATGCCGTAGACCGCCTCAGGTTTCCTGAGCCGGATGACGCGCCTCCCATGCAGGTGGGCATCAAGGCTGTCAGAAATCTTATCCGCCTGACCAACAAGCCGGTGGCAGCCTTCGTGGTGGGGCCAGTTACTGTGGCGGCACATCTCCTGGGCCTGCCCGCACTGATAAGGGCCGCCCTGAAGGATGCCCCGGGGTTCGCACGGATCCTTGATCGGTGTGCCGCTGTCATCACGCCCTACGCCAAGATATTGGCAGAGGCAGGCGCCCAGGCCATCATCATGCTCGAGCCGCAGATCATGGCCTTCCCGCCTGCGGTCTTCACAAACTCCATCAGGACCCATATCGATGGCATAGCTTCGCAACTCCCCTCGCCCATCATGCATGTATGCGGAGACACCAGCCGGTTGTGCCGGGCCTTTGCCGGGACCGAACACCTCTTCGGCCTGAGTCTGGACGCGCCGGTTGATTTCAGGAAAAGTCTCGATGAAACACCGCTGCTCAAGGACAAGACACTGCTCGGCAACATTGACCCGGTGAATGTCATGCTCAAGGGCACACCTGAAATGGTCAAGGAAAAGGTTTTGAGCCTGGTCCTTGCCATGAAAGGGGAGCGTTTCATCCTTTCATCCGGCTGCGACCTCCCGCCAGAAACCCCTGCGGAAAACCTGGATGCCTTCATCGAAGCGGCACTGAGCCTCAAGGGTTGATGCCCGGTGAGCGGTTGCAGGCTCAGTCTCATCCCTTCAGGCAGACATCATTTTTTTACCAGGCAGACCCTGCTAGCTGACGCCCTGATGGATATGGGCATTGCCGTGAGGTCCCCCTGCGGAGGCAAGGGTACCTGCGGTAGATGCACGGTAAAAGCATCTGGTGATCTCTCGGGACAGAGCCATATGGAAGCAAAGGCACTGAAGGGCAAGCCCGGCATGCGCCTGGCCTGCCAGGCAGTGATACAAGGTGATGTCGAGGTCTTCATGGAGGAGACGTCTAAACGTGCGCAGCAACCCTGCCCGGTCCTTCCCAAAGAGAGCCGCTACGGGCTGGCCTGCGACCTTGGCACCACTACGGTTCGCGTCTCGCTCATTGATCTTGAAGGCCATAACACCTTCCCCATAGACTCGTTCCTCAACCCCCAGCGACGGTTCGGGCACGACGTGATCTCGCGCATCGCGGCCTGCGCAGACCCGGCAACTGCCCACCGGCAGTCCGATCTCATCCGGTCATCCGTGCTCAATGCCATGCTGCGGTACCTCCAGGCCTGCGGCATGTCTGCGCTATGCTGTGAACTCATGGTGTTCTCCGGGAACACCACCATGCTCTCGCTTTTCTTCGGCCTCGACGTGGGGCCGCTGGGCAGACATCCCTACAAGGTTAAGACGAGGGACTTCATTGGTTTCACGCCTGAGGACATCGGCGCCCTTGCATTTCCGGGCGCACGGATCCTTGCCCTGCCGGTTCTCAGCGCCTTCATCGGGGGAGACCTCATTGGCGGGCTTGCCCTGTGTCGGGGATCCGGTATCGAAAAGAACGCATTCTTCATGGACCTCGGCACCAACGGGGAGCTGTTCGTCATGAACGGGAACAGGGATCTTTTCGCAACGTCGTGTGCCATGGGTCCTGCGCTGGAGGGTATGAACATCTCCTGGGGTATGACCGCCGAAGACGGCGCCATAACAGCAGTGGAGGATGGCCCGGAAAGTCTTGAGTGGTCCATGATGGGGAGTGGAGAGCCTGTCGGCATCTCAGGCACTGCGCTCGTGGACCTGACGGCTATCCTTTTGAGGCGGAAAATCGTCCGGCCTGACGGTGCCTTCTGCCAGGACCTTAAGCGCTCTTTCCTGCCCTCCCCTCTTGCCGCCGAAGATATTGAAGGCATGAAGGCACTCAGGGTAGAAGGCGATATCCGTTTGACCCAGAGGGACATACGAAACCTCCAGCTGGCCAAGGCCGCCGGCCTTGCCGCCTCCCGCATCCTTTTGAAGGAGTCCGGCATGGATGCGCTCGCAGTCGAAGAGGTGCTCATCGCCGGGGCCTTTGGGGAGCACCTGAACCTTAAAAATTTCAAGGCCCTGGGCTTCCTGCCGGACTTCCCGAATGCACGCTGGCAATTTCTGGGCAATACAAGCCTGAAGGCAGCCGAAGCAGCCTGTATCGATACCCTGTTCATGGACAGGGCGTCTTCCCTGAGAGATCAGGTCCGCGAAGTGGAACTGGCGCTTCGACCCGGCTTCCAGGATGAATTTATCCGCTGCACTGCGTTCACCATGCCTGAGGAGTTATAAGATGTACCAGGACGCGATTATCCTCGATCACATCCCTTTTACCATCGAAGAAAAAGGCCTGTGCGATATCCTCAGGGTCCGGACCGGCACGAAGATGGCCGGAGAGCTTTCCGAGATGCTCGCCCGGGCATCATCAGTTGCCTGCCCCAGGGCCGCCTTCAGGGTTACCACGGTGGATTCCATGGGAGACGCACATGTGCTCATCAAGGGGATCCGGTTTGACAGCCGGGTGCTGCGCGTTAACCTGACAGACGCAAAGGTTGTCTATCCTTTTGTCGCTTCCTGCGGCCCTGAGCTGGAGGAATGGGCACAGTCCACGACCGGGACACTGCATGCATTCTGGGCTGACACCATCATGCTCCTGGCCCTGGGATCGGCCATGGCGGCCCTGGAGTCGCACCTGAAGGACAAGGTGAGCCCGGCACAGCTCTCGTGCATGAATCCCGGATCTCTCGAAGACTGGCCCCTGTCTCAGCAGCGGCCGCTCTTCGATCTGTTAGGATCGATCACTAAGACCGTAGGGGTGAGCCTGAGCTCTCACATGCTCCTTTACCCTTTAAAGTCAGTCACAGGAATCCAGTATGTCGGAGGTGAACACTTTGTGAACTGCTCCCTGTGCCCAAGGCAGAACTGTCCATCCCGCCGGGCAGACTATGACCAGGCACTGTATGGGAAAAAATACTTCTCCTGAGAAATGCAAGAGTGAAACAAAATAAAGAGAACGGTTCAGTTCAACCCGTAGAGCCTCTTGCCCTTGAATCTGAAATAACCGGCCTTCTCCTCGCCGGATACCGTTGCAGCCTCATTGCCGAAATATTTCTGCCTCAATTCATTAAGCACGATCTCGCGGAGCTCTACGGGAACCGAATCCATGACCTGTTGCCGGTCCCTCATGTACAACACGCCTTTTCCCCACCGCTCGTCGCGGACCTTTTCAAGCTTATCCCAGTGCGCCAGAGTACTCTCGTCCATCCCAAAGGCCTGACGTATGGCACGCAAGTTCTGCCTCCTCTCCTGAGGCGGCATCTTCTTAAGGTCTGATTGAACACTCTCCAGTTTGAAAAAACGATTTATGAGGTCTTGCTGATGATCCTTGATATAGGCATCGGCATCAGAGGCGTATTCCTGGCGGATAATGTCATTGAGAAAGGCCAGCTTTTCTTTCAACGAGGCCCCTTTAACCTTGTTCAATCCTTTCAGGACTTGACTGATTGTTTCAGCCTTCAGATTGTCCGGCCAGATCTTATCCGCATCAGGGCCGTAGATCTCGCTACGCTTGCCCCGGATGATGCCTTCCCGCTCCTTAGCTCCCTTGGTGAGCAGTGTCGCCCAGGCTCCCTTGAGCCATAGGTCATAGCGGGCAACCTTGCTCGACATCTTCATGAGCCCCTCGGAATTATTCGGGAACACCAATTTGATGGCCTCACCCATCTTCTCCTGATAGTTCTGGGGATATTGGTTTTCCAGGAGTTGTTGGATCTGTTCTATGACCTGGACCTGAACCATAGGGCTGTTCAAATCCTTACCGTACCGGTCTTTCAGATGCGAGACCACTTCCCTATCAAGCCTCACCTTGCCGTCATGCGCTGAAATCCTTGCCCTGTGCCCTGCAATACCCTTCATACCT
>CAYMDG010000170.1:0-6903 GCA_964388905.1 uncultured Bacteriovoracaceae bacterium
GGGTAACCCCTTTTCCATCTTCCGTCATTCCCCTTTTCCAGAATCATCTTTCAAGGGTTAAGATCATCCATGAAGAGGACCTTGCCCTGGGATACGGTGAGGTTCATATGCCGTATGCCCTTGCACGAAAATATCCCCATGCGGCAAAGTAATGGGGTTGGCAGTATGTGTTCCCCGCCCGGATCTTGCTAAAGATCCGCGCAGCAACTTAGTAAGGCGGCACCATGTAGATCCCAGTTTAGTCAACAAGGCAATCAAGACTGCCGTGCAGAAGACCGGGTTGACAAAACGCATCAGTGCACACACGTTCAGGCACAGTTTTGCAACGCATCTTCTTCAACGGGGAACCGACATTCGAACCATCCAGGCCCTGTTGGGACATAGTGATGTATCCACAACCATGATCTATACCCATATTCTTCAGCAAGGAGGGCAGGGTGTTTTAAGTCCTCTTGATGATTTGGGTATCTGATCATTTATGGCAATTATTCAGGGAGATTCCAAATCTCTCCCGGCCTCCCTTTTTCTGGGGAAGCGGCATGTGAACACGATTTTTCTCAAATGAGAGTTTTAATAATTCAAGGGCCTCATGCCGAGAGGAGCTCTCTCGACCGCAGGGGCAGAAATCGCGCAGACTCCGTCCCATAAGGGTGCATGGCAGGGGATGTTCGGGCCCTCCTTTCAGTCAATCATACGAGCTGTCATTCCATTTCATGGTGTGTTCTTATAGTGAAATAATAACAGGAAAAGTAGAAGGTTGTCAAAAGGCTCACTATAGTATCGGTAAAAATCCATTTAGCCGGATGCTCAATGCAGCATAGTTGATGCCGGCAATATTCTATGGTAGGGTTTACTCAGGAGACATTTATGAAATGTACGTACATGGATGAGCAGTGTTACGAGTTTCACGAGAAAGACATCGCTGAAAAGTGTTTCCTGTGCAGCCAGAATTGTGAAAAGCTTTTTATTGTCCGGCAGGTCTCCAGCATGAAGATGGTGCATATGTGCGGGGAATGCATGGTCAATAACCTGGAAGAATACATGCTGGATAATACCAGGCCATGGGAAGGCATAAAGGGAAAGAGCGATTAGGTTTTTTTGAGCTCGTAAAGCCTTGGAAATCTCAGCAGAAAAGTAGTTCCGATACCCTCTTGCGAAGTCACTTCAATCTTGGCGTTGTGGGCGTCCATGATCTTTTTGACGAATGTCAGCCCCAGGCCCGAACCCTTCTGGCGCTCATCCTTTCCCTTCACCCTGTAGAAAGGTTCGAAGATGAAGGGCAGTTTATCGGCAGGAATGCCCGAGCCGGTATCAGCGATTTTCGCGTAAACATAGTATTCGTCCTGAGCTATGTTGATGCTTATCCTTCCGGCCGGCGGGGTATACTTCGTGGCATTGCCGATAATGTTGGTGAAGACCCTCATGAGGCTCTCCTGGTCGCCCATGATCTTGGCCGAGGGATCATTTATGCTTGCCTCCAGGGTGATCTCTCTCCTCTGGCACAATGGGGTGAGCTCTTCCATGGCCCTGTCCAGGATTTCAGTGAGCACAATGGGCGTCTTGGCCTCGGAAAAGGAGCCGTCCTCGATCCTGGCAAGATCGAGCCAGTGCTCCACAAGGTCGTGGAGTCCCTGAAGCCTTTTCTCGCAGCGGTCGATAATGTCTTTTGCATTCTGCTCGAGGCTGTTCTCGGAAATCACCTTCAGTGTCTCGAAATACTGCATGATGGTCACCAGCGGGGAACGCATCTCGTGGCTGACAAAGGTTATGAAGTTTCTCTCCATGCGTTCTTTTTCTTCCCTGAGCCGGTCAGCCTCGATCTTCAGGAACCTGTGTTCCAGCGCCCTCTTGGTGACCGCCCTGATCTGGTCAGGGGTAAAGGGCTTGGGCAGGTAATCATAGGCGCCCTTTTTCATGGCCTCAACAGCAGAGACGATGGAGGCATATCCGGTAATCACGATCAATACAATGCCGGGCATTTCTTTTGACAGCAGCTCGATTATATCCATCCCGGAACAGCTGGGCATCTTCAGGTCGACAAAAGCCAGGTCGGGGTTTTCAGACCTTGCCAGCCTTATGCCGTCAGGCCCGTCCGAGGTGGTCATCACCGTGTAGCCCGATTTTTCCAGGGCCTGCCTGCAACCGTCAAGGATCGACTCCTCGTCGTCAATGATGAGAATCTTGGCTGAATACTCAGCCTTATCATCCATCAAAGCCTTACCTCAGGAGCTGACCCACATATTTCAACAGTTCATCAGCCTTGATGGGCTTGTGCAGCACGAGGTCCACGGTTGGGAGCTCGTCAGGCGGCTCAAAGGACTGATAAGGGCCCTGCAGGTCAACGGCGCTGAGCATGATAAGGGGAATTTTCTTGCCCGTATCCGAGGTCCTCAGCTTTGATACCACATTGAAACCCTCACTCCAGGTCTCCATCATCATATCGATGATGGCAATGTCAGGATAAAGGGATTTCGCCATGTCCACCCCTGCTTTTCCATCCTCGGCCAGAAAGACTTCATAGCCGCCTTTTTCGAGGATAAGTTTGGTTGCGAGCAGAAAGTCCTTGTCATCATCAATCAAGAGCACCTTTTTCTTTGCATCCATAGCCTATACCTCCTTCAAGGATTTCTGGTAGGAGAAAAGCAAGTAAGGTGCCATGTTTCATCCTATTGAAATTGCTTAACTTAATTACTCGAATAAAAAAAAGGGGGGTCCTCTTGGGTAAAATTTCCCCAAGGGTGAGGAAGATGTCCCCTAAGACTATTCACCATTTTCATCCTTGATACCGGTGATTATACCGTATGTCTTGATTTTCGTGCGGAGCGTCTTGCGATCGATACCGAGGAATTTTGCCGTGTTGTTCATATGATAATTATAATGCTTCAACGCCTTTTCAATGTGATCCTTTTCAACATCCACAAGGCGCATCTTGCCGGAGAAAGGATCGACTACCGGGGCCTTGGCATTTCTGTCCTGCCCATAATAGAGGATATCAGACAGGCTCACCTCTTCGTGATCACACAGCACGCACAATCGCTCGATCGTGTTCTTAAGCTCCCGGATGTTGCCCGGCCATGCATAGGAGTTCAAAGACTTTACCGCATCACTCGAAAAAACACAGGCTGCGGAGTTGTGTCTTTCCCGGAAAATATCAAGGTAGTGCTTGGCAAGCTCGATGATGTCGGCGCGGTGCTCACGAAGGGGCTTGATGTGTATGGGTATAACCGAGATGCGATAGAAGAGATCTTCGCGGAATCGACCCGCATCAACCTCACCCCTCAAGTCTTTGTTCGTGGCGGTTATCAGCCTCACGTCCACTTTCTCAGGTATGGAACTCCCCACCTTCGGGATCTCCTGTTCCTGAATGACGCGCAGCAGCTTTGCCTGGGTGTCGAGGCTGATGTTCGATATCTCGTCAAGGAACAGCGTCCCCTTGTCGGCTATCTGGAAACGGCCTTCGCGGGAGTCTGTTGCACCGCTGAATGCCCCTCGTATATGCCCGAAGAGCTCACTTTCCATAAGGTTCTGTACCAGGGATGAACAGTCAACCGGTATGAACGGTTTGTCAAACCGCTTGCTCATATTGTGAATGGTTCGTGAAACCAGTTCTTTCCCGGTGCCGCTCTCTCCGGTTATGAGAGCGGTACTGTCGGTCTGGGCGACCCTCCTGATCGTGTCTTTCAGCTCCTTCATGTAATCGCTGCCGCCTATGAGCATGGACAAGGTGTCTCCTTTTTCATTGCTCACAACGGGATCAAGGCAATCATGAATTGCCTTCCTGAGATCATCAGCGCCGAAGGGCTTGGTGAGAAAATTCATGGCGCCCAGGCGCATGGCCTCGACAGCCAGGGGGATGGTGCCGTAGCCCGTAATGATGATGATCTTGGCGGCTATGGTGTGATCTTTCTTGAGGGTCTTCAGGACATCGAGGCCATCTATCTTAGGAAGGCGCACGTCCAGGAGGATGATATCAAAGCTGTTGTGCAGGGCCAATTGGATGCCGTGTTCAGGATCACCCGTGCTCTCCACTTCATGACCTAACTTGGCCAGGATCTGCCGGCATCCGTCCCGTATGGATTCTTCATCGTCGATGATCAGGGTGCGCCTGGTCTTTTTAGCCAATGTTGCATTCCTCCTGTGAGGTGTCGGGCTTGTCAGTGGTGTTCAGAGGAGGAAGGGTAATGGCAAATGTCGTGCCTTTGCCGGGTTCACTCTCCACATCGATAATGCCGTTGTGCTTCTGGATGATGCCATAGGTTATGGACAGTCCAAGCCCTGTACCCTGGCCTGGTTCCTTGGTGGTGAAGAAGGGCTCGAAGATGTGGGGCAGGTAGGCCTTGTCAATGCCCTTTCCCGTATCGGTTATGAAGATCTTCACCATGCCCGTACTGGAAAGCCTGCTTGAAACATTGATGGTGCCCTTTCCCTCCATGGCGTCCACGGCATTGATGAACAGGTTCAGGAAGACCTCTTCGAGTCTGGACAGGTCGCCCATCACGAAAGGGAGTTTCGGTGCAAGATCGGTCATCACCTCAATGCCATGGAACATGGACTGATCCTTCACCAGATTGAGCGATGTAAGGATAACCTCGTTTATGGAAAGGGACTCCATATCTCCTGACGGTGTCCGGGCGAAATCAAGCAGGTTCTGGACAATCTTCTTGCACCGTTCGGTTTGATAAATGATCTTTTCCATGTTGTTCCTGGAGGAATCACCTGCCGGCATCTCTTCGAGCACCAGGTTGCTGTAGAGGAGTATGCCGCCCAATGGGTTGTTGATCTCATGGGCCACACCGGCTGCCATCTGGCCCAACGATGCAAGCCGCTCGGTGCTGGTGATGCGCTGGAAGGCCTTCTGAAGCCGGTCATCTCTGTCCTTCAGCGAGCGCGCCATATTGTTGAAGGCCTCATCGAGCATATCGAAGCCCGATGACCGGCCCGGGGGGAGCTGGTATTCCAGGTTGCCTGAAGAGATGGCATCCGTTGCCTGTTTCAAGATCCTGATCCTGCGGATAATGCCCTGTCCGAGCCTAAACGAGATAAAGAAGGCTATCACCATACCGAGCGAGGTGATGCCCAGGAAGAGGAGCATGGTCTTTATCCTCATGTCACGGTATTTCGCCTCCAGGATGCCGGTAAAGAGCATGCCGATGATGTTGTTGTCGATATCCCAGATGGGTGTGTAGGAGCTGATGTACTTCTCATTGAGCACCGAGGCCCTGCCGATCCAGTCCTTGCCGTGGCCGATGACCTGGTCATAGACCTCCCTGGATACGATGGTTCCTATGGCCCTGTTGTTTTCCTTGTTCATTACGTTTGTGGAGATCCTCACCCCGCCGAGGAAAATCGTGGCATACCCCATATCCCGGCCCTTGTACCGCTCGTCACGGTACACGGTCTCCTTGATGGTATCCACAATGCTGTAATCGCAGTTCAGCAATACCCCGCCTACAAGTGCGCCAAGCAGGTTCCGGTTCTTGTCCACAATGGGGTAGGCCGACCTGAGGACCATGCCCTGGGTAAGGAGCTTCTCCTTGATGTCGGCCGAGTCTTCCATCTTCACGATGGGTATCTTTATCCGCTGCGCCAGATTGGGGTTCTGGGCCACAATGACATCATAGGGCATGATTATGGCTGAAGACGCCGGTTTTTTCTCTTTGAGGCAGGCCCTCACCACCGAGTCCCAGAGTATTACATCTCCCTTTGCGTTGGGGTTTGCCGCGCGGTAGATAACCTTGCCGTTGGTGTCGACCAGGGTGAGCATGTCAAGGGCCATGTGTCCCGGGGCCTGGTATGTGCCGCTCCTGATGAGAACGCGCAAGTCTTCCAGAGTTTCGAGGTTGCCGGACAGGATTGCCTCGTGGATGGGGGAACGAAGCGCGATGAACTGAAGCTGGTATTCGAGTCTCTCCAGGTTGTGGCGGTAGACAAGCTTGGCAGTGTTGATGTCCTGCTGTACCTTGCGCTGCACCTCGTCAAGGGCTGTCTTGTTTATCAGCTGTATCCCCACCACCGAAGCAATAGCCCCTGTGAGGCATGTGGCGATCAGAAATCCTATGACGAGGCGGCTTTGTAGTTTCATCTAAGGTCGTTAAGAGAACTCATCCTCCTCTATCAAAATGTATGCTACCATGGAATGTTCCTATAATAGCACCAGGATCAAGTCCGATCAACGCATGAAGAAGACTTCTTTCCTTGAGAACTGTAAAAAGCAACGGACGCGACTGATCAGGAGGCCTTTCCATCTCTCAGGAGATTGTTTACCCGGGAAAGGAGAACGGATACCGTGACCGGTTTTGAAATGTAATCATCCGCCTGCAGGTATTCGCCGTCAGTTTCAGGCGAGAATTTGAAGCCTGTCTTCTCGGTAACGGCCGTGACCATGATGATGGGGATCATGGAACAGGCTTGGTCGTTCTTGAGATCAGCGCACAGGTCGAACCCGTCGGTATGTTTTTCCATCATTACATCGAGGATAATCAGGTCCGGCGGGTCTTTCTCAACCGAAGCCCTTCCGTCTGAGATATTCAAGGCGTGTATCACGGCGTATCCATGGTTTTCCAGTACTATCTTCAAGGCGTCCCCGTAATCCTTGTCGTCATCAATGATGAGTATTTTCTTGTTTTTAGCCTCGGGCATTTCAATACCTCCTTGCAATCAATAGATATGTTCCACAATGGCCTTTGTTACCTCGAGGGTGCCGATGTGGACAGGGCAGTAATCGGAGCAGCGACCACAGCCCACACATCCACACAGCGCTTCCTGATTGTCGGTTCTGTTATAATAAAGGAGTTTATGCTCGTGTCTCCTCTTGAGGCGTAGCGCCTGGGTTGACCGGGGATTATGTCCGGATGCCTCGCGGGTGAATCCGCCATAAAGACAGGTATCCCAGGTGCGTATCCT
>CAYMDG010000171.1:0-1074 GCA_964388905.1 uncultured Bacteriovoracaceae bacterium
CGCAGCGGCGGCGAGAATGTCTACCCGGCAGAGGTCGAAAAGATCCTCATGACCCACCCGAAGATATCCATGGCAGCCATCATCGGGGTGCCTGATGAACGGTGGGGGGAGACAGGCATGGCCTTTATCGTCCCGGCGCCCAACGAGACCATCACCGACCAGGAGATCATCGATTATCTGAAAGACAAGGTGGCCAAGTACAAGTATCCGGCCAAGTTCAAGTTCATGACTGAGCTGCCCCTTACCGGCACCATGAAGGTGAGGAAGGCAGAGCTCAAGGAAAAATACACGAAGGTCTAGTATGGAAAGCCCCTGGAAAAACAGCATTACTGAACTCCTCGGGTGCGATTACCCGATCCTCGCAGGACCCATGAGGCTCATCACCTTGGGCAGGATGGCTGCGTGCATATCCAATGCGGGCGGTTTCGGGGTTATTGCCGCATCGGGCCTTACAAGGCAGGACCTTGTGCGCGAGTTCAAGACCGCACGGACGCTTACGGACAAGCCCATAGGCGTGAACATTCCGGTGTACAGGCCCAATGCAGAAGATGCCCTGGAGGCAGCAATAGATATGGGAGTGAAGACCGTTTACACCTCGGCTGGGAATCCGGCCAAGCTCATGGACAAGATCAAGAAGGCCAATTTGAAGGTGATCCACAAGATATCTTCGGTTGATATGGCTTGCAAAGCAGAGGCCACGGGTGTTGATGCCGTGGTGGCCATGGGGTTCGAGGCAGGCGGGCACATCGGCAGGGAGGGCATCACCACCTTCTGTCTCATACCTGTCCTTGTCCGTGCGTTGAAGATACCTGTGATAGCATCCGGCGGCATCGGCGATGCGTCCGGCCTGCTCGCGGCTCTGGCCCTGGGTGCCCAGGGTGTGGAGATAGGCACCAGGCTTGTTGCCACGAGTGAATGCCCTGTTCCGGATTTTTTTAAAGATGCCCTGTGCCAGGCCCCCTCGAACGCCACCGTGGTGCTCGGCAAGGAGGCCATGCCCATTCGCGTGCTGAAAAACATCATCACGTCACATGTCGCAGGACTGAGCGATACTGAGGCGGACAGGGCCATCGC
>CAYMDG010000171.1:1174-6853 GCA_964388905.1 uncultured Bacteriovoracaceae bacterium
GTGGTGATTACCGGGGCAGGCAGGGCATTCTGCACAGGCGGGGATGTGGATGAATTTGCATCGGGCGAGGTGCAGGCCATTTCAAAGGTGGTGAGCAGCGAGCGTCATGCCATGTGCAAGGCGGTGCTTGCCATCAATACTATGGAAAAACCGGTTCTCGCAGCGGTGAACGGCATTGCTGCAGGCGGCGGCTGCAACCTGGCGCTGGCCTGCGATATGAGGATCGCCAGCGACAAGGCGAGGTTCAGCCAGATCTTCACCAAGAGAGGGGTTCATCCGGACTGGGGTGGGATCTACTTCCTGCCTCGTCTGGTGGGTTATGCCAAGGCATGCGAGCTCATTTTCACTGCAGAGATCATCGACGCAGCCGAGGCATTGCGCATCGGGCTCGTCAACAAGGTGGTGCCGCACGATGAGCTTGCAAATGCAGCGGAGGAACTTGCAGGGCGTATGGCGAAAAACGCCCCTATACCCAATGCCTTTGCCAAGCGGGGACTTCAGAACTTCCAGCGCTGGGATCTCCCGCAGGCCCTTGATTACGAGGCCTATGTGCTGGAGGTCACCATGAAGAGCGACGATATTATTGAGGGATTCACCGCATTCCTTGAAAAACGTGAGCCGCGCTTCAAAGGAAGTTGATTGCTCATGATGAAGACTAAGGCGGTGTAGACATATAAAGCCCTTTCTGGGACTGGTAGCCGGTTGGCTCGCAAGTCGTGTTCCTTTCAGCCAGACCCATGGAGATAGGTAAAGGCAGACGTAGGTGAGGTGCAAATCTCCACATACAGCTAGGACCAGAAAAGGAGAATTTACATGAGAAAAAAGATATCATTTCTTGGTGCAGGAAACGTTGGCGCTACCGCTGCCATGCGTCTGGCAGAACTTGACTTGGCCGATATAGTTCTCATCGATGTTCAGGAAGGCATGCCGAAAGGCAAGGCCTTGGACATGGCAGAGGCTTCGCCGCTGGAAAAACATAACAGCAGGATCACGGGATATACGGGTGACCTCAGTAAGACGCAGAATTCTGATATCATAGTGATCTCGGCAGGCGTTGCCAGAAAGCCTGGCATGAGCAGGGACGACCTGCTGTCCACCAACCGCGACATTGTCAGTACACTGGTAAAGGATGTTGCCCCCCTGTCGAGGGAGGCCATCCTAGTCATGGTCACCAACCCGCTTGACGCCATGTGCCATGTGGCCCTTGAGGCGAGCGGGTTTCCCAGAAACAGGGTTGTGGGCATGGCAGGGGTCCTGGATTCGTCCAGGTTCGCGACCTTCATTGCCCTGGAACTGAACGTGTCGGTGGAAAACGTATGTGCCTTCGTGCTCGGCGGCCATGGAGACACCATGGTTCCGCTGCCGCGCTATACTTGTGTCGCAGGCATCCCGGTTACCGAGCTCCTGAGCAGGGAAAGGCTCGATGCGATCATGGAGCGGACCCGGAACAGCGGCTCTGAGATCGTGAGTCTCCTCAAGGTAGGGAGCGCCTACTACGCTCCTGCCTGTGCGATCAAGGAGATGGTGGAGGCCATCTTGAAGGACAAGAAGAAGATCATGCCCTGTTCCGCCTATCTTGAGGGTGAATACGGTATCGATGGCCTTTTTGTGGGCGTTCCGGTGAAGCTCGGATCTGATGGGATCGAGGAGATCATCGAGGTGAAGCTCACCAGCGAGGAGCAGGATGCCCTCTCCAGATCGGCCGACTCCGTGAGGAAGCTGGTGGATGTTCTTAAAGGATTTGAAGAGAGGGCTGCTAAGAAGCAGATGACACTCAAGCTCAAGCCCAGGATGCAGACCAAGGTGAAGCCCGGCCTGCACGAGGAGCTCGATCAGGGGGCGGCACTGCCCAAGTAAGGTTACATCTCGGGGAAGATATCAGGGGTGATTATGAAAGGGGGTATGTCCCATGAAGAGCATTCGTCACGGCGCCTTGGCGGCCGGTCTCCTTGACGGCCCGTCCGTAAAGGCCATTAACCCGGTCAAGGTCCAGGACATCACGCTCAGGGACGGCCATCAGTCCATCTTCGCTACCCGTGGCAGGACTTTGGACTTCATCCCCATTGCCGAGCTCATGGACCAGGCTGGCTTCCATTCCATGGAGGTCTGGGGAGGGGCGACCTTCGACACCATGCACCGCTTCTTGGGAGAAGATCCATGGGAGCGCATCAGGACACTCAAGAAGCACATCACCAAGACGCCGTTTTCCATGCTCCTGCGGGGCCAGAACCTCGTGGGGTACCGGAACTACCCGGATGATGTGGCCAGGGCCTTTGTCGAAAGGGCCTGCATCAACGGAATAGACATCTTCCGGGTGTTCGATGCCCTGAATGATTTTCGCAACTTCGAGACTGTTGTTCAGGTGATCAAAGATCACGGCAGGCACTTCCAGGGCGCCATCTGCTACTCGCTGACCGAATCCCGCATGGACGGTGCAGTCTATAACCTGGAATATTATGTAAACAAGGCAAACGAGCATCAGACTTTCGTGGCTGACACCTTCTGAATCAGGTCCATGGCCAGCAGCTGGGCCCCCTACGATGCCTATGTCCTCATCAAGTCACTCAAAGACAGCTTAAGCGTTCCCATCCACCTCCACAGCCACTTCACCTCGGGCATGGCGGACATGACGCTGCTCAAGGCCATAGAGGCAGGCGTCGATATCGTGGACACCTGTCTTTCCCCCTGGGCCTACCGCAGCTCCCACCCGGCCATCGAGCCTCTTGTGGCTACCCTGAAATATACGAGCAGGGACACGGGCCTTGACCTGAAACTCCTTGCCCGGTGCAGCGACTATCTGGAGAAGATATCACCCAAGTACAGGCATCTCCTGGACGACCGCACATCCATCATCGATATCAACGTGCTGCTGCACCAGACCCCGGGAGGAATGATCTCGAACCTCGTGAACCAGCTCAAGGAGATGGAGGCTGTCGACCGTCTGGACGAGGTCTTCAGCCAGCTCCCCATTGTCCGCAAGGAGCTGGGGCAGGTGCCGCTCGTGACCCCCACGAGCCAGATCGTGGGGATACAGACCGTGAACAACGTCCTGTTCGACAGCGGGAACGAGCGCTACACCATGATAACCCAGCAGGTAAAGGACCTCTGTTACGGACTCTATGGCAGGACCGCATCTCCCATTGACCGTGAGGTGCAGAAAAAGGCCTTGAAAAATTACCCAAGGGGTGAAAAACCCATAACCACAAGACCTGCCGATGTGCTGGACCCTGAGCTTGACCAGGCAAAGGGCGATACCGATGGTCTCGCTAAGGACATGGATGACGTGCTCATCTATGCCCTTTACCCAACAACCGGGAAACGATTCCTGCGCTGGAAGTACGGCCTCGAGGAGGTGCCTGTGGAGGTAAAGCACGGGAACCCGGATGAGGTGAAAGCCCAGGAGGGGCTGTTGGAAAAGGCCGGAAAGGGCCTGCTTGTGGAGAAGCCCGGAAAGCCCGTACCTAAGAAGGGCCCGGATACCCGCACCTTCAGGATTCACCTCGATGGTGATTGCTTTGACGTGGATGTGGAGCAGGTAGGAGGCGAACCTCTGTTCGAGCGGGCCTCTGCCGTCCCTGGACAGAAGACGACCCTCCAGCTCGGACGTCAGCCCGAGAAGACGGTATTGATGACGAGGTCATTTAAGAAGAACACAGATGTTTTTCCGGAAAAGGCCGATCCCACGGCCCGGCAGGAAGAAATCCTTCAGGAGACCCCGGTCCTCACACCCATGCCCGGCATGGTGGTGAGCTATAAGGTGCGCGAGGGCGACCAGGTGGTCCAGGGCGATGTGGTGGTCATCCTGGAGGCCATGAAGATGGAGAATTTCATCACGAGCCCCGTGGCCGGAACCGTACGCAAGATCACCTTCACGGAAGGGGCGTCTGCAAAAAAGGGCGATGTGCTTGCATTGATCGCATGATGAATTGTTAAGGCCGAATAAGGGGGTGGCCCGCATGGATGAGAAGTATGAGCAGCGGATAGCAGGCCTGAGGAAGGTCAAAGAAACCGCACAGTTGGGAGGGGGCGATGCGAAAATTGCCAAACAGCATGAAGAAGGGAAGCTTACGGCACGCGAACGCATCGAGTGCCTGCTCGACGATGGCAGCTTTGTGGAGCACAATCTCATCACCGGTCACCTGGAGGGGATACCTGCAGACGGGCTCATCGCGGGACACGGCAAGATCCACGGCAGGGCCGTGTGCGTCTACTCCCAGGACCCCACGGTAAAAGGGGGCTCCATAGGCGGAATGCACGGCTTCAAGATGTACCGCACCATCGAATGGGCTCTGGAGATGGGCGTGCCCTTTATCGGCATCCACGAGTCGCCGGGCGCCCGGATACCGGATGCGACTGCCAGGAGCGTCTTCGGCGAGGCCATGGAAAAACATGGTGGGGCGATCTTTTACCCCAACACCCAGGCCTCGGGCATCATACCCCAGGTCTCGGCCATCATGGGAAGCTGTGCGGGCATCTCGGTGTATTCGCCTGCGCTCACCGATTTCATCTTCATGGTGGACAAGAAGAGCCACATGTTCATCACCGGGCCTTCGGTCGTGGAGGTGGTTACCGGGGAGAAACTCTCCAAGGAGGACCTGGGCGGGGCTGAGGTTCACTGCAGGGTATCGGGCGTTGCCGACAAGAGGTTCAAAGGCGAACACGATCTCCTGGAGAACATCCGTGAACTCATGACCTACCTGCCGCAGAACGCCGACGAACAGCCGCCCACAATCGACCTTGGCGATGACCCGGAACGATCGACCCATGAGCTGGCCGACATGGTGCCGTCTGATGCAACAAAGGCCTATGATGTGCGTAGCGCTGTCTCGTGCATCGTGGATGCAGGGGCATTCTTCGAGATCAAGCCCGAGTTCGCCCCCGAGATGGTGGTGGGCCTCGCGCGTCTTGATGGCAGGGTGGTGGGGATCGTGGCAAACCAGCCGGGGTTCCTTGCCGGGAGCCTTACCGTGGACAGCTCGGACAAGCAGACGCGATTCATGCGCTTCTGCGACTGTTTCAATATCCCTATCATACTCCTGGTGGATACCTCTGCGTATATGCCGGGAAGAGACCAGGAGCATCTGGGCATCATACGCCACGGCGCCAAGGTGCTCTATGCGCTGTGCGAGTCAAGCGTTCCGAGGATTGGCCTGGTCATGCGCAAGGCCTACGGGGGAGGCAATCTCGGCATGGGCGTGATCCCGGCCCAGGCTGGCACGGACATGCTCTTCTACTGGCCCGTAACGGAGCTTGGCATCATGGGTGCAAAGGCATCGGTGGAGCTCTTTTTCGGGGAGCTCATCCGGAGTTCCCCGACCCCTGAAAAGGTTCGTGAAGACCTCACCAGGGAATATGAGGAGCGTTATGCCAACCCCCTGCGCGAGGCATCCTACAACCCCTTCATCAACGATGTCATCGAACCCGGGGACACCAGGAAGGTGCTCATCAGATCCCTGGAATTTCTCTCCACCAAGAAAAGGCCGCTACGGCACGCCAAACGCCACGGGAATATGCCCATGTGAAGGGTGTTTTTAAGAACAGAGTCCTGCCGATGGCCTGGTGCCGTCATATTAAGCGCCGTTATACCATATCCCAGGCCTCAACTGAACCGGATGATACTATAGGGGTTTCTCCAGTGCCTTGCGGGCGAAGATGGCAGCTCCCAGCGCCCCGATGATC
>CAYMDG010000172.1:0-6830 GCA_964388905.1 uncultured Bacteriovoracaceae bacterium
CCGCGCCAGGCCGACTCCAGGGCCTGGAAGTCCCTGTGGTGCATGACCTCTGCCAGGAGGTCCGAGATGGACTGGTCCAGGGCTGCGGTCAGACGGGCCTGCTCAGGATCTTCCCCGGCCACCAGGTGGGGCCTGACAACGGCTTGGACGAATGCATCCAGTTCGTTGCCTGAAGCGGGTCTATCCGTGCTGTTCACCGCCTGGCCGATCATCTCGTCCAGCAGGCTGCCGCCTTTGGGCACAGGTTTTTCCCTGTCTGTTCCCGGCCCGGCCTTGGTGCCGGATGTGCCGGTCAGTTCCTGCAGCACGTGTACGGCCGTATTGAAGGTCCGCGGGTCGCCGAGCCTTTTTCTCACATCCTTGAGCGCCTGGAATATCCCCATGCGGTTCAGGAGGTGGTCCGGGTGGAAGTCATCCAGGCTTGAAAACGCAATGTCCAGCGTGGACCCGGCCGAGGCCAGACGCACCTTCACCTTCATCTTCTCCATGACCTCGTCCATGATGTCCCTGTCTATGGGAATAGCCTTGCGGTCATTGAGGGGCTCGAGGACACCCCGGCTGGCCCGGCCGGTGAAGTCGCCCAGGATCAGCAGAACAAAGGGGGTGTCGGGTTCGAGACGGGCTGACGCGACCTCCATTGAGGAGACAAGCTCCACTCCGATAGAACCGAAGGATATGGGTTTTTTCATGGACGCGCTGTACCCTCCAACTCCGCTTTCATATGTCAGGACCCGCAGATCTTTAATACTTCATGCGGATCTTCTGCTCTTCGAGGAGCAAACTGCCAAAAAGAGGGACCCTGCCTTCTTTCTTCAGCTTACCTCAAATCCGAACCCCGCCCCAACGATAGCCACCTTCACCTTCTTTATCTCGTCCCCCTTGGCCATGCGGGTGAGGATCTCCTTGGACATCTCGGGCAGGAGCGTGTTGGTCAGGATGTGGTCCACGTTTCTCGCCCCGCTGTCCACCTCGGTGCAGCGCTTGGCGATTGCTTCCACGATCTCGTCGCCGAACTCCAGGGTCACCTTGCTGTTTGCCATCATGCGCTTCTTGATGCGGTTCAGCTTGAGCTTGGTGATGAGCCTCATGATCTCGTCCGTAATGGGATAGAACGGCACCACCTTGAGCCTTCCCATGAAGGCGGGCTTGAAGACCTTGACCAGTTCCGGCCTCACCAGCTCCACCAGGGCGTCCGGCCCGGGCCTGGTCTCGTCGTCGGCACAGGCCTTCATGATGGTGTCCGTGCCCGTGTTGGAGGTGAGGATGATGAGCGTGTTCTTGAAGTCGATCTCGCGACCCTCGCCGTCTTCCATCCTGCCCTTGTCGAAGACCTGGTAGAAGAGCTCCAGGACATCCGGGTGGGCCTTTTCCACCTCGTCCAAGAGCACCACGCTGTAGGGCCTGCGCCTCACCGCCTCGGTGAGCACGCCGCCCTCGCCGTATCCCACATAGCCCGGAGGCGAGCCCTTCAGGCTGGACACGGTATGTGCCTCCTGGTACTCGGACATGTTGATGGTGATCACGTTCTCCTCTCCGCCGTAGAGGAGCTCGGAAAGGGCCAAGGCCGTCTCGGTCTTGCCCACGCCGCTGGTGCCCACGAACATGAAGACCGCAGTGGGCTTCCCCGGGTCATCGATGCCTGCGTGCGCGGTCTGGATCATCTGGGCCACTGCCGCTAAAGCGTGGTCCTGGCCGATGATGCGCTCTTTCAGCAGGTTTTCCATGTTGAGCACGGTGGCGATTTCATCTGCCATCATGCGCCCGACCGGGATGCCGGTCCAGCCCGAGATCACCTCCGAGATGGTCTGGCCCGTCACGGCCACCGACACCAGGGGCTCGTCGCCCTGGGCCTTGATGAACTGCTTTTCCAGGTCTTTGAGCTCCTTTTGCTTCTTTGCAATGTCCTTGCCCTTGGGGTCCTGCTCGTGGAGCCCGTGGATCTCTTTGCGGCAGTCCAGGATCTTTGCGGCAGTGTCCATCTCTGCCTTCCATTTCTTGTCCAGCGCCTCCAGACGCTTCTGTGTGTCCTTGAGGTCTTTCTCCAGGGTCTTGACCTTCTCGGCATGGTCAATGCCCATGAGCGTCTCCTTCTCAAGGGCCTTGAGCTCGCTCATGATATGGGTGATGCGCCGCGTCGCCTCCTCAACTGCAGGCGGGCTCGTGGTGAGCCCGATGGCCACCCGGGCGCAGGCCGTGTCCAGCACGCTTACGGCCTTGTCCGGCAGCTGCCTTCCCGTAATGTAGCGGTGCGACAGTCTCACCGTGCTGTCCAGGGCCTCGTCCGTGATCATGACCTTGTGGTGGTTCTCCAGAAACGGCGCCACGCCGCGCATCATGATGAGCGCCTTCTCCTCGTCGGGCTCTTCCACCTTCACCACCTGGAAGCGCCTGGTGAGCGCCGCGTCCTTCTCGAAATACTTCTTGTACTCGGCCCAGGTGGTGGCGGCTATGGTGCGGAGCTCGCCCCTGGCAAGCGCCGGCTTGAGCAGGTTGGCGGCATCACCGGCGCCCGCCGAGCCCCCGGCCCCGATGAGCGTGTGCGCCTCATCGATGAACAGGATGATGGGCACGGGCGAACCCTTGACCTCGCTGATCACATTCTTGAGCCGGTTCTCGAATTCGCCCTTGACGCCCGCCCCTGCCTGAAGCAGGCCCAGGTCCAGGGACCGGATCTCCACACCCTGCAGGGCAGGCGGCACGTCGCCCTGGGCAACGCGCATGGCAAAGCCTTCCACCACCGCGGTCTTGCCCACGCCCGCCTCACCCGTGAGGATGGGATTGTTCTGACGGCGCCGGATGAGGATGTCCACCATCTGGCGCACCTCGAAGTCCCTGCCGAGGACCGGGTCGATCTTGCCCGCCTTGGCCTGGGCCGTGAGGTTGATGGTGAACTGGTCCAGGGCCTTGGTGCCCACCGGCTTGCCCGGCTGGGCCGCCCCGCCTTCGGCCGCACCCACCGCGGCAGGCGCGCCGCTGTCCTCTGCCGAGCCCTTGACGATGTCCATGAGACTTTCCTGAAGGGTCTCCACCTTTATCTTCTTGAGAGAGTCTGAATCCTGGATAAGCATCCGGGCGGTCTGTTCTCCGGTGAGCAGGGCCAGCACGATATGGCCCGAGCGGACCACCTCGTCGGCAAAGTCGATGGACGAAATCATCCAGGCATCCTGGATCATCTTGGGGATCTGGGGGGAGAAGACCGGGGTCCGGGCATTGCCCGTCTTGAAGCCCTCGATGGCCCGGGTGAGGTCTGCCACAAGCCGGTCGCTGTTGACCTCGAAGTGCCTCAGGATCTTGTGGAAGTCCGTGTCCTTGAGGTCCAGGAGCTTCAGCAGGAAGTGCTCCAGGTCCACCTCGTAGTGGGTGTGCGACAGGCACAGGCCTGCAGCAGACTCCAGCGCGCCCCTGCAGGTGGCGTTCAGCTTGCCGATCAAGGTCTTCAGATTGGATACTGCCATGATATCTCCTTTTGGATTAAAATTAGTGGTGAGTGGTGAGTGAAAGGAAATGAAGAAGGTCTTTTTAATTCCTTCAACTCACCGCTCGCCCCTCATCACTCACTACGAGACTGATCGCACAACCTGGTCTTCACCATTAAATGCGATGATTGCAAAGTCTTCTCTGACCCCATTTCTTCCTTAATATGTCAATGTTTTTATGTTAGTTTCTTTTTTTAATTTATGTTAGATTGTTTTGATATATATTCAAGTGATTATCCAATAAATATTAGCAAAGAAACATAAGCATCTAAGATACCTTTCATCCATGAATATATTAATATCTCTTAAAAGGGGGTTTTCTATGGTTAAATTCAGACTCACTAGGATTTTTCTGACAACTCTCGTGTTCTCTCTCACAGTGATCACAGCCGGCTGTGGAGGTGGAGGTGGAAGCAGCAGCAATCCAACACCATCAGAACAAACATACAATGTTGAGCTAAGAGTAAGCTCTACAACTGACGACATCAATATAAACGCAATAACAATTGACTACAATGTAAACGGCAATGAACAAAAAGACATCAATATTACCCGTGCCGATATGCCCTGGACTATACAATCTTCAAATGTTTCTTCCGGAGTAAATGTTAGTTTGGATATTCACTATGATAATTATAATGGCAGCTTATACACTGATGACCATGGTACAATATTAGCGGAAATTCTGGTTGATGGGATAGTAAAGGAGCAACAAACCTTAGTTGTGACCCCTTCCTCTTCTTACGTTAGTCAAGAAATAACTGTGGCGCTTCAAGAGTCGGATTGGTCGAATTAATCACACTATAATATAATTAGGCTGCCTAACATATTAGGTTGTAAAGGTGCTGCAGACTAAATTGGGTCGGAGACGATCTATTTTGTATTGTGAAAATGGTCTCTGATCCCATTTAACCCGGACAGCTCATGCAACAGCGTCCCGCCGACACTTTTTTCGCCGCTGAGTTTTCTCATGGAGCTGCCCCTCTGGTCTTCCCTGAAAAAGCCCCTGCACAGACCGATGACATTGTCCTTTACGTTCCTCGATAATTCCGCGATACCGTCCAAGTCGTTGTCACTGATAGTGCCGGACTCACCCGGGTAGTCATTGGGCTGGCCCAGAAGGCTGTCGTCTCCCCGGTAGTATACGTTCACGTCGCGTACGACAAAGTCCTCGATGGCACCGATAATGGCCAGCGCGCCTTTCCAACAGTCCCAGTCGTTCGCCCCCGTGCCCGTATTGCGCACGCCGAACCACCGTGTCATGAAGACTCTGGCCGACGGATCGAGGCGAATGGCGCTGGAGGCCTTCAAATAGGCCTTCGTGACGATGGATCGGGCCTCGTTTATGGCGAGTTCCGCGTCATGGTAGCTGCGTGTGTTCTTGCTCCTTTCCGGCCAATACGATCCGGTAAAGACGATCCGGCCCTGGGTCGCGCCCGGCTGCTTACGGCCGAACTGGGCCATGGTGGTACCATAGAAGGCTATATTCTCTGTGAGTGTGGTAAGGGTGCCCATGTTAGTTCTCCTCTGTTGTTTTATCCTGTTAGAAAACCCTCGGAGATGGTGATGGATATGTCCTCGACCAGGGAAGTGCCGGGTTTCAGCAACTAGCTCGTCAGACCGATCCTGCTGCCTCCCCCGAGCGTACAGGGTGGCACATCGTTGCGGAACAGTATGATCTTTAAAAATAAATATGTCCCTTTTTACTATACGCACTCGAAGTCATAATCTTTAGCATTGAACCAGACCAGTCAATGCGCTTCAAAAACCTTTGGGCAAAAGTATGTCAATAATTGACATTAATTGTTGATTGTCTGACCCCTTTGCTCCGTTTAAAGTCGAACCTCCCATGATCTTTTTTACTTCAACTCTTTTTTAGATCAGTTATATCTGGGAATAGCCTCGTTACATCGGAAAATAGTTCACCTACCAATTTCCCTCCATACTTCGATTCCAAAAATGCCTTGTATTTCGGATCGTTTACGAGCCGGCTCTGATCCCCGAAAACACAAAGCTCCGGGTCACATTTCAGGTGCGACAATCCATCATTCCATTCATGTGCTTGTTGTGCAGCATTTCTAACTCGTGTTAACATGTTGTCTCTTTGGAGCTTGTTGTCTACTTGAACTAACCACTCGTCAGTGTCCTCTATCATTGCACGAAAACGTTCCATTGCATCGCGGAGCTTTGTGATTCGGCGTCTAAGATAATACCACTTTTGAACGGCCTTAGCTGCATCATTGCAGATTGAAGTTGACTCATTCTGGGCGGCAATCAAATTATTGTAACTGTCCCAAAGCATCTCAATTCCGTGATGTATCTTCCATCTATACCTATCAAAATCTTCTATGTTTGGTGGGCTTTTCCATTCCCACTTTATTTTATTTGCTTTATCGGCGTCGTGCTCATGTTCATGCAATTTGTTTTTTGTCATCCATTCCATCAATCTCTTATACGCTATCTCCTCTATCCGAGCACATATCTGCTTCACCCCAGGAATTGGTATGACGCTAATCGCAACTTTTACTGCGCCCTGACCTAGGCGGTTTACTGACAGACGTCGAAAGGGATCTGCAAATCGTGAATGACGGATTCTTTTCCCAATATTAGGATTTTCAGCAAGATCTTTACCTACGGTAATTATGTCTCTCTTGCAGGCCGGAACAACTGGTGCGGGTGGAGGTGGAGGGGGATACTTCCCCATTTGGTTACATTTACATGGACTTAGTTTACAGCGAGGACAGCTTGGTGGAGGGGGATACTTCCCCATTTGGTTACATTTACATGGACTTAGTTTGCAGCGAGGACAGGGCATAGTTAACCTCCTTCAATGTAATAGCTGATGTAAGAAAAGTAACAAAGAAGAGTTCCCTAAGTCAGTGCGTTTTTCTGTAATCAATTGGGACAGATTTATCTGATAACCCGTACTATTAAACAACCTGATCCTCTCCTATGAGAATGTTCATATCCTCATCCGGCAGGGTTCCGGGTTTCAACAGCCAGCTCGTCATGCCGAGCCTGCTGTCGCCCCCGAGCATACAGGGCGGCACCTCGTCCCGGGCGAGGATGATCCTCAGGTCGAACTCGTACTCCATGCCCACGCGGTAGCGGACCAGCGAGAAGATGGGCTTCAGCATGGCGCCGCCCGGCAAAAACTTCCTGAAATCGTCATGGCCCATGGGGCCGAGGTCAACCCTGAACTTGGTCTCGCAGTCCCACACGTAACTGCCGCACAAGGCATCCTCACCAAGCCGTGCGTTGGCCATGCCGAGGCGCGTGTGATCCTCTTCGGAAAGCGCGATGATGCGCTCGATGAACTGGACCACTTCCGCATTGACCCCGGAGAGGTATGAC
>CAYMDG010000173.1:0-6810 GCA_964388905.1 uncultured Bacteriovoracaceae bacterium
AGATATTCTCTACATCATTCTTAACTTGAATGAGCTCGATCTCCACCCCGCCGCAGAAGCCGATCAAGATTTCCAAATCAAGATCAATATGCTTACCGCAGAAAATGGTCTCCTTCTGAGAAAATTTTGCACGGTACCAGGGTTTAATATTATACAATTTTGAGAAATAATCTGCAGATCGCCTTGCGTCTCTTACAACCATACCTATCTGTCCGACTTTAGAAGCAGTATGGTTGACGATTGTCCCAAAAGTGTCTTCAGGCATGATAATCCCTCCCTGTGTTTCACTGAGAAAGTTTATTTCTCCCTTAAAAAAGTGCCCTGTTACGTGTCTTGAAAACTTAATGGATTGTATGAGCTGCTCTGTAATTATCAGGCATTATGCTTATAATACAAGATTAAAGAACCTACGTCGAGACCATATATGATATCTGCCGCAGGAATCACTTGCTTTATGGAAAAAAATTGTTATTCAACATGATGTTCTCCATTACTTTAATTTCACCACCTATCGCTGGCACAGCCCTTCTGGGGGCTCATTATACAATTTTAGGAGTAAAACATGAAAACCATAGCGGTCACAGCATTTGTAATCCTGGCTCTATTTTCCGGGGCGGTCAGTGCCCAAGAAAATATTGAGAAAAAGAAGATCGAATATTTATTATCCTCAGTAGAGAATTTGCAAGGGGCAAAATTTATTCGAAACGGCGCAGAGTTTGAGGGGAAGCAGGCCGTGAAGCATATACGGATGAAACTTAAACAAGCTGGCAATAAGGTCCAAACCGCTGATGATTTTATAAGGCTTTGCGCTTCCAAATCATTTATTACAGGCAAACCGTATTTGATCAGATTCTCCGGTGGCAAGACCATAAAATCAGAAGATTATTTACGAAAAAAACTAAAGGAATATAATCCGTTCACAAAAAAATGAGCCTAACCACTATGGTATTAGATACGTAACTTCGGTTTAACGCACCAGGTTCCATGAAGATAACTTGCCAGATTTGACCATTCGAATACTGAAACCCATGTACATTCGTTATCGTTACTCCTAGAATATCCTAAGACTATAAGAAAAACCTGCAGGATCAATACGATGAAAGCTGTTATGACTACCTGCTCACACTCTCTGGGGCATGAACAAGCCGTGAAGTTACGCCTAGGCAAGCGTAAACACCCAGGACCGGAACAGACGTGGTGAGGTGTACGTGGCCCTTGGCTTCGGGCCGGATTACAATCTTTAAAGATTGGGGAGGACATCATGACAACCAGCAGGAGAGAATTTTTGAGAATGACAGGAGATGCATTGTTAGTCGGCATGTCACCTCTTCTATAATCTATGATAAAATCAGTATGCTCCTGAATAATCATTGGATATGACTGATATCTGCTCTTTTTGCTTTTCTATTCTCTTTACTGCCTGAATCTTATTGAGAGATGGAGAAAAGCTTGTCCAGCTTAATTACCTTGAAAAAGGTATAAAGATTTTCATGAATTCCTTTGACTTCAAATACTGAATTGCTTTCCTTGAGACATTTGAAAAACATCAGTATCTTCCCTATGCCCAACGATCCCATAGTCGGAACCATCGAAAGGTCCAGTACTACTTTCGGAGGTTTTTGAAGTATGATCTTGTTGAGTTCGGTTCTCAGCCTATCCGCTGCACTAGTATCAATTGCACCGATGACTTTAACGAAAAGAGCATCTCCACTGATCTCTGATATTACATTCATAGGCCCTCCAATCACATAAGTTCAGAGCGTGTCATTCGCCACTCTCCTTATGACTTGCCCGCCTGACTTCTTGCTTCAGAATCCGCGGGCATACGAGTAACTCTACCCACATGTTTCCTATCAAGGGTTCTCCTGATCTTCCCTGAGAGCTCAGTCATGGAGAAGGGTTTTTGTATGAACCCTTTACAACCATTCTGGATAATTCCCTTTGCCTGACCTTCGACACTGTAGCCGCTTGAGAGTAGAACCCGTATGGATGGATCGATCCTGCGTAGTGCTTCAAAGGTATCTGCCCCGCCAAATTCGGGCATGATCATATCGAGGATAACGAGGTCTATCTTGTCACGATTCTGCTCATAAATCTTTAAACCCAGCTTACCGCCGGCAGCAGTCATCACCTTATACCCGAGGGCTTCGAGCATTTCCGAACCAACATCCAGAATCATCTCTTCATCATCTATGAGTAACACCGTTTCATGTCCTTTCTGGACGGCATCTTCGGACCTGTACTCATCTTCTACACTCTTATCTGAAGCAGGAAGATAGATTACAAAGGTTGTTCCCAGTTTTTCCTTGCTCTCCACACAGATGTACCCACCGTGATTTTTGATAATACCGTATACGGAGGCCAACCCGAGACCTGTCCCGTGTCCCTGTTCCTTCGTAGTGAAAAAAGGCTCAAAGATATGCGCCTTGGTGGCTTCGTCCATACCGATACCTGTATCCGCAACTTTCAACTTCACGAATTCTCCGGGTTTTATGCCATAAGGACTCACACTCATCTCATCAAGCTCAACATTTTCCACGGAAAGATACAGATCTCCGCCCCCAGGCATGGCCTGCCAGGCATTCACATACAGGTTGAGAAGTACTTGCTCCATCTGCCCCTTATCTACCTCAACCGGCCAGAGCCCATCCTGGATATCATGATGTATACTGATCTCTTTCCTGGTCCGGCCGAACATTTCGGAGCTCTTCCGGATAAAATCTCCAAGATCCGTTGGCTTGACCTCATACTTACCTCCCCGAGCAAAACCGAGTAGCTGTTTTGTGAGGTCGGAACCTCGTTTGACATATTCCTCCACTTTTTTGAGACGGTCGAAGAATGGATCAGTCTCGTCAAAGTTCATACGTAACAGTGAGACGTTGCCGAGGATTCCCATGAGGAGGTTATTAAAGTCATGCGCGAGTCCGCCTGCAAGTGTGCCAATGGCCTCCATCTTCTGGGCCCGTGTAAGTTGTTCCTCCAGATTTTTGCTCTCGGTCATATCGATGAAGGAGGCTATACTCTCCTTTGTGCCAGGGATGACTGCAACATTCATAAAGAGGTCCCTGACCTCTCCTTTCCGGTTAGTGAAGCGGAATTCATAAGAACTTGGTACTGAACCAGGTACAAGTCTGCGCATCTTGTGGTAGTGTTTCATCTTGTCCAAATCCTCTTCCACTACAAAATGAGTCCACCTCATCGTGCCTTCCAGTTCATGTTTCGAATATCCTGTCATGTTCTCGAAGTTTGAGTTTGCCAGAAGGATCGTTGTATCGTCGCCTACGATTATATTTGCCGTTGCAGTATTCTCGAAGATAGTCCGGTACCGCTCCGCGGTTTCTTTGAGAGCCTGCTCTGCCATAATCCGACTTGTGACATCCCTGCCTACACCCCTGAAGCCTATAGGTTCACCTGATGGATCACGCATCAGGGCAACGGACATCTCAATCATTATCTTGTTTCCGTCTTTCCTGACGATTTCATAGCTCACCTGGCTTCTTGGTTTGCCGGTAAGGTATATTCCAGAGAAAATATCGTATGCTTGCTGAGCAGACTCCGGTGTGGTGTAGGTCCTGTAATTCATTCCCATAAGCTCTTCAGGAGAATAACCATTTATTGTGCACAGAAAATCATTGAAAAATGTATAGTTGCCCTTCAAGTCCAGTTCAAAATATGACTCTTCTATGCTCTCCAGAATGGTTCGATATTTTTCTTCACTCCTACGCAGCGCTTCTTCCCCCTGTTTGCGGGTGGTCACATCACGCACAACCCCTCTGAACCCAATGGGGTTGCCCTGTGTATCACGTTGAAGTGCTACAGAGGCCTCCACATCCATCTTCTTTCCATTCTTATTTATGAACACCCAATCGAATCCCTTAATAGCTTCTCCTGTGAGGAATACTTTGTGGTAGGCTTTAAAAACCTTATTAAGATTTTCCGTGTCCACAAAACAACGGAAGTTCATACCCATCATCTCTTCATTTGAGTAGCCAAGATTTTTGACTGCTGTGCTATTGAAAAATGTTAAGTTTCCTTCCAGATCTACCTCATAATAAGCCTCTTCCATGTTGTCGAGGATACTCCGGTAACGATCTTCACTCTGCTTGCTGAGGGCATAGACTTCTTGAAGCTCGTTGTTTGAATTGTTGAGTTCTTCATTCGATTTGATCAGCTTCTTTCTCAAATCATTCATATGGCTCCCGATGAAAGAAAACCATATGAGAACCGTAAAGAGCGTACACAGATAAAGCAGTTCCACTTTAAAATTGATACTCTTGGGGTCATTGATAGTCAGAAGTATGATAACGAATCCATATCCAATCAGTGCGAAGACAGAGACTGAACAAAACTGTCGAAAACTCAGCCTGAAGGTTCCGAAAGTAAAGACTACCATGTAGAGTAGAAGGAGAATCCCTCGACCCTCATCCAAGCAATATGCCATGAGCATGATCCATACTGTTGCCAGGACCATCTGAATCATGGTCAGGCTCGGGTCCTTGAATCGAGTATTCAACCCAGAGCGGATTAAGAAGAAAATGATAAGGTTTGTCGTAATGATGAGTGTGAAGGTCCAGTAAATCGGCCAGGGCTCTCTCGCGAACAGCCCATCATAATAACAGAGCAGGGCAATGAGCATCCATAAAATGTATGTGCCGAATGCCATGAGGAATCTTTTGATCCTCAAGCCTTGTTTAGGGTCATCCTTGGGAATAATACGCACCATGTTTATCTGCCTTTACAGCCATGATGTTTCATATATATTTCGACATTTTAATCTTAAATCATGAAATTGATTTCAGGGTCTTTAAGGCGGCTTTTGAAAAAGTCAGGAACGTGACTATAATGTGATATATAACCTACTAAAATGGGCGCACCATATTAGGGCGTGTCATATGGCACCCATTTCCCAGAACATGCGGAACAGATCATTTATTGCAGAAATCTTCCATAAGGGCAAACCGACGGACGCGGCACGAAAGCTACGGTTTCTCAGGTCTTGTGGAACTGCTTACTTATCAAGGGATTATTGAGTTTGTCGGAATATCCCTCAATATATTGAGGTTCCACCAAATACTGATGCTGAACGCATCAGGTCATATTTTTTACTACCCGATCCTGTTTACATAACCAACTGTTATTGATTGACTATTCCGATTATATACTTTTTCTTCAATCATTGGTACACCATTTGCTCATACATGTATCATGATCCATGTAATCATAAAGTAAAAGGGTAAATGAATTATGGGAATTAATATGAGACTCACCCGACGAGAAGTACTTGATGAATTGGCAAGGCTTGGCATCAGGAACTTCAGTTCTTTTAAAAAAGCATATAGAGAATTTGAAATATTCTGGGATACCACCCATGCTAGTACTGGCTTTGTGGGCACTGGTTCCCGTTCAAATAAAACAGAACTGCGGTATAATAATTAGCCCCTCCATATAACAATCGTGCAAAAGCAAGCTCTCCATATTTATAGGATACGGGCTAATGCCGAGATCTCTCCCAAATAAATATCCTGCGATAGATGAGTGCTTTTGAAATGCCTTAAAACTGCTGATCTTGGTTAAAACCATATGAAGACTGCTTCATCAGGAGAGAGCATATGGAATGGAACGGAAGCTATACCTTTATATGAGATATACTGTTTAAACAGCACCCCTTGATTTATTGGACGGGACGGCACCGGCTCTTGGACATTATTCTTGGCCCTCCTCTGCTATGCCATGTCTTAGGTGTAATGATGAGTGACGTATCAGGACATTCAGTGGCATATCTCACCAAGAATTCCAATCTGCTTCTCGTCGTGTCTCGCCTAGAGGTGTTCTAACACTTCAGGCCCACACACACATGCCGCCCCGTACTGAATTAATAAAAAAAAATCACGCCGAGTCAAGGAGTAAGATCATATTAAGTTAAAATACATGAATATCCCGATTCTTTGTTATACGATTCAATGTCGGCTATCAGGCAATCAGTGTTAAGCCGTCTCGAACGCAAAATATGGGTTTACGGTCGAAACGTGTACTCACCAAGAAAACGGATGGATGGCCAGCACCTTAACCTTGTCCGTCAGGGCTTGTTCCACCCTGGGCTGATCATCCGATTCTACACGCAGGCACACCCCGCAGTCGGAGCTCAACTGCTTGGGCACAGGGATGAGCTTGCGGGGTATGCTCATATCTTTAAGAACCTTCTCGGCCACAAGCACGGCGCTTACCGACTCGAAGAGAAACACCACGTACGTACCGGTGCTCATACCTGTACGATTCTCCCGGCAGTGAGCATGGTCTGTGCAATATCGTACATGTTTGACACTTCACCGACCGCGAGCTTCTCCTTCAGGGACAGGTAGTTCAGGCAGGTTCCGCATGCAAGGATCTTTACCCCTGCATTCACGAGGGCATCCAGATCGTCCAACACCTCGGAGCCCTTAACTGCAAGCCTTACCCCGGTATTGAACAGGATCATGACATCGGGCATGGGTGCGCTCTGGGTGAGCGTATGGAGGAAACTCTTCATGAGAACGCCGCCCAGCACCTCTTCTCCCCTGCCCATGGTGTCGGCTGAAAGAACCACGACAACAGGCCCCTGGCAGGAGATGATCTCCGTGGCAAGACTGCACGCATCTCCCTTATTGATCAGGATGCGGGTCTCTTTGCCATTGAGCTCCTCCTGGACACTGAAGCCCAAGTTTTTTGCGAGCCTTTTGACATTCTCTGCCGCCGTGCTGTCATCAACCAGGACAATGACCTCGTCGTTTTCCTCCAGGGCCTTTTTGGCCAGTATCACAGGCTGCGGGCAGG
>CAYMDG010000174.1:0-6788 GCA_964388905.1 uncultured Bacteriovoracaceae bacterium
CGAGAAGGAAGCGAATCCCTTCCTCAATGGGGTGCCGGCGATCAGCGAGGCCCTCAAATCCCGCCAGATCGATTGTCGCGTTTACGATAAGGACAAGTTCCACGCCAAGGCTTATATCACCCACGCCAAGCTCGAGGTGGTCGGAGCACAGGCGCTCGTCGGTTCCAGCAATTTTACCCGCCCCGGACTCACCGAAAACATAGAGCTCAACATCCAGGTTCAGAGCGGCCGAGAGGTCGCCCAGCTGCAAGAATGGTTTGATAAGCATTGGAATGAGGCGAAGGAAATTACCGATGACGTGCTGAGCCTCATCTCCCGGCACACGCACGCCTATACCCCGTTTGACGTTTATACCAAGGCCCTCCACGAGTTCTTCCGGGGACGCGAGATAACAGCCAGCGAGTGGGAGGAAACCCGTTCGAAGATGTTTGGGAAGATCGACCGCTATCAGAAGGAAGCCTACTGGGCCCTCATGAAGATTGCCCGCCAGCATGGTGGCGCCTTCCTCTGCGACGGGGTCGGTCTCGGCAAGACCTTCGTGGGGCTGATGCTGATCGAGCGCCTGATCCTGCACGAGGGTAAACGGGTCGTCCTCTTTGCCCCCAAGGGTACGAAGGAAGGTGTCTGGGAGCCGCATCTGCGTGACTGGCTCTCTCACATCGGCGGCGTTGGGGGGGGGGCCGACTTCAGCAACCTCGCGGTCTTTAGCCACACGGACCTCAACCGGAAGGGGGAGTTCCCGGACCGGTTCCGTCGTATCGCCGAACTCGCCGACGTCGTCATCATCGATGAGGCCCACCACTTCCGCAACCCGGGGAATGAGGGGAACATTAACGCCGGTATTGACCGGTCGCGCTACTACAGACTTTACGATCTCCTGGATAATACCATACGCCCGAAAACGCTTTTCATGTTGACGGCCACCCCGATCAATAATCGCTTGAGCGATTTCCGGCACATGGCCGAGCTTTTCACGCGCCGGAATGAAACCTACTTCGCTCGAACCCTGGGGGTGAACAACCTGCGAGGCCATTTCAATAAAATGGAGCAAGCTCTCAGGAAGCGGCTCGGCGGAGATGGACTCGACCTCGGTGAGAATTTGGTCGAGGCCCAGCAGAGCCTGGCCGGCGACCAGATATTCCGGCACCTGGTCGTCCAGCGCAGCCGGGCCTATGCCCGGGCAAGCCAGATCCGCGAGACCGGCGCAGCTGCCGTCTTCCCGGAACGAAAGGCGCCGGCAGTCGCCGACTACTCCATTCGCAAAACCTACGGCCGTCTCCTGGAACTGTTCGAGAAAGCATTTGCCCGGAAGAGTCCCCTGTTCAGTCTCCCGATTTATTACCCCCTGGCGTACTACAAGGGTGACGATAAGAGCATCGATCCCTTGGAGGAGAACCGCCAGAAGCAGGTCATCAGCCTGATCCGCACCCAGTTCCTGAAACGGTTCGAGAGCTCCGTCTACGCCTTCGAGTTCTCCTGCGAACGCTTGCTGAAAAAGCTCCTGGCGTTTCTTGAGGTCCACAGCGAAACCGATGCCGAAAAGAAGCGCCTGGAGCGCTGGAAACAGCAGCACGCTGAGGTCCTGGGCTATGTGATCCAGCGCCAGCGGTCGTTCTGGGACGAGGAGGAAGTTGAGGATGCCGATGAGGATGTCATCCCCCAAGAGCTCCTTGACGCCGTGACCAAGCTCAGTCGGGACGAATACGAGGTCGTTGAGATCATGCAGGAGACCTTCCTCGACCTCGATCAAATCGCCAGCTTTCTTGATGAGACCAGAAAGTTTGAGCCTCGACACGACGACAAACTCAAAAAGCTCATCCGCCTCCTCAAGTCCAAGGACCTGGAAGGCCAGAAGGTCCTCATCTTCACCGAGTTTGCCGACACGGCCCGCTATCTCTTCAGGGAACTCCAGGGAGCCGGTATCGACGGGGTCGCCCAGGTCGACAGCGCCAGCAAGGGCAACCGCGCCGACATCATCCGGCGCTTCTCGCCCTACTACAACGGCACGACCTCTGCCGAACTCAAGGCAAAGGGCATGGTGGAGACCCGCGTCCTTATCTCCACCGACGTGCTTTCCGAGGGTCTCAACCTCCAGGACGCCTGCCGCATGGTCAACTACGACATCCACTGGAACCCGATTCGTCTCATGCAACGGATCGGGCGCGTGGACCGGCGCCTGAACCCCGTAGTAGAGCAGCAGCTGATCCAGGACCATCCCGAGGTCGCGCCGTTCCGGGGCAAGGTGTCTTTCTGGAACTTCCTCCCCCCGGATGAGCTGAACGCCATCCTGACGCTTTACAGCATAGTCACCCAGAAAACCCTCATGATCTCCAAGACTCTCGGCATTGAGGGCAAGAAGCTGCTCAGGCCTGAGGACGACTACGCGGCACTTAAGGAGTTCAACCACGCCTACGAGGGCACGAAAACCGCCATCGAGGAGATGCACCTCGAGTACCAGGCTCTGCTCGAAGAGAACCCCGAGCTCGCGGGCTTGCTTAACGGCCTGCCCGGCGCCATCTTCAGCGGACGCAAGCGTCCGGCCAAGGGTGCCCGAGGAGTCTTCTTCTGTTATGGCCTGCCGGCGCTGGACAAGGAGACCAACGAGTTCACCGAGGAAGCGGGCACGACGCGCTGGTATCTCTATAACCTGGACCGGGACACCATCCTTGAGGAGCCCGGAGAGATTATCGCGAGCATCCGCTCCAAACCGGAAACCCCTCGCAAGTGCATCACCGAGGAGAAAACCCTAAAAGAGATCCGGGCCAAAGTGCTCAAGCACATCAAGAACAGCTACCTCAGGCGTGTGGATGCTCCTGTGGGAGTCAAGCCAAAACTCAAGTGTTGGATGGAACTGAACGAGGGCTAAACCGATGCCGGATTACCGAGAGACGTTAAGGCGGATTCGTACCTTTCCATCGCTAATCAAGTTCCTCCAGGAAGAGTTAGACTGGCCGATCATTTCCGGGGACTTTGAGGAGCTGACCTTCGATTACACGCCCGAGGAACTCGGCATTGACGAGGCCAACGCCGCCAAGATTCAGGAGATCAAGCGCCTGCGGCCTTTGTCGGTGAACCAGCCCTGGGGCATCTTTTTTGTCAAGTTTGAGCCGAAGCGCCTCCCCGTCGTGGCCCTCCGGCGTATTCTCAGCCGGGTGGTGCTGAAGAAGCGGGCCTCGGCCAACAGCGCCGAGCGGGCCGGCTGGCAAGCCGATGATTTGCTCTTTGTCTCCAATTACGGTGAGGGGGATGAGCGCCAGATCAGCTTCGCCCACTTCGCCCAACCTGGTCAGAAGAACGACCTGCCCACACTCAAGGTCCTCGGCTGGGACAACCTGGATACTCCTCTCCACCTCGATGACGTGGCGGATATGCTGGTTGGGAAGTTATTCTGGCCCGATGACCCAGACGATTTGGAAAAGTGGCGCAAGACCTGGCGCTCAGCCTTCACCCTGCGGCACCGAGAGGTCATCACCACCTCCAGGGACCTGGCTGTGCGGCTGGCGGAGCTGGCCCGGGCCATCCGCGACCGCATCAAGACCGTCCTGGCCATCGAAACGGCGAATGGTCCCCTGACCAAGCTCATGAAAGCCTTCCAGGAGGCCCTGGTCCACGACCTGGATGCCGACGGCTTTGCGGACATGTACGCCCAGACCATCACTTACGGCCTCCTCTCGGCCCGGGTGGAAAACCCCAGCGCCAAGACCGCCGATGATCTGGCAGCCCAGATGCCGGTCACCAATCCCTTCCTCAAGGAGCTCATGGAGACCTTCCTGGACGTGGGAGGCCGCAAAGGGAAAGTCGGGAGGGGCCCGGGCATTGACTTCGACGAGCTCGGGGTCAGCGAGGTGGTGGAACTCCTGGACGCCGCCAACATGGAAGCCGTGGTCCGGGACTTCGGGGACCGAAAGCCCGAAGAGGACCCGGTTATCCATTTCTACGAGCTCTTTCTCAACGAGTACGACCCCCACGAGAAGGTCAAGCGAGGGATCTTCTACACCCCCCGGCCGGTGGTCTCCTACATCGTCCGCTCGGTGAATGAACTCCTGCGCACTGAATTTGGCTTGGACGACGGCCTGGCCGACACCACCACCTGGGGCGAGATGGCAGCGCGCCACCCAGGCCTCAAGATCCCACCGGGCACCAAACCGGAAGAAGCCTTCGTCCAGATCCTCGACCCGGCCACGGGTACGGGCACCTTTCTGGTGGAGGTCATCGATCTTATTCACAAGACGATGGTCAAGAAATGGCAAGCCTCAGGGCGCAGCGCCAGGGAAATCGGCCAGCTTTGGAATGATTATGTCCCAAAGCAATTGCTCCTCCGGCTTTATGGCTATGAACTGCTCATGGCCCCTTATGCCATCGCTCACATGAAGGTCGGGCTAAAACTTTATGAGACGGGCTACCGCTTCGGCAGCGACGAGCGGGTGCGGGTCTACCTCACCAACGCCCTGGAGCCACCGCACGACTTCTCAGATCGATTCGCGGTAATGATTCCTGCCCTCGCCCATGAAGCCCAGGCCGTCAACGCCATCAAACGGCACCAACGCTTCACCGTCGTCATAGGCAATCCGCCGTATGCTGGCATCTCATCCAACATGACCAAGCAGGCCCAGAAAATCGTAGACGCTTACAAAATCGTGGACGGTGAAGCGATGAGCGAACGGAAGCTCTGGCTGCAGGATGACTATGTGAAGTTCATCCGCACGGCACAGACGACAATTGAAAAAACCCGCACCGGCGTCCTCGGCTACATTACCAATCACGGTTATCTCGGCAATCCGACCTTTCGAGGGATGCGGCAAAGCCTCATGACTACGTTCCAGCGGGTGCGCGTGCTCGACCTGCACGGAAATGCCAACAAGAAGGAGCAATCACCAGATGGCTCGGATGACAAAAACGTTTTCGACATACGGCAAGGAGTCTCCATCTGCCTCGCAACACAAGCGGGCGTCAAGTCTTCAGTGCAGCATGCCGATCTATGGGGCACCCGCGAGGCAAAATATGCATGGCTCGCCGATCATAGCGTGAAGGACACTTTTTTTGCGATCCTCAAGCCCGATTCGCCTTATTACTTCTTTGAGCCGCGAAATATAGACTGCCGGGACGAATACAACTGCGGTTGGCGTATTAACGACGCTATGCCCGTGAGTAGTGCCGGTTTCATCACTGCGCGTGATCGTTTTGTTGTCGATTTTGACCGTTATGAGTTACTCGCCCGCATCGCTGACTTTGCCAATCCGAAAGTTTCCGACGCAGAAATTCGCGCAAGGTATTTTGCTGGTTGCGGTTCCGATAAATACCCCGATGGTGACACACGCGGCTGGAAACTTACGGCAGCGAGAAAATACGTGCAGACCGAAAAAAATTGGGAGAAGCATATCGAGGACTGCCTATATCGCCCCTTCGATAAACGCTTGATCTACTGGAGCGAGGGGATGATCGACTGGCCTCGTCCTGAGGTAATGGGTCATATGCTGGCCGGCCCGAATATAGCCTTGCTGACAGCGAGGAGCAACAAGGCAAGCGGCACAGATCATTTCTTTTGTTCCAACATTATTTCCGAAGCAAAATGCGCTGAATATTCAACCCAGTCCGCTATTTTTCCGCTCTTCACATTTAGGAAGGCCATTTTCGGTAAGAGCAGTCTTTCTCTCGGTGCTGAAAAAGAACCGAACCTATCATCGGCATTCCTCAAGGCATTGGCCAACTCGCTGAGTATTCCGCAAACCCAGGCACACAGCTTACCCAAAGGTATCACCGCCGAAAATATATTCCACTACGCCTATGCGGTGTTTCACAGTCCCGGCTATAGAAGTCGATATGCAGAGTTCCTGAAAATCGATTTTCCACGCCTGCCGCTCACATCTACGCTGAAACTATTCTACGCTCTGGCCAAGCTTGGAGGCGAACTTGTCGCCTTTCACCTCGTTGAGGCCGCCGTCCAGCAAGCCCTTTCCTCCCGCTATGCTCAGGCCGGCAAGGCCTGGGGTTACGACGTCGCCCCCGGGCAACGCCTGCCCGTGGCCCTCACCTTCACCGGACCCGGCGCTCCCGTCGTTGAGAAGGTGGGTTGGTCAGACGATACAGTCTGGCTCGACGCAGTCAAGGCAGTTAAAGGTAAGGGTAAGGGTACAATCGGCTTCCATGGCGTCTCCGAGGATGTCTGGAACTTCCACATCGGCGGCTACCAGGTCTGCCAGAAATGGCTCAAGGACCGCAAGGGCCGGACCCTCTCGGCCGACGACCTCACCCACTACCACCGCATCGTCATCGCCCTGCACGAAACCATCCGCCTCATGAAGGAGATCGACAAGGTCATAGACCAGCACGGCGGCTGGCCAGACGCGTTCGCTGACAGCGCTCCAGGCCACAGCTGATGCCAGGTGTTAGGGGCAAATCCACAAGCAGCATCACGCCAGGCAATGAAACCATGACGGTCATCTTGGACATAGACTTGGACTATTTTGCGCTTTTCAAGCAGCCGGTGCGCCGGCTTGAAAAAATTCTGGAGTGGGCTGAGCGCCCTGTGGACTTCATGGTCAGGCACCATCACGAGGCGTTCCGGCAGTGGCGGCGACTGGCCGATGACGGCGCTATCCGTCCTCCCCATCTCATCATTCACCTTGATGAGCATCACGACATGATGAGTGAGACGCCACCGGCGAACTTCGGGAGCTTTATGTACTTTGCCATGCGGCAGTGGTGGGAGTGTCAAGTTTACTGGGTCATGCCCCAGCCCATTGATTATCCGGATATGTGGCTATCAGCTGAGGCGTGGCATACTGTTT
>CAYMDG010000175.1:0-6770 GCA_964388905.1 uncultured Bacteriovoracaceae bacterium
CTGAAGGCGATAGCTTCGCTGCATCACGCATGTTCTCCTTGGACAACGCACTGAACTGTCATCAATCATAACCTTATAAATGTTGCATAGTGATGATATAATCAGTTCCGCAAGATTCTTTTGCACAATGGATAATCTTATGCCCATCAGGGCAGGTAGTCGTAGCGGATCGTTGCCGGCCCGCTATCGAGTTCCGTCCGCGCTGTCCAGTGCGACTCACCCGCAAGGGGCGACGGGTCAAGCATGATATTGGCCCCTATCCACACTCCGGTTGCCAGCGGACCCATCAAACCGACCCTGCCTGCTAAAGGCGCCCGCAGCCCTGACAGCACCTGTTTCGCCACGCGGGCGGTTCGATAGAAAAGATCCCGGCTGCCCGGCAGGTTGATCTCCATGACGTAATTGACCCCCGGGTACGGCTGGTTGTCGGTCTCCACATACAGACGGACATTGCACGAGCTGGCATCAAGGTACCTCTGTGAGTTTAAAACCCGGCGGGGGAACGGAATCCGGTGCCCATCTCCGGCAATCAGGTACCGGCGAAGATCGAGCCTGGCGCGCAGAGTCTCACCGTGGACAAAGGGAGATCCCATCATGGATTGGTGCCTGGGAACCCAATTGTAGACCCTGGTGTCAGTCAGCACAGATGGTGCCTCCTTCTGATGAATTGAACCGGGATATCCGGTTTAGCTCCCTGTTCACAGCTCGGTGCACGTCATTCACCTTTTCATATTTTTCTTTACTGTCTTAACGAAGCGTCCGAATGCCCTGTCCTTTTTGCGTCTGTCCAGGTACGACATCTCATAGTGCTCTGACTCTTTCCTGAGTTTCATATAACTGGAATAGCGCTCTTCACTCAACTCGCCGTCTGTAACTGCAGCAAGAACTGCACAGCCTGACTCCCGAGTATGGCTGCAATCGGCATAGCGGCACGCCGCGGAAAGCCCGATAATATCTTCAAACCCTTTGTTCACCCCGTCACTGGTGCCCAGAAGGCCCAGTTCTCTCATTCCAGGGGTATCGATGAACATCATGCCTTTATCAAGAACGATGAGTTGCCGGCGCGATGTGGTGTGGGTGCCTTCTCCTGTTCCGCTGACGGCTTTTGTATCAAGGGCATCCCGTCCGATCAGACGGTTGATCAGGGTGCTCTTGCCGACTCCGGATGACCCGAGCAGGCAATATGTCCGTCCCGACACTAACACCTGCTGGAATTCGTCAAGTCCGGCGCCGGTTATGTTGCTCAGTGCAATAACCCTGGTGGTGATGCCTGCCTGCCTGATGGCAGCAAGCTTCTGTTGCAGCTCATCGTGGGAGATCAGGTCCGTCTTGGCAAGGATGACAACCGGCTCGACACGGCCGTCAGCCGCCATCACCAAATACCGATTCATTCTCGGGAGATTAAAGTCAAAGTGACATGACTGGACAATGAAAGCGATGTCAATGTTGGCGGCAATCATCTGGTAGTCCACTTCCATGCCTGAACATTTGCGGCGTAAAAACGTCCTTCGCGGAAAGACTCCATGGATGATTGCCGAGGTGCCATCATTGTGATACTGCACCGTGACCCAATCGCCGACGCACGGCAGTTTGACCGGGGACTCAACACGGAAATAGAACTTCCCTGCAAGTTCAGCCGGGATCTCCCTGAGTTCATTCCTTATGATGTACGAGTTGCGGTCAACTGCCGAAACACGGGCAATGCCTTGATCCTCTTGGCGCAGGTCATCCACATATGCTTCGAACCAGGGATCAAAACCCAAATCGATCAATTTCATCATAATTTTGTCACCGAACGACTTGCATCACCGGCGCGCGTCAGCCCGACCGTGTGCATGCCATGGTTGGCTGCCTTTAGAAACCTGTGAATAAGAAATCAAGAGCTGAAATAATAATATGACGTTGATCCTTGAGGGAACCGACCTGATCGCCCAATGCACGAACAGGAACACCTGCCAACTCTGCAGTAGACATATATACAGTCTTTCGTTTTATTTGAAATTGCGGATTAATATGGTCTATTGGTTTACCCATTGCTGATGCACTTACAAGAGGTGCTACAACACGTGTTGCAAGAGAGTTGAGAAGGTCAGCTTGAAGGTCGAGAAGATAAGGGACGTTCTTTTTTGTATGCTCATTAGGATTCTCGTATACATCAAATTGTGCCATTAAAAATTCCTCAAATGATCACTGAAAACCCCTGAGGTTTCAACCCGATGATTATATACGTCGATAGCTTCTTTATTCTTTTCTCTCCATTTGCAGCGTTTTTCCTCCAGCAGCATTTCCACAAGACGCTGCTCCAATGCTTTTGATAAGTTGATATTGCTCTGCTTGGCTTGTGTGAGTAGATCGCTGTTGATACTGAGATTGGTAGATTTTTTAGGTGCCTTGGGATTAAAGATATTGGGTTGCATGCCTGCCTCCTTATGCGCATATAATAGATCTATTGATGCGCATTATCAAGCAATACTTATCGGCATTCTATCGGATAGCATCTAACGTGCGGATAAGCGGCCACTGGGGAAGGTCTGCGTTAAGTTATGCTAGGCTGAGCGGCCCCAGTGGTCCGCCTGATTGGCTTGTTCACTCATAGGATTTTCTTCAAATCTTCTGCTGTTATCTCGCAGTCACGCATAATCTGAGCCATAAGCCCTCGTCCTATATTCTCACCTGCGTGTAAAGGCACTACTGTACATCTGCCATCTGGGTGTTTGAGGAAATGGTGGCTGCCCTTAGTGCGAACAACATCAAAACCCAATTTCTTAAGGGATTTGATGAGACGATTACCTGTGACAGCAGGAAGGGTACTCAAGCATTGACCGCCACGCGTTGAACACCGATAAATTCGGTTTGTGTTGGTTCTTCCACTTCAAGACAGAGTTCGATTGCTTCTTTGACTCTTCTCATGAGTATATCAAGTGACTTTGCCTGAGTATGACACCCTCGCAATGCGGGAACTGAAGCAATAAAGTACCCGTCCTCATCTTTTTCAATAACTACGCTGAACTCTCTATTCATCTCAATAATCCTCTTAATAAGATGATAGCATAGATTAAATATTGCTTCATCTTCAATTTAGAGCCAACGATGGACATCACCGGTGGCTGAAAGCCGTCCGGCGAATGCCTTTGTTGGATTCCTCCAATGAATAGGGTCGGCTCAATTATCTGTTTTCTTCAATGACCTGCCTATAAGCATTTGTTTCCACATAGATTTCATCTTTCATTGGATTAAGCTTGTTTTTACGAATTTTATTAAACTGATAAGCCGCCAGTGCGACATTGGCGATCAAGGCAAGGAGGCTAACGGTAAAGAACGCTTTGGGATCATGAGTGGTGGCGACAGGAGCGATGCGATCTGCAAACGAAGGTATCGTCATGACAAACATAATCCACAAAGCAAGGGTCTGTGCGCGATGCTGCAGCCACGCTCCTTTTTTGATAAAAAAAGCAGGTATGGTGCAGGCAAGCAACAATGCCAAGCCACAGTAAAATGAATGATCGGCTATACAGTTGTAGGTATAGGCGAAATTCCACAAATCATAAGCGATGATCCAGGGCCAAATCATATCAGGCCAGATCATATCCTTTGTCTTGTCTTTAGAAATAAAAATACCAAGCCAGCCGCAGATGGTGACGATGTTAAGCAGGCCGGCTATACCATTCATGATATTCCATGGTCCTGACATCACCCAAAGATTGTCTATATACGCTCCGCTCCATGCACCATATGAAAAGCATTGGAAATCACGAATACATGCTTCAAGGATATTGATAGCCAAGATAAAGGCAGGAAAGCATAAGGCCCACTTCTTTTTGGCAAGTTCCGGAATATAGCGGATAGCCATAAAACCAAGACAGCCTGCAAGGGCAGAGTAGGTTTTTACCCAGTTAAACCAGGTACCCGTACCATATTCGTTGCCCGGGGCTGCAGTTGTTGGCCAGACAAAAATAGTTAATGCTATAGGAAGAATCAGAAAGAGTACTAACCCGCCCCATTTTGTGGTACGGCCAAGTTCATTGAAAGCCATCAAAGCAAAGAGAACACTAAGCCAGATAGCCCAACCATTGAAGCTCGTTGCTTCATACAAAAAACCCATAGCGCTCTACCTCATGTAAAATTGAAAATTTTAAAAATGAAATGTTACGTGCAGTGCCATTTCCTTCACACTCATTCTTTGCATATTTTATGATGTTATTAGCAGGTTCCCTTTTCATGTTTAATTCTATTTTGGGGCTATTTGCGCAGTGTAAATCCAACGCAGGCATCACCGGCGGCTGTAAGCCGTCCGGTGCATGCTTTGGTTAGGCGGCCATTTTGAAAAACTGACCGAAATATCTAAGTCATATGGTAGCACTCTACTCCTGTGTGGATACCACTGCAACTTCACGACAGTTTCGCCAGAATACAGAGGAGTATTCCAGCTTGATTGGAAGGCCAGTTTTCAGGAGTATTCCGCGTATACCTCCTGTCGCAAGAAAGGCCTTGAAGTTCGGGTTGTGATCATACCCGAATGTTGCTTCCACTATGCGAATACCAATCCCGCCAGCATTCCTTGGAAGCGGGGCTACAGAGTCAATAATAATCCCTCTGCTAGCTACACGTAGTACTTCTTTAAGTACACGGACCTGTTGTTGAATGGGTAGTTCATGCATCAAGAATAACATGGTGGCGTAGTCAAATGAATGATCCCCGAAGGTATTCATGTCAGTGGCATCTTCATGAACAAAAGTTACATCTTGAAAAGGATTTGATTTTCGAGCGAATTCCAGCATGCGTAATGACAAGTCAAGGCCAACCACCTGGCAGTGCTTATGCTCCCTAAGCTCAAAGCAGAGCTGACCAGTGCCGCAGGCTATATCTAAAACAGATGATCCTTCAGTGATGAGGTTTACGGCTACTTGACGAGCCTCTGCCAGTGGGGGATCGAGGAGTCTATGGTAAATCGGTCCATAGTATAACTGGCTCTTGTCTAAAGGCATGGTAAAACCTCCCTACTGATTGCCGTCTAACGTTGCGCATCAGCGGCCCTTGGGGCAGGTTAGTGATGAACTTTGCACGGCCGCGCGGCCCCAAGGGTCCGCCTGGATGCGCTGGTTAGCTCTTCTCTTCCTTCTCAAAAAATAAATTGTCCAAATCAACGAACTCATCAGCAATGATTCGAAGTCGGGGGTCTACACCTGAACTAAAAGCTCCAATAGCTGCTCTAATCCCCTGTCTCATGACTTCTTGAACAGTGGGTATATAATCTCCATCACCACTCAAAATAAAAACTTCATCAATTGATTTGTTGTATGTATGTCTTAAGAGATCAGTGACGAGATTAATATCCACGCTTTTTGTTTTCTGACTTCTATTTTGCTTCTTGAAAACATGTGGATTCAAGAACCCAAAGCCGTAACGGTTGTTGTATTTTATATTGGCAATTTTTTCAGAAATTTCTTGAAGCCGCAAATCATCTCCAACAATACTCGTATAGTAAGAAATCCTTAGAATTTGCCATGCACTAACATGTGACAAATTAGGTGACCAGACGAAAGTATCACGTTCATGTATTACATCTGAACATGGAAGACATCCATCCTTTACCATAGCTTGATAACGATAAGTTAAATTTTCTCCATCAATTAAGTAGATTACATGCATACGTTTATTTATCTCCCAAAGCTAACCATTGATTATCAAGTAGATTTGCCTTGATAATATGATATTGGACACATTTTCGGGCAAACTTCCCTTGACCTATTATCACCTAGATTTCTATATTCATAAATGGGTGACCCATAACAACAAAGCAAAAAGACATGACACTGCTTAATGAGGCTAGGGCTTTCATGAAGGTGAATCACTTATTGATGCATGCTGGACATACTTAAGGTTATACAGAGGTCTCTATTGCTATGCTGATAAGGTGCCCTATGACTATTCTAACACCTGCCGACTACTTTTCTTCAATGACCAGGCAAGCCCTTAATTCCTCCCACACTGCCGGTTCGGACACCCCGAGGCCGTCCATGATCCACATGATCTCCTGGGCGTCGATGTCCAGGGCTCATGCGACATCTTCATCGATCAGGCCCTTTTCACGGGCATCTTCCATGGCCGGGGCCACCAGGGCCAGCTGGTCTTCGGCACGCGGGGCGGGTCCCGGCGCGTCCCTGCATGTCAGGCACAGGTGCAGCTCATAGCACTCGGCGCCGCCGCTCGTGACGATGCAGCAGGCTTCCCTGAAACCACATTTCTGGCAGAGCATGGCCGGTTACCGGGTTCAATCATTTCGCAGGAAGGCACTCAAGCACCGACCTGTCGCAGACAACCTTCTGCCCTGCCTCGGCGTCCTTCTTCCACCTGGCATGGGCGTCGTCAAAGGCCTCGGGGTAGACTGCGCCTTTGTTCATAGCCTTGGTGACGCTCCTTTTCAGGGCATCTTTCGTGATGGCCATGTGGTTGCAGATGCGCTTGATGTCCCAGGAGGGCCTGCCCTTGACGTGTCCGATAACCTCGATGTGGAAGATCCCGGTGTCCTTGGCTTCAGCGAGGTTGTGGATCACGATCCATCTGTCCAGGGTCCCCTTCCCTTTTATGGCCCAGATGCCCGGCTTGTGGCTGAAGATGGCCGCCTCATCGACGGCATATGCCTCACAGACAAAAGCACCCAGAAACAGCATGAGCATGACCGGCATGATGACCTTCATAAGAACTCCTTTTATAAAGCAGCCCGGCAGTCCCTTACCCGGCATTCCATCTCCCGGCGAGGGATGTGGGCG
>CAYMDG010000176.1:0-6706 GCA_964388905.1 uncultured Bacteriovoracaceae bacterium
ATCACAGGCCGCGTGGACGACGTTATCAATGTCTCCGGTCACCGCATGGGCACCGCCGAGGTTGAGAGCGCCCTTGTTTCTCACCCGAATGTTGCTGAGGCCGCAGTTGTAGGCTTCCCCCACGATATCAAAGGCCAGGGCATCTTTGCATACGTCACGCTCAATACCGGCGTGGCCAAGACGGATGACCTCAAGAAGACCCTCATCGCTCACGTGAGAAAGGAGATCGGCCCCATCGCGACTCCAGACATTATCCAGTGGGCCGATGGTCTCCCCAAGACCCGTTCCGGCAAGATCATGCGCCGCGTCCTGAAGAAGGTTGCTGCAAATGACTTCAAAGACTTCGGCGATACGTCCACTCTGGCGGATCCGTCCGTTGTCGATACCCTCGTCGAGAACAGAAAGCTGTTGAAGTAGAGTCAGATTGAAGTACAAGGGGGCTCAGGAATACCTGAGCCCCCTCTTAGAACATTTTATTATTAAGCAATTATAGCATTATTTAAACGAAGCAATCATGCCATGAAGATCATACGCGATAAGGAAGGTTTAAAATGAGGGGTGAAGAAAAATATCGCATGATATTGAATGCTGCAAAACAGGTTTTTGCAATGGAGGGATTCTACAACTCGAAGGTGTCGGAAATTGCCCGCGAGGCCCACGTGGCCGACGGGACCATATACCTCTATTTCAAGAACAAGGACGATATCCTGATCTCGTTGTTTGAAGAAGAGCTCACCAGGATCATCAAGACGGTGAAAACCGACCTGGAAAACATCGACGACCCGCGCCTGAAGCTCATCAAATTCTGCGACAACCATCTCACCATCGTAGAGGCCGACCGCGCACTTGCAGAGGTCATACAGGTCGAGCTCAGACAGTCGAATAAATTCATGCGGGAATACAAGAACAAGCATTTTCTCGCATATCTCAATATTATTGCAGACATAGTTACCCAGGGCCAGCAGCAGGGTGTATTCCGGGACGAGCTTAAGCCTGAGCTCTGCGCCAGGATTATCTTCGGTTCATTGGATGAGCTTTCTACGTACCTCGTTACAGCCAAGCGTAAGCGTTTCGATGTCCATGAAGTGGCAACTATGGTGGGGAACTCCTTCATTAACGGATTTGTGAAGGGAAATAACTGACTCTTTTTTGAGGAGGTTCGTAAGCCATGCAGGTTAAAAAGGTTGCTGTAATCGGTGGCGGCGCCATGGGAGGAGGGATTGCCCATGTCCTTTCATCAGTTGGCATCGAGTGCTTCATCAAGGATGTTGAGCAGAAGTTCGTGGACAAGGCCCTTGACACATCCAAGGCAGTCTATGACAAGCTGGTCGCCAAGGGCAAGCTCGACCCCAAGAAGGCCCAGGCCTGCCAGAGTCTTTTAAGCGGTTCCGTACAATACGACAAGAAATTTTTCAGCGAGGCGGACCTGGTTATTGAGGCTGTCCCCGAGGTCCTGAAACTCAAGCAGGTCATCTTTGCAGAGTTGGAAAAGCTCTGTGGCGAACGGACGATCCTTGCCACCAACACTTCATCACTGTCACTCCCTGATATTGCCGCCAAGATCAAGAAAAAAGACCGTTTCGTAGGGCTGCACTTCTTCAATCCGGTTCCGGTGATGAAACTCCTGGAGATAGTATACGACGATAATACTTCTTCCCAGACCTTAAATGCCATGATGGAATTCACGCTCTTCATAGATAAAGTCCCCATCAAGGTGAAGAACGGTACCGGATTCGCCGTGAACCGCGTGCTCATCCCCTATCTGAACGAGGCAGTGCTCTCTCTGATGGATGGTGAGGCCGCCATGGAGGAGATCGACGAGGCCATGGTGGCGTTCGGCATGCCCATAGGCCCCTTTGCGCTGTGGGACCTTGTGGGTCTTGATGTCGGCCTGCATGCCTCCGAGTCATTTGAAGAGTCTTTCGGCAGCCGGACACCGACGCCGGAACTCATGAAGGCCCTGGTGAAGAAGGGCTTGTACGGTCAGAAGACTGGCAAAGGGTTTTATGACTATTCCGGAAAGGCAAAGGCCCCATCCAAAGAGGCACTGACCTTTCTGAACGCATGGAGGAAAAAGAACGGCATGAGCGGTCTTGCCTTCTCACCCGAGAGGCTTTTGACCGTGCAGATAAGGGAATCTCTCCTGATCGTATCCGAGGGTCTGGCATCCGCCCATGATTGCGATACGGGTATGGTCTATGGCACCAACTTCCCCACCAAGGTATCCTGGGGGCCTCTCCACTTTGCCGAAGACAAGGTGGGCTGGTCAACAATCCATGATATCTTCGGTGCATTGGCCGACGAGTACGGACCTGAGCGCTTCAGCGCCCCTGGGGTCCTGGAGGAGCTTGTCCAGGGTGAGAGTATCTTTGCAAACTGCACCTATGAGGTTGATGAAGACGGTGTTGCAGTGATGACGGTCGAGAATCCGCCCATGAACGTGCTGAGCATCAAGACCATAGACGACATCACCAATATGGTTCTGACCGCATGTGCGGACAATCGGGTGCGTGTGATCCTGCTCACCGGCAAGGGCAAGGCCTTTGTTGCCGGGGCCAACATCAGCGAGATCCAGCGATTGAAGAGCATCCACCAGGTACAGGACTATGCGAACAAGGGCCACCTCTTGATGAACACCATTGATGGTGCATTAAGGCCCATTATCTGCGTAATAAACGGGTTCTGCCTTGGCGGCGGGCTCGAACTGGCTATGGCCTGCCATATGCGCATAGCCTCCGACAAGGCGCGTCTGGGATTACCCGAGATCAACTTAGGGATTATGCCGGGCTTTGGCGGCACCCAGCGGTTGCCGAGGATCGTGGGCAAGGGCAAGGCCCTGGAGATGATACTCACCGGCAACCACATAACACCTGCCGAAGCATTGGCGATAGGGCTTGTGAACAAGGTTGTCCCGCAGGGCAGTCTCATGGATGAGGCCAGGGCCTTGGCCAGAGTAATAGCATCCAAGAGCAAGCTCTCGGTAAGCGCGGCCATTGATGCGGCATCCTCGGGGCTCGATGTCAGCCTGGACGAGGGACTGGAAATCGAGATTGAGAACTTCGCGAGGGTCACCGTCTCGAATGACGGCAAGGAAGGGACCGATGCCTTCCAGAACAAACGTAAGCCGGTCTTTAAGGATAGGTAAGCAGGGTTCAAAAGAGAAGCAAGGCATGGAAGAAAGATACCTACAGGATAAAAACAAAGAGGAAGGAGGTTTACTGTGAATACTGTTGTTTGCTTGAAACAGGTACCTGATACCGAGACATTGATCAAGATAGCAGGTACGACAATCGCAGCAGAAGGAATCAAGTGGGTCATCTCTTCTTTTGACGAGTTTGCCGTTGAAGAGGCCATCCGTATGAAAGAGAAGATGAATGCAGGCAAAGTGACCATCGTTTCGCTCGGACCCGACAGGGCCATCGAGTCTATCCGCACCGCATTGGCTATGGGTGCAGACGATGCCGTCCATGTCAACGATGGCGCTTACTACGACAAGGCCGATCCGTATGCCACAGCCCAGGTTTTGGCAGCGGCGATCAAAGGACTCACCTATGACGCAGTGTTCCTTGGCAAGCAGGCCATTGATGATGACTGCGGCCAGGTCCCGGCAATGCTCGGCGAGCTGCTCGGACTGCCGGTGGTGACCCAGGTGATCAAGCTGGAAGTAGCCGCGGACAAGAAGAGTGCCACGGTAACCAGAGAGATCGAAGGCGGCCAGATGGTTCTTGATGTTCCGCTCCCGGCCGTGTTGTCGGCCCAGAAAGGTCTGAACGAGCCGCGGTACGCTTCACTGCCCGGCATCATGAAGGCCAAGAAGAAGCCCGTCGATGTGAAGAATGCGGGCGGACTCGGCGTGAGCGCAGGCCCCATGACGGTTGTAAAGGAGATGTCTTTGCCTCCGGCCCGCCAGGCTGGCAAGATCATCACGGGCGACGATGCAAAGGCCAAGGCGGCAGCTCTTGCAAAGGCTTTGCATGATGAAGTGAAGATCATCTAAGGCGAGGAGGGGACTATCATGCCAGGAACATTAATTTACGCGGAAGTTCAGAAGGGCGAAATCAAAAAGGGCGCCTTTGAGATAACCAGCAAGGCAAAGGAATTGGGCGGCGAAGTCAGCGTATGCGTCATCGGCAAGGGTGCAGAGGCTGTAGCTCCGCAGCTTGCAAAGTTCGGTGCGGACAAGATTTATGTGGTCGACGGGCCCGAGTTTGAAAACTATATCCCCGAGGCCTTTGTCCAGGCTTTCGTCCAGGTAGCACAGAAGGTTCAGCCGGCCGTAATTTTCTGCAGTGCATCTGCACAGGGCAAGGATTTTGCTCCGGCAATGGCAGCCAGGCTTAATGTGGGCGCCATTTCCGACTGTGTCGACGTGAAAAAGGAAGGCGACAAGATCATCGCCAAGAGACCCTTGTATGCCGGCAAGGCATATGCCATGGTTGAGGCTACAGGCAACCCCCAGGTCGTATCAGTCAGGCCGAATGCCCTTGGGTCCAAGGAAATCGCAGGCGCTGGCGCCGTCGAGAAGGTTGCAGTAACCCTCGATGCAGCCAAGATCACGGTAAAGGTGAAAGCGGTTGAGGTAGCGGCTACCACAGAGCCGGACCAGACCGAGGCCGAGATCATCGTATCAGGCGGCAGAGGTATGAAGGGTCCTGAGAACTACAAGATGCTCGAAGACCTTGCGCACCTCTTCGGTCCCACTGCCACCACCGGTGCATCCAGGGCAGCAGTCGATGCAGGGTGGAGGGGACACTCCTACCAGGTCGGCCAGACCGGTAAGACCGTAAGCCCGAATCTCTACATCGCTGCCGGTATCTCCGGTGCCATTCAGCATATGGCCGGTATGGGTACCTCCAAGGTGATCGTTGCCATCAACAAGGATGCCGAAGCGCCTATCTTCACGAAGGCTGACTACGGGATAGTGGACGACCTCTTCAACGTCGTACCGGCGCTCATCGACGAGATCAAAAAAATAAAAGGTTAGCACAAAGTAACAAGGGGCGGGCGTACGCGTCCGCCTCACATATATAATTCACCTTTTCAGGGGGGGCTATGCACGGACCGCAGGGAGAAATTACCAGAGAGGTTTTTTGGAATATCTTAAGTCCTGGTTCCTATACAGAACAGATCATCCTTTATATCCTAGCCCTCACGGCTTTTTTACTTTTAGGCAGGGCTCTGTATAAGGGGGGTTTTGGAACGCGGCTGAAGATAATCTTTCAGGCAAAAGGCACTGAAACCAACCGGCTTGATAACATAGGCGAACGCCTATGGTATGCTGTTGTTGATGTATTCGGGCATAAGAAGATCCTTAGAGAACCCTATCAGGGCATATTCCATTTATTTATCTTCTATGGGTTCATAGCCTTGACCATCACCACCGCTATCGTATTTTTCCAGGCGGACATTTTATATCCCATCACAGGCATCTGGTTCATGAAGGGTACCTTCTATCTGGTCATGAAACTCTTTGCCAATGTGTTCGGCATGCTCGCCATTGTCGGTATCCTCATGGCGTTGTACCGGAGATATGTAATAAAGCCGGTTTGGCTTGACCAGAAGCCTGAAGATAACACTACCCTGTGGTTCATCCTCACCATCTTAGTGACCGGCTTCATTATCGAGGGGATAAGGATGCAAGCCGTTGAGATGAACCCCACGAGCATCATGTACAAGTATGTATGGTTCTCCCCGGGGGGCAGATTGGTAGCCCCGCTCTTCTCGTGGATGAGCGAGAGCGCATTACGGGGAACTCATTATCTGCTCTGGTGGTTCCATGTGCTCATGGCACTTACCTTTTTCGTATATGTCGGATACACCAAGCTCATGCACATCTTCATGACACCTGCAAACATCTTCCTCAGATCGACTGAAGCAGCGCCGCCCATCAGGGTCATGCCCCCTGAGATGTTTGAGTGCGCCGAAACCTTCGGTATCCATAACGTTGAGGAGTACTCCTGGAAGGACCTGTTTGACCAGGAGGCATGTATGAGGTGCGGCAGGTGTGTAGAGGTTTGTCCTGCATTCAACACCGACAAGCCGTTGAAGCCAAGAGACGTCATCCAGAATATCAGGACCTATCTCGAAGAGAAGGCCAAGTTCGCAATGAATGCAGATGGCAGTTACTGCATTTTGACCGATGAAGAATATACGGGCCCCGCGCTCATAGGCGATTGCATCGAAAAGGAAACGGCCTGGGCCTGTACTACCTGTATGGCTTGTGTGGAGGCCTGTCCGTCATATATCCTCCAGTTCCCGAAGCTCATTGAGCTCAGGCGCTACATGGTCATGATGGAGTCCGACTTCGCCCCTGAGCTCATGGGTGTATTCAAGGGCATGGAGAATAATTCCAACCCATGGAGCATCGGCGCCCATACCCGTGCAGATTGGGCTAAAGACCTAGGTATCCCGTTGCTCTCCGAGAAAGGCAGCGCCGAGTATCTCTTTTACGTGGGATGTGCAGGTGCATTCGATGACCTGAACAAGCGCGTAGCTGTCTCATTGGCAAAGATCTTTGAAGCGGCCGGACTCGACTATGCAATCCTCGGCACAGAAGAGGGGTGCTGCGGCGACTCGGCCAAGAAGCTCGGAAACGAGTACATCTATCAGGCCCTTGCCATGGCCAACATCGAAACCTTCAAAGGTTATGGAGTGAAGAAGATCATCACGTTGTGCCCCCATGGATTCAATACTCTGAAGTATGATT